>NZ_JBXANU010000015.1:0-155144 GCF_058802085.1 Pseudomonas sp. GW822-FHT02G04
AAGGCTGCCCAAGGCAGCCTTCAGCTCTGAAAAGGTTTTACCGGACACTAGTGACGCGGAGCGTGGGAACGATCATGTCAGGCCTCCAGGCCTAGAATGTCTCGGGCCACTGCTTCGGCAATCCGAATACCATCGACGCCCGCCGACAGAATCCCGCCCGCATAACCCGCGCCTTCACCCGCCGGGAACAAACCCTTCACGTTCAGGCTCTGCATCGACTCGTTACGGGTAATCCGCAGCGGCGAGGAGGTGCGCGTCTCGATTCCGGTCAACACGGCGTCGTGCAACGAGTAGCCACGAATCTGCTTCTCGAACGCCGGCAAGGCTTCGCGAATCGCTTCGATGGCGAACGCCGGCAGGGCCAGGGCCAAATCACCCAAGGCAACGCCCGGTTTGTAAGACGGCTCGACGCTGCCCAATTCGGTAGAGGGCTTGCCGGCAATGAAGTCGCCGACCAGTTGCGCCGGTGCTTCGTAGTTGCTGCCGCCCAGCACAAAGGCGTGGGATTCCAAGCGTTCCTGCAATTCGATGCCGGCCAGCGGGCCGCCCGGATAATCGACTTCCGGGGTGATGCCGACGACGATCCCGGAGTTGGCGTTACGTTCGTTACGCGAGTATTGGCTCATGCCGTTGGTGACCACGCGGTTCGGCTCGGAGGTCGCCGCCACTACGGTGCCGCCCGGGCACATGCAGAAGCTGTAGACCGAACGACCGTTTTTGGCGTGGTGCACCAGTTTGTAGTCGGCAGCGCCGAGTTTCGGGTGGCCAGCGTATTTGCCCAGGCGTGCGCGGTCGATCAGCGACTGTGGGTGCTCGATGCGGAAACCCACCGAGAACGGCTTGGCTTCCATGTACACGCCACGGCCGTGAAGCATGCGGAAGGTGTCCCGGGCGCTGTGGCCGAGGGCCAGAATCACGTGCTTCGAATGGATCTGTTCGCCGCCATGGAGTTCGACGCCCACCAGTTGGCCGTCGTCGATCAGCACATCGGTAACCCGCTGCTGGAAGCGCACTTCGCCGCCCAGGGCGCGAATCTGCTCACGCATGTTTTCCACCACACCGGTCAGGCGGAACGTCCCGATGTGCGGCTTGCTGACATAGAGGATTTCTTCCGGAGCGCCGGCCTTGACGAACTCGTGCAGCACCTTGCGACCGAGGAATTTCGGGTCCTTGATCTGGCTGTAGAGCTTGCCGTCGGAGAACGTCCCCGCGCCGCCTTCACCGAATTGCACGTTGGATTCGGGGTTGAGCACACTTTTACGCCACAGGCCCCAAGTGTCCTTGGTGCGCTGGCGCACTTCGGTGCCGCGTTCGAGGATGATCGGCTTGAAGCCCATCTGCGCCAGCACCAGGCCGGCGAAGATCCCGCACGGGCCGAAGCCGACCACGATCGGACGCTGACTCAGGTCGGCCGGCGCCTGGCCGACCACTTTGTAGCCGACATCCGGCGCCACGTTGACGTTACGGTCATCGGCGAACGTGCGCAGCACCGCCGCCTCATCGCGAACGTTGAGGTCGATGGTGTAGATGAAGCACAGTTCGGAGGACTTTTTGCGCGCATCGTAGCTGCGCTTGAACAAGGTGAAATCGAGCAGGTCATCACTGGCGATGCCCAGGCGCTGCACGATGGCAGGGCGCAGGTCTTCTTCGGGATGGTCGATCGGCAACTTGAGTTCGGTGATTCGTAACATGACGGGATCCGGTTCGCGGGGCGCACAACTGCGCCAGGGCGTTTGAAACCCGCGATTATAAGCCTCAAAGGATGATTCCAGTGAGGCTAAAACGATCAGTCGTCACGCGATCCGCCGAAATACCCACAGCCGCGTTGCACCTGGCCGTCGATACGCAACTCGGCGCTCATGTGCTGCACGCTGCCGGTGCTGCTGTCGACGCAACGTTGCGGCGCGACCCAGAGCTCGATGCGCTGATTATTGGCTTCGGTGCTGAGGTTGAAGCGGCCATCGCCCAGTTGTTCTTCAACGTACGGCAGGGCCAGGGGCGGCTGACCGGCGCGGTCGATGATCATGCCCTTGCCGCTGACCTTGACGTTCCACTCCGGGCCATGGCCGGCGGCTCGCAGGATCAGCTGTTTGAAGTTGGGATCGTCGCACGCCGTGCCTGAGCGCTCGACGCGGTACAGCTGAGTAAGGTCGAGTTGGCTATCAGCACCACTGGCAACGATCCGGCCGCGCACATCGGCGAACAGCTTGCCCTGATCATCGGCCAGGGTCGCGGCCTCTTGCAGGATGCTGGTGCCACCGATGTCATTGACCACGAAACTGCGCTGCTCATTACACGGCTGGAACAGCAGCTTGCCGTCGGCCGCCGTCAATTGGCCCTGCATACGGGTCTGGCCCACATGGGAAGCGCTTTGCCGTGGGCCATCGAGCAATTGGCAAGCGGCGAACAACGGAAGCAGGGCAACAAGTACCAGGGAACGGGCAACACGCATCTTTGAGTCTCCAGACAAGTGTCGCCACGTTACTCAGCCTGACCGTTCATCACAACCCTGCAATGTTCTCGCTTTTCTGTGGGCGAGTCTGGTTTAGCCGACGCGATAGGTCTGGCCGGTCTGCAGGCCTTCCACGCTTTTGGCGTAGGCCAGCGCTACTTCGGCGGCGGGAACCGGTTTGAAACCACGGAAGTACGGCGCATAGCTGCCCATGGCTTCGACCAGCACGTTCGGGCTGACCGAGTTGATGCGCAGACCGCGTGGCAGTTCGATCGCCGCCGCACGAACAAAGGCGTCGAGGGCACCGTTGACCAGCGACGCGGAGCTGCCGGTACGAATCGGATCGTGACTGAGGATGCCGGTGGTGAAGGTGAATGACGCACCGTCATTGGCGAATTCCCGGCCGATCAGCAGCAGGTTGACCTGGCCCATCAGCTTGTCGCGCAAGCCGAGTTCGAAGTCTTGTTCGGTCATGGTGGCCAGCGGCACGAAGTTGACACTGCCGGCAGCGCAGATCAGCGCATCGAAGTTGCCGGTCTGTTCGAACAGTTTGCGGATCGAGGCGCTGTCACTGATGTCGACCTGGAAATCACCGCTTTTACGGCCGATACGAATGATTTTGTGGCGCTGAGACAGTTCATGGTCAATGGCTGAACCGACGGTGCCAGAGGCGCCAATCAAAAGAATTTTCATCGTGCTGTTCCTTAAATGGGTTGGATTTAAATTTAAGTCTAGTGTGGTTTTTTTATTAATAAGCGTGCTAATGGGCAACCTTTGGTTTTCAAAAGGAAACAATCCATGAGCGAAATGGATGACCTGGCGGCGTTCGCGGTATTGATTGAGGCGGGCAGTTTCACCCTGGCCGCCCAGCAACTGGGTTGCAGCAAAGGGCAACTTTCCAAGCGCATCAGCCTGCTGGAAACACGCTTTGGCGTGGTGTTGCTGCAACGCACCACTCGCCGCTTGAGCCTGACGGCGGCGGGGGCGGCGCTATTGCCGCAAGCCCAGGCGCTGGTGGTGCAAGTGGAGCGTGCGCGTCAGGCGTTGGCGCGGCTGAAAGACGACATGGCCGGCCCTGTGCGGATGACGGTGCCGGTTTCATTGGGGGAAACGTTCTTTGACGGCGCACTACTGGAATTTTCCCGGCAGTACCCCGAGGTGCAGATCGAGCTGGAGCTCAACAACCACTACCGCGACTTGTCCCGGGACGGGTTTGACTTGGCGATCCGCTCGGAAGTGGCCAACGACGAACGCCTGGTCGCCCGACCGCTGCTGGCCTGGCACGAAATGACCTGCGCCAGCCCCGCGTATCTTGAGCGATTCGGTGAGCCGCTGACGCCTCAGGCACTGGCCGAACACCGCTGCCTGCTCAATAGCCATTACAGCGGTCGCGAAGAATGGCTCTATCACCAACAGCACGAATTAACGCGGGTGCGAGTGTCGGGTCCGTTCGCCAGCAACCATTACAACCTCTTGAAGAAAGCTGCACTGACCGGTGCGGGCATTGCGCGTTTGCCGTCCTATCTGTTGCAAGAGGAATTGGCTGATGGACGTTTACGCTGGCTCCTGCGTGATTATCAAACCCGCAGCATGCCGATGTATCTGGTGCATCCGTATCAGGGCGGGCTGCCGAAGCGTACCCAAGTGCTGGCGGACTATTTGATCGGTTGGTTCAAACGCAGTGGTGAGGCGTTGGATCGGCTTCAACGATAACGTCTCACCACACAACCTTTATGGGAGTTCTGAGGTTGGTATCAGCGGGCGTGACGCCGGGCAATCAGGTGATCGATCGACAACTTGCCGGGCCCGGTCGCCATCAAGTACAGCAACACCGCCGCCCAGGTGCCGTGGGTCGGATACGCATCGGGGTACACGAACAGTTGAATGGTCAGGGTCATACCCAGCAGCGCCAGGGCCGAAAAGCGCGTGGCGAAGCCGATCAGGATCAGCACCGGAAAGAAATGCTCGGCGAAGGCCGCCAGGTGCGCCGCCAGTTCCGGGGAGAGCAACGGCAGGTGATATTCGCTCTGGAATAACGGAATGGTCGAGTCCGCCAGCCTTGGTACGCCGAGTTCAAAGGTGCCGTCGATCAAGTCGATGGCCAGGCCCTCCACCTTGGTTTGTCCGGACTTCCAGAACACCGCGGCAATGGAAAAACGCGCGATAAAGGCGATCAGGCTGTGGGGGATCTTTTCCAGCAGCGCGATGGCGCGGGCGATGGGGTTGTGGGTGTTCATGGCGATACCTGATTGTGGTGTAAATGGGTGATGGCGTTGTGGCTGATCAGCAGGGCCAGGGTTTGGCTGAGATCGAAGGCTGGCGCGCTTTCCAACGCTTGGCTCAAGGGCTGGCCGAGTCGCAGGTTCTGAATGAAGGTGCTGGCGCCATCGTCGATAGCGAAGACCTCAACCTCCAGTCCATTGCGCAACACCAGCGCGTTTTGCCCGTGGTCGAGGTCGATTCCGGTCAGCGTCGCGTCCTGTTGATGCGCCGCCCAGATTGCGACCACGGCGAAGGCTGAAGTCAGCAGATTGAGGGAGGGGTGAAGCCCAATCGTCAGCTCGCTCAGTGCCTGTGGGTCCGACAGCACGGCGGCGATCTGCTCATGGCTCACGGGCTGCGCGTCAGCGGCGTGATAGGCCTGAACGCGCAAGCGCTCCAGCCGCGCCACGTCGGCCAGATAAGGCACGCTGGCTGTCGGTTCAAAACTGCCGATGAACTCGGCGAAGTCCTTGCCATAGTCGTTGATGAGAGGGCTTTGCGGCGGGCAACTCTGCACATACAGCAGCGCCATCGCCCGGAAAAACTCGTCACCGACCAACTGCACAACCACCGGATAACTGTCGGCCAAGGCGTCGATCAACGAGCTCTGCACATTGTTGCGATACACCGCGAAACGGCTGGCCGGATCGGCGCCGTTGGCACTGAACACACCCTCGGGGCAGGGCCGTTGCGGATCGAGCAGGGCGGCGGCAAAAGCGGCTTGAATGCTCATTGCCGGCTCCCGGCGCGGTGCAACAACTCATCGGCATGCCGGGCTTCGGCGTGCAGCACGTTGAAGGCCGGTAACCGGTTGTCGCGTTCGATCAACGTGGCGATCGGGCCGACCCGCTCCAGCACCCGCGAGTACAGCGCCCACACCGCGTTATCGACGGGCGCACCGTGATCGTCGATCAACAGACGGTCACCGAGGCTGTCGGTGTCTTCGGCAAACCCAGCCAGATGAATCTCTCCCACCGCGTGCAGCGGCAGGGCGTCGATGTAGGCCAGCGGATCTTTTTGGTGATTGATGCAGGAAACGTAAACGTTGTTGACGTCCAGCAGCAGGCCGCAGCCGGTGCGGTGAATGACTTCAGTGATGAAGTCGGCCTCATCGATTGTCGAGTGCTGGAACGCCAGGTATGTCGCCGGGTTTTCCAGCAGCATCGGGCGTTTGAGTGTGTTCTGCACCTGATCGACGTGCTCGCAGACGCGGTTCAGCGTCGGCGCATCGTAGGCCAGGGGCAGCAGGTCGTTGAGAAACACCGGGCCATGGCTGGACCAGGCCAGATGTTCGGAAAAGGAGTGGGGTTGATAGCGCTCGATCAGCGTGGCCAGCCTTTGCAGGTGCAGAGCATCCAGCGGACCTTCGGCACCGATGGACAAACCAACGCCGTGCAGCGACAGCGGATACTGCTCGCGGATCAACCCCAGAAAATGATGAAACGGGCCGCCGGCCACCATGTAGTTTTCGGCGTGGACTTCGAAGAAACCGATGTCCGGTTGTGCACCGAGCACTTCACGAAAGTGCTCGGTCTTGAGCCCCAGCCCGGAGCGGGGCGGGAGCCCGGAGAATAAATGGTTCATGGTCGACACTCAGGCTGGGGGGCTGATTACGACTTGGCTTTGTAGGCTTCCATCTGGCCGAAACCGGTGGGTGATGTTTTGCTCATCGTGGTGGCGCAGGTGCCCTGAGGGACGAGTTTCCAGGCGTTGGCCTGGTAGTCGGTTTTGGCGGTGCCAGCGCAAGTGGTGCCAGCACCAGCGGCGCAATCGTTATGACCTTTCATGGCCACGCCGAAGCATTTTTCCATGTTGGCGTCAGCGGCATGGGCAGTGGAGACCGCGGCGATGCTCAGGGCAGAACCGAGGGCCAGAACCAGGGCGGTGGCGGACAGGGTGCGGGTGGTAGCAGTCATGATGTTTCTCCGAAATTGAGCTTGGTATGGCAAGCGTTTGTGCTTGCTTACCGCTCTAGAGAAACGACAGGGCGAGGCGTTACAGCCCCAACAAAAAAAACTCAAAAAAATACGTGAACCCCTGTAGGAGCTTCATTGTTGTGGGGATGGTGGCAGGCACAAAAAACGGCCCGAAGGCCGTTTTTTGATTACCGCAAAGGATTATCCGCCGAGGTACGCTTCGCGCACTTTCGGGTCGGTCAGCAGCGCTTCGCCTGTTCCGCTCATCACCACCCGGCCGTTTTCCAGCACGTAGGCACGGTCAGCAATTTTCAGGGCCTGGTTGGCGTTCTGCTCCACCAGGAACACCGTCACACCGTCCTTGCGCAGTTGTTCGATGATGTCGAAGATCTGCTGGATGATGATCGGTGCCAGGCCCAGCGATGGCTCGTCGAGCAGCAACAGCTTGGGCTTGCTCATCAGCGCGCGACCGATGGCGAGCATTTGCTGTTCGCCGCCGGACATGGTGCCGCCGCGTTGGGCAAAGCGTTCTTTCAGGCGTGGGAAAAGTCCCAGAACCTTGTCCATCTGTTCCTGATAGTCGCCCTTGTCGGTGAAGAACCCGCCCATGGCGAGGTTTTCTTCAACGGTCAGACGGGCAAACACCCGACGGCCTTCCGGAACCACGGCGATGCTTTTACGCATGATCTGCGACGAGTCCTGGCCGACGAGCTCTTCGCCCATGTAGCGGATGCTGCCGCTGTGGGCTTGCGGCGAACCGCAGAGGGTCATCAGCAGGGTCGACTTGCCGGCACCGTTGGCACCGATCAGGGTCACGATCTCGCCCTGGCGGACTTCGACGTTGACGCTGTGCAGCGCCTGGATCTTGCCGTAGAAGGTGGAAACGTTTTCGAACTGCAGCATTTACGCTTCCCCCAGGTAGGCTTTGATCACTTCAGGATTGTCGCGGATCTGCTCCGGCGTGCCGTTGGCCAGCGGTGTGCCCTGGTTGATCACGAAGATATGGTCGGAAATGCTCATGACCAGTTTCATGTCGTGTTCGATCAACAGCACAGTCACATTATGCTCTTCACGCAGAGTGCCGATCAGCGCCTTGAGGTCGTCGGTTTCCCGCGGATTGAGGCCGGCGGCCGGTTCGTCGAGCATGAGGATGCTTGGACGGGTCATCATGCAGCGGGCGATTTCCAGGCGGCGCTGCTGACCATAAGCCAAGGTGCCGGCCGGACGGTTGGCGAACTCCTTGAGGTTGACCTTTTCCAGCCAGAACTCGGCGTATTCCATGGCCTCGCGTTCGCTGCGGCGAAACGCCGGGGTCTTGAACAGGCCGGCCAGGAAGTTGGTGTTCAGGTGCCGGTGCTGGGCGATCAGCAGGTTTTCCACGGCGGTCATGTCTTTGAACAGCCGCACGTTCTGGAAAGTCCGCACCACGCCTTTGCCGGCGATCTTGTGGCCGGGCAGGCCTTCGATCGCTTCACCGTTGAGCTGGATAGTGCCAGCGGTGGGTTTGTAGAACCCGGTCAGGCAGTTGAACACGGTGGTTTTGCCGGCGCCGTTGGGGCCGATCATCGATACCACTTGTTTCTCTTTGACGCTCAAGGCTACGCCATTAACCGCCAACAGGCCGCCGAAGCGCATGCTCAGGCCATCTACTTTCAGGATCTCTCTGCTCATTTACGCAGCTCCATGTGAGGGCGTTGCATGGGCAGCAGACCTTGAGGACGCCAGATCATCATCAGCACCATCAAGGCGCCGAACATCAACATGCGGTATTCGCTGAAGTCACGCATCAACTCGGGCAACAGGATCATCACGACAGCCGCGAGAACCACGCCCAACTGCGAGCCCATGCCGCCCAACACCACGATGGCGAGAATGGTGGCCGACTCGATGAAGGTGAACGACTCCGGCGTGACCAGCCCTTGGCGCGCGGCGAAGAAGCTACCGGCGAAACCGGCGAAGCAGGCACCCAGGGTGAAGGCCGACAGCTTGATCACGGTCGGATTCAGGCCCAGGGCACGGCAGGCGATTTCGTCTTCGCGCAAGGCTTCCCAGGCACGGCCGATCGGCATGCGCAGCAGACGGTTGATCACGAACAACGCGAACAGCGCCAGCAACAGCGCCACCAGGTAGAGGAAAACTACCTTGCTGACCGGGTTGTACGTCAGGCCGAAGAACTCGTGGAAGGTCTGCATGCCTTCGGCGGCCGTTCTTTCGAAGGTCAGGCCGAACAGCGACGGTTTGGGAATGTTGCTGATGCCGTTCGGTCCACCGGTGAGGCCCGTCAGGTTGCGCAGGAACAGACGGATGATCTCACCGAAGCCCAGGGTCACGATCGCCAGATAGTCACCGCGCAAGCGCAGCACCGGGAAACCGAGCAGGAAGCCGAAAGTGGCCGCCATCAGCCCGGCAATCGGCAGGCAGATCCAGAAGCTCAGGCCGTAGTAGTGCGACAACAGCGCATAGCTGTAGGCGCCCACGGCGTAGAAGCCGACGTAACCGAGGTCGAGCAGACCGGCCAGACCGACCACGATGTTCAGGCCCAGGCCGAGCAGCACGTAGATCAGGATCAGCGTGGCGATGTCCACCGCACCGCGTGAACCGAAGAACGGCCACACCAGTGCCGCGACGATCAACGCCATGATGATCCAGCGCTGGGTGGTCGGCAGGGTCAGGAAGTGGCTCGCGCTGGCCGGGATCAGTTTGCCCTTGGGCACGGAGCTCATGGCCGCCGAGTATTCGCGGTCGAACAGCACACGCAGGAACATCAGCACCGAGCAGGTGGCGATGATGATCAGCGTGGAGGTGCTGGCGCCTTCCACTGCGAGGTTGATCCCGGCGATGGACAGTTTCAGGCCGAGTACCGGATAGGCCACGGCCCATACCAGCAGGGCGCTGAACAGCGCCTGTTTAAGATTCCTAGTCATACTTTCTCAACCTCCGGACGGCCCAGCAGGCCGGTTGGCCGGAATAACAGCACCAGAACCAGAAGGCCGAAAGCCACCACGTCCTTGTACTGGTCACCGAATATATCGGCGCCGAATGCTTCGGCTACCCCCAGCACCAGACCACCGAGCATGGCGCCCGGAATGCTGCCGATGCCGCCCAGAACCGCCGCGGTAAAGGCTTTGAGGCCTACCAGGAATCCGGCGTTAGGGTTGATCACGCCGTACTGCATGCTCAGCAGTACGGCCGCCACGGCCGCCAGGGCGGCACCGATGACGAAGGTCAGGGCGATGATGTTGTTGGTGTTGATGCCCAGCAGGTTGGCCATCTTGATGTCTTCGGCACAGGCCCGACAGGCGCGTCCCAGACGTGAACGCGAGATGAACTGGGTGAGACAGAGCATCACCACCAGGGTCACCACGAACACCAGGATCTGCATGTAGGAGATCAGCACTTCCTCTGCGCCGCCTGGACCGAAGCTGAAGCTGCCCGGAATCAGGTTGGGGATCGATTTGTCCTTGGAGTCCTGCGAGAGCAGTACGCTGTTTTGCAGGAATATCGACATGCCGATGGCGGAGATCAGCGGGATCAGACGGTTACTGCCGCGCAGAGGGCGGTAGGCGATCCGTTCGATACTGTAGCCGTAGGCACTGGTAACAACGATGGTCGCCAGGAATGCGGCGGTCATCAACAGCGGCAGAGAATGGATACCCAGCATGGCCAGTCCGGCAAGGACGATGAAGGCCACGTAGGAACCGATCATGTAGACCTCGCCATGGGCGAAGTTAATCATTCCAATAATGCCGTAAACCATTGTGTAGCCAATGGCTATAAGGGCATAGGTGCTGCCAATGGTCATCCCATTAACCAGCTGTTGGAAGAAGTGATAGATCTCAGGCATTACAGCGCTCCTAAAAACCTGATACGCATTTCACTGGTGGAGTCATGTTCCGGCCCGGGCTGTGTGGTCTGTGGCCACCTTCGCACGAGCGTTTGCCAGCGAACCGCTGGTGACGGTTTTAAGATTTTCAGGTAAGCCAACTCCCGGATCGCGGGACTCTGACTCATTAATCTCGTAAAACAAAGCCCACTGCTTGCGCAGTGGGCTCTATTAATCATGGAGCTAGCTTACTGAGGGGAAACTTCGGTTTTTGGTTTACCGAAATGCCACTCATAGACCACGAATTTGAAGTCTTTCAGGTCGCCCTTGCTGTCGAACGACAGATCACCGGTCGGGGTCTTGAAGGTGCCTTTGTGAATGGCTTCAGCCACCTTGGCGGTGTCTTCGCTCTTGGCAGCCTTGATACCTTCGGCAATCACTTCGACAGCCGAGTAGGCCGGGAACACGAACGGACCGCTTGGGTCCTGCTTCTTGTCGGCAAAGGCTTGTACCAGCGCTTTGTTGGCTGGGTCCTGGTCGAAGGATTTCGGCAGGGTGACCAACAGGCCTTCGGAAGCATTCTGGGCAATTTGCGAGATGGAGTCGTTGCCGACGCCTTCAGGCCCCATGAACTTGGCTTTCAGACCTTTTTCCTGGGACTGGCGCAGGATCAGGCCCAGCTCCGGGTGGTAGCCGCCGTAGTAGACGAAGTCGACGTTGGCTTGCTTGAGCTTCTGGATGATCGAGGAGAAGTCCTTGTCACCGGCGTTCAGGCCTTCGAACACGGCAACCTTGACGCCTTTCTTCTCAAGGGTCTGTTTCACGGCGGTGGCGATGCCTTCACCGTATTGCTGTTTGTCGTGCAGCACAGCAACGATCTTCGGTTTCACGTGATCGGCGATGTAGTTGCCGGCGGCAGGGCCTTGGGCGCTGTCCAGGCCGATGGTGCGGAACACCAGCTTGTAACCACGGGTGGTGATGTCCGGGTTGGTGGCGGCCGGGGTGATCATGATCACGCCTTCGTCTTCGTAGATGTCCGAAGCTGGCTGGGTGGAGCTGGAGCACAGGTGGCCGACAACGAATTTCACACCATCGTTGACCACTTTGTTGGCGACGGCCACGGCTTGTTTAGGGTCGCACGCGTCGTCGTATTCCTTGGCTTCGAGCATCTTGCCGTCGACGCCGCCTTTGGCGTTGATCTGCTCGATGGCCATCTTGGCGCCGATGAACTGCATGTCGCCGTACTGAGTGACCGGGCCGGTTTTAGGGCCGGCGATGCCGATCTTGATGGTGTCGGCGGCGAACGAATGGCTGGCAACCCCGGCCAGAACCATAGCGGCAAACAGTTTGGAAATCTGCTTAGTAGCCTTAGTCATAGTGCTCCACTCTTGCTGTTGTAGTTTTTATAGTCCTGGCGCCGTAGCAGCAGAACCGGGTCAGATATCGTCGATATCCTCCGGAAAATGCCCCCGGCAACTGTACCGGTACAGTGTAGAGCGCCGATTGTTAGCCTGGGAAGCTGGCGCCAGGGGGCAAAACCTGAGGGTGTCGCTTTGTTGAAAGAAAAAGACAGAATCGCGGCAGGATGTTAGCTGGCTAATACTTGAAGCGACAGCATTCCCTGGCTTTCCCGGGTTTTTCAATCGGTGACGCAATTGCATCCGGGTTTTTCTGGCGCAATACCGACGTTATCATTCACATCGATTTCTTTTGCGGACAGCAACCCATGACTCAAGAACCTAGCACCCTCTATGCCAAGCTGCTTGGTGAAACCGCATCTATTACCTGGAAAGAGTTGGAGCCGTTCTTTGCCAAGGGTGCCCTATTGTGGGTCGATCCTGGTCTGGATTTGATCGCGGCGGCGGAGGCCGTAGCGACCGATGAAGGCGAGAAAGTCGCTGCCTGGCTGGCCGCCGACAAGGTCGCCAAGCTGTCTGAAACGCGGGCGCTGGATATTTTCGAGCGTGATCCGGAGCTGTGGGCCGTGGTTGTTTCGCCGTGGATTATGATCCAGGAAAGGGCGAAGGCTTGAAGGCTTGCACCGATTTGGTGCTTGGTTTTGTCGGGCAAAAGTGTGTAGCCGAGTAGCGTGATGGCACGTTGCCGTGGAGAAAGGCCACAGAAAGGCCGGTATAACGGTGACGTAAACGTAACGGGAACAGTTTATTGAGCAGCCGATGGGCTGCTTAATTGTGATCGTTCCCACGCTCTGCGTGGGAATGCAGCCCGGGACGCTCTGCGTCCCAAAAGCGGACGCGGAGCGTCCATTGAGGCATTCCCACGCGGAGCGTGGGAACGATCATCAGCCTGCTCGCGATTGGCCGCGACACGGTCTCGCCGGGCTTAGAAGGTCTTGCCCGTATGGTTATTCAGCGAAATAACCTTGGTCTTGCCAATCCGGTGACGGTAGATCTCGCGTAGGTACTTGATCGCCTTCTTCACGCAATCGCGCGACAAACGAATGTCATTGATCGAGACGAACTTGTCCTTGTCGTTGATCAGCTCGCGGTACTTCTTCTCGTACATCGGTTTGATCGCGTACCAGTTGGTGTCGAGGATCTTCGCCGGGTTTTCGAATTCGTTGAGCAGGTCGTCGATCCGGTCTTCGTCGAAGTCTTCATGGATGATGAAGTCCAGGATCGAGTTATCCAGCGTTTCGTCGAAGCGATACGGATTTTTTGCGAAGCAACGCTTGATGAACGCCACGATCAGCGTCAGGAAGTCGTCCGACAGGCACGGGCTCTTGGCGATCAGGGTGGTCAGCGACAGGTTGGCCGAGGCGCCGATCACCAGTGCATAACGCTTGAGCGTGGTGTTGGGGAACAGGCTGTTGAGATGAGTCTTCAACCGGTTCAGGTCCATGTAGGACAGTTTGTAGTCTTTGGGCAAGGACACGATCGACACCACCGACGAGCAATTCTTGAAGAAGTGCAGGTCGTGCAGCGCGGCCGCGTCATAGCCCGAATTCTTGTACTGCTCGAGCGAGGCGCGGTAGCGCTTGGACTCGATTGGCAACAGGCTGATGCCTTCAATCGCCTGGGTGACTTTGTTGAAGTGCGGCAGGTCGATGGAGCGGAAGAACAGATCGTCGATGTTCAGGCGCTGCGGTTCTTTGTCGAACACCTTGAATTTGTCGCTGCTCGGCGGCGGGGTTTCCGGCACCACGGATTCGGCGTAGGCAATGGCCACCGGGCCGGCCAGGCTCATGAACAGGTCGTTGGCGTCCAGGCGAATGGTTTCGCCGATGTCGATGCCAGCGCGACGGAAATAGTTCTGGTCGTAGTCGGTGGTCACCGCCTGCGCCGTCAGAATGTTGAAGATCTGCTGTGAGATGTACTGGTTGGCGTGCTTTTCCATCGCGTTGACGTCGATGTTCTGGATGTTGCCGTCATCGCTTTCTTCGGCATAACGCATGATGTCGTTGGAGATCAGCATCATCGCGTTCCATGGGCGGATACGGCCCATGACGCTGGCTTCGCTGCTGTCTTCGTTGGCGAAGTTGTAGGAGAAGTCCCACTCTTCCGACAGGTATTTGCACAGCAGGCGACCGGCGTTGATGTGCAGCGCTTCGGACATTTCACTGCGGTGATCGGAAATGTTCGGCAGTACGCAGATGCCGCTGGTGAAGATCGGCTCGAAGACGAAGGAATGGCCGCTCTTGCCGTCGTGCTCATCCATTGGCTTGGTGTCGAACGTCTTGTTCATGTACGAGTGCTGCTGGGCCAGGCCGAATTCCGAGGCCATGCCCGAACCGGTACCGCCGCCGGCACTGAAGATCGAGAAATACAGGCGCGACTGGTTGGCCTTGATCCCGCAGCTGTCGATCAGGTACGAGTGAATCATCTTCCAGTCGGGGCTGGAGAAGCGCTGGGTGTCCTTGTTCAGGATGATCTTGGCCAGATACTGGCCGAGGATCGGCGCGTTACCGGCGCCACCGGCGTGGACTTCCGACAAGTCCATGATTTTCATTTTGCTGTAGTCGCGCAAAAAGCCGCTTTTTTCGCCCTTGCGCGAGAAACGGATGCGACCGGCGATGTCCTTGTCCAGGTCGCCGAGCATCACCAGCGGTTCCACCAGGAACACCGGTTTGGTGGCCTTGTTCGGCCCCAGGCGCAGATTGTTGCGAATCCACTGCGCCGGACTGTAGCCCTTTTCGGCGTAGCGCTTGTCCGGCGACAGACGGTCTTCGTTGTTGAATTCGTTGAGGTAGAACTTGCGGGCGTTGTACACCAGTTCCGCCACGTCCAGCGCGATGTTCGAACCGCAGCGGCCCAGGCCGATCAGGCACACCGAGGGGAATTCCTGGTCGTTGTGCTGTTCGTTATCGCCTTCCAGATGGGGCGGGCGCGGGAACACCAGGTCGCGCAGGCCGTCGAGGTTGTCGAGGATGCGGTCGGTATTGGTTTCGGTGAAGTACAAGTATTGCTGAGTCGACAGCGGACGCGACGGGGGCAATGGCTTCGACGATGAGGGGCTGTTCGCCGCGGGGCTCAGGGTCAGGTCGGATACCGCGGTGGCCGGATTGTTTTTAGAAGTCATTGTGCGCCATATACCTGGACTGGTCGGCTCGTCGACAAGTGTCATCGAGTCATCACGGAATGGGATCTCGCGTCTTTTTTTAGCGCGAATGTGGCCCAAGCGTCAGGGCCTTGGCCTGAACATCGCTCGGGGGAATCCTTTCCTTAACCATGATGAATCGGCCAATATTCGATGATCTTTAATCAAAGAGAGGCTAAATGATGGCAACGTTGCCTGCGCTGGGGTTCGCCGGAATCGGCCTGATGGGTCTGCCGATGTGCCGACGCTTGTTGGCGGCCGGTTATCCGCTGACGGTATGGAACCGTAACCCGGCCAAGTGTGCAGCGCTGGTCGAGGCCGGCGCACGGCAAGTGGCGACACCGGCCGAGCTGTGTCAGCACGCCGACGTGGTGATGTTGTGCCTGGCCGATACCGCGGTGGTACGTGAGGTGGTGTTTGGCGCGGCTGGCGTTGCCGAGGGAGCGAAAAGCGGCCAGTTGCTGGTGGATTTTTCCAGCCTGGAGCCCACCGCAACACGGGAAATGGCCACAGCACTGGCCAATAAAACCAGGATGGGTTGGCTCGATGCGCCGGTGTCCGGCGGGGTGGTCGGCGCCGAGGCCGGCAGCCTGGCGATCATGGTCGGTGGCGAGGCGGCAGACCTGGCGCGCGTGCGGCCGGTGTTGCTGACCCTTGGCCAGCGCGTGACCCACATGGGCGCGGTCGGCGCGGGGCAGGTGACCAAGGCCTGCAATCAGATGATCGTCGCCTGCAATGCCTTGGTCATTGCTGAAGTGGTGGCCCTGGCCGAACGTTCCGGGGTCGATGCCAGCCTGATTGCCGAGGCGCTGGCCGGTGGTTTCGCTGATTCAAAACCGTTGCAGATTCTCGCGCCGCAAATGGCCGAAAGCCGTTTCGAGCCCGTGAAATGGCACGTACGCACGCTGCTCAAGGATCTCGACACCGCCGTGAAGTTTTCCCGCGAACAGGGTTCGGCCACGCCGATCAGCGGATTGGCCGCACAACTGATGCGACTCCATGGGGGGCAGGGGTTCCTGGAAAAGGATCCGTCGACGTTAGTGCAGTTGTACCGTGAGCCAGACTCACCGGATTGACGGCATGCGTGTGCTTGCGCTGGTTGATTTCGGCCAGCACCGGCCGTAACTCAGTCAGCGGCACCGGACGGCTGAGCAGGTAGCCCTGGACGAAATCGCAGCCGTGGCGTTGGAGAAAGTCGTATTGCTCGATGGTCTCGACGCCTTCGGTGACGACCTGCAAATGCAGGGTGTGGGCCATGACGATAATGGCCTGGACGATTTCCATGTCCTGGGTGGCCTTGGGGATGTCCTGAATGAAGGAGCGGTCGATCTTCAGCGTGTTTAACGGCAGGCGCCTGAGGTAGGCCAGGGATGAATAGCCGGTGCCGAAGTCGTCGATCGACAACGAAACGCCAAGGGCGCGAATCTGCCGCAGCAACACCAGGGTATTGGAAATATTGCCCATCAATGCATTCTCGGTCACCTCCAGCTCCAGTCGCTGGGGCGTCACCCCGTAGACGCGCAGGGCGTGTTCGATTTCATCGGCCAGTTCTTCTCGCGCCAGGTTCAGGGGCGAGCAATTCACTGCGATCTTGAGGTCTTCGCAATCGTGGCGGGACAGTTCGCCCAGGTCTGCGCAGGCTTTGCGCAATACCCAATTGTCCAGTTCGGCGATCAGACCGTTGGCCTCGGCGATGGCGATGAACCGGTCCGGCGTCAGCAATCCGTGAACCGGGTGTTGCCAGCGGACCAGCGCTTCAAGTTTGGTGACTCTGCCGATTCTCAGGTCATAGATCGGTTGGTAATACAGCATCAACCCGGAGTCTTCGCGCAGGGCGTGACGCAGTTCTTCTTCGAGTTGCAGCTCCAGGGTGGCGCGGGCTTTCAGGTTTGAACTGAAAAAGTGCAAGCCGTTACGACCGCTGCCCTTGGATTGATACAGCGCCAGGTCGGCGTGCTTCAGCAGTTCTTCGCAGGTCTTGCCGTCTTCCGGAAACAGGCTGATGCCGATGCTGGTGGTCATGACCATGCGCCGTCCGGACAACTCGATGGGGTCCTTCATTTTCAGCATGATGCGCTGGGCCATATGCCGGGCTTCTTCGCGGTCGTACAGGTTGATGAGGAGGCAGAATTCGTCGCCTCCGAAGCGCGCCACCACATCTTCGTGGCTGCGTACCGAGGCCTTGATGTGGTTGGCGAGGACTTTGAGTAGTTCGTCGCCGGCGTCATGGCCAAGGCTGTCGTTAATCCGCTTGAAGTGGTCGATGTCGAGGAATATCACCGCGAGCATGCCGCCTTCGTTGGTTTTTTCGATGAGTTTTTCGGCGAAGAGCTGGTTGAAGCCCCGGCGGTTGAGCAGGTTGGTCAAGGGGTCGTAATGCGCCACCTGTTGCAGTGACATGCGTGCCTGATCCAGTTGACCGAGCAGGGCATTGACCCGCTGCAGGTCGGAATCCTTGTGTTGCAGCTTCTTGTCCGCCAGTGCGGCGCTGATGCTGCTGCCGATGATCAACAGCGCCATCACCGCCACCGTCAGCCCCAGTTGCAGGTGATTGTTGTCGCCGGGCAGCGGTTGAAGGCTGTCATCGGGCAGCACCAGGTTGAGCGATGCCATGCCGGTGAAATGCATGCTGACAATGCCAGCCCCGAGCACCAGGCTGGCGGTGTATTTGAGCAGTAGATGATACGCACCGGTGTCATCGCGCAAGTGACTGGAAATCAACAGGGCAGCCAGGCTGGCACCGATGGCGATCACGACGGAGAGCACGAACAGGGCGGGTTGGTAATAGACCAGTGCATTCGATCGCAGAGCGGCCATGCCCACGTAGTGCATGGTCGCGATGCCCAGGCCGATCCACACCGCGGCCCGCAGGTATTGCCAGAAATTCAGTTGGGGATGGCTTAGGGTGTACATGGCCAGCCACGAGGCGGTCAGGGCGAACAACAGCGAGATCAGGGTGGTGGGCAGGTGGTAATGGATTTCGATCGGCACCTGGAACGCCAGCATGCTGATGAAGTGCATGGACCAGATACCGCCCGCCAGACACCCGGCACCGACCCAGCGCCAGAGTCGTTGAGAGGCGGATTTTTCCACATGACCCACCCGCTCGGTCATGTCCAGCGTGGCGAAACCGGCCGTGCAGGCGACCAGATAGGCCAGCAACACCAGAAACGGGTTATGGGTGCAATTGAGTATGACCTGCCCGCTTTCCGGCAGCCCGGTCATGAAATGCAAACCAAGCCACTCCATAGCATGTCCCGTCTGTGAGTCATCTTGGCCTGCGTCATGCGCGCTGGCGAATGCTGGCAGTATAGAGGGCTTATACAGAGCGCAAGGGGTGATGGCACATTGATGTCTAAATTTTTTTTAATTGGCTCAATGGCGGTCGATGCGGCGCCTTAGGCGATCTGCTCAAAGGCGTTTCGAATTCAGGTTGCAGGGCGGGCAGCCCGAACGCGGCCCGTGCCGCATCGCAATCCACGTTCGCTTCGCCATTGGCCCAAGAGGCGTCGAACTCCCGACAAGTGCTGGAACGCTGATCGTAAATCGAGCACTGCACGGTGCTGCCCACTTCGCCCACCAGACCGACACAGCGAACGGGTTTGCAGTCTGTGCCCAGCATGGCCACCCGGCTGGGGCTGATGGATGCGACCAGTTCGTCAGGCACCGTGCCCCCGGCCGAGGTGCATTCACCCCAGAAAAAAGACACGCGAAAATGAGAACAGCAGGCACCGCAATTCAGACACGGACTGACTTCGGACATGGGCAATGATCAAAGGAGGAATGGGAACGGGGTGGGCAGACAAGGCCGCTATTCTAGGCTTCGCCATGACGTTGGGAAGGGGGGCGCAGAGGTATTTTTCTATCCTCCGATTGATGGTGAAAAACCTGGCTTCCTGACAGCACTGATCCCACAGGTTATGCGTGGCGCCATGAGCTGATATCAACCTTGCGAATAATGACAGACAGCCCTGACGGGCCTGACTAGATTGGAGGTTCCGGGGACAGTGACGGCCCCAACAACAATAAAAAGAGACGGACCCATGCAGAACTCGACCCAAGCGGCGAATGCCTGGCGCATTCTGTTCCTGTTGTTCCTGGCCAACCTGTTCAATTTCTTCGACCGCACCATCCCGGCCATCATCATCGAGCCGATCCGCATGGAATGGCACCTCAGCGACTTTCAGCTGGGGATCATCGGGACCGCATTCACCATCGTTTACGCCATTGCCGGCCTGCCTCTGGGGCGATTGGCCGATACCGGCTCGCGCAGCAAACTGATGGGTTGGGGCCTGGCGGCATGGAGCGGGCTGACCGCGGTCAACGGGTTGGTGGGCAGTTTCTGGAGTTTCCTGATCGTGCGCATGGGCATCGGCATCGGTGAAGCCAGTTACGCGCCGGCCGCCAACTCGCTGATCGGCGATTTGTTCCCGGCGCATCGTCGGGCGCGGGCCATGGGCATTTTCATGCTCGGCTTGCCGCTGGGCCTGCTGCTGGCGTTTTTCACCATTGGTGCGATGGTCAAGGCGTTCGACAGCTGGCGTGCGCCGTTCTTTATCGCGGCGGTGCCGGGGCTGATCCTGGCGGTCTTCATGTTCTTCATCAAAGAGCCGAAACGTGGCGCGGCGGAAAGCGTGCAAGTGTCTCAGGAACGCGTGGACCGGCCGATCCGCCGAGTGCTGGCGGTGCCGACTTTCCTGTGGCTGGTGATGGCGGGGCTGTGCTTCAACTTCGCCACGTATGCCTGCAACTCGTTTCTGGTGCCGATGCTGCAGCGTTATTTCCTGATGCCGTTGCAGGACGCGGCGGTGGCGACCGGGGTGATCGTCGGGGTGACCGGGTTGTTCGGCCTGACACTCGGCGGCTGGATTGCCGACAAGATTCACCAGCGGGTGGCCAATGGGCGACTGCTGTTCGCCGCATTCAGCCTGATCATTTCGACCTTGTGCACGGCTTGGGCGCTGCACGCCGGACGAATCGAAATCGGGGTGTTTGTCGCGGTGTTCAGCCTGGGGTGGTTGTTCGCCTACAACTTCTACACCTGCGTCTACACGGCGATTCAGGACGTGGTCGAACCACGCCTGCGGGCGACGGCGATGGCGTTGTTCTTTGCCGGGTTGTATCTGTTGGGCGGTGGTTTGGGGCCGGTAGTGGTGGGCGGTCTGTCCGATCACTTCGCCCATACCGCGATGCTCTCGGCGGGTGCCGAGCAGATGACCGAGGCGTTCAAGGCAGTCGGCCTGCATGACGCGATGTACCTGATCCCGGTGGCGCTGTTTTTCACCATGGTGTTTCTGTTTTTGGCGTCGCGGTGTTTTGTACGGGATGCCAAGCGGATGAAGGAAGGGTTGGTGGCGGTGGTTGAGCCAAAGGGCGCTGCGGTCACGGCCTGAGGATTGATCGTTCCCACGCTCTGCGTGGGAATGCCTCAAGGGACGCTCCGCGTTCCTGCTCCGGAAAGGGACGCGGAGCGTCCCGGGCTGCATTCCCACGCGGAGCGTGGGAACGATCGGCGGGCGGGACAAGGCAAACAAAAAGGCCCGCATCGCTGCGGGCCTTTTCATTTTTGGCGATGGAGCAGGGCGGTTTAGCCCGCTACCAGCACCCGGATCGCTTCCAGCCGCAGCGCGGCTTTGTCGAGCATGGCCAGGCCTTGCTCACGTTGCTTGCGCAGGGCAACCAGTTCGCTGTCGCGCACGGTCGGGTTGACCGCTTGCAAGGCGGTCAGGCGCGCCAGTTCTTCGTCGGTATCGGCCGCCAGGCGACGTTGCGCCTCGGCCACGCGCTCGGCGTGACGCGGGGTGATCTTCTCTTCACCGGCGTTGATCCGTGGCGTCAGCTGGTCGCGCTGGGCCTGGATGAACTTGTTGGCGCTGGCGCGGGGCACGCTTTCCAGTTGATCGTTCAGGGTTTCGAACGACACCCGGGCCGACAGGTCATTGCCATTGGCGTCGAGCAGGCAGCGCAGGGCGGCCGGCGGCAGGTAGCGGCCCAGTTGCAGCGAACGCGGGGCAACCACTTCGCTGACGTAGAGCAGTTCCAGCAACACGGTGCCCGGTTTCAGCGCCTTGTTCTTGATCAGCGCCACGGCGGTGTTGCCCATCGAGCCGGACAGGACCAGGTCCATGCCACCCTGAACCATCGGGTGTTCCCAGGTGATGAACTGCATGTCTTCACGAGACAGCGCCTGGTTGCGGTCGTAGGTGATGGTCACGCCTTCGTCGTCGCCCAGGGGGAAGCTGGCGTCGAGCATTTTTTCGCTGGGCTTGAGGATCAGCGCGTTTTCCGAATGGTCTTCGCTGTCGATGCCGAAGGCGTCGAACAGGGTTTCCATGTAGATCGGCAGGGCGAACTGATCGTCCTGTTCAAGGATGTCTTCGACCAGCGCATCGCCTTCACCCGCGCCGCCGGAGTTGAGTTCCAGCAAGCGGTCGCGACCGGTGTTCAGTTCGTCTTCCAGGCGCTCACGCTCGGCGCGGGCCTCGTCGATCAGCGCTTTCCACTCGCCATCGTCGGTCTCTTCCAGCAGCGGCAGCAGGCGCGGGCCGAACTGATGCTGCAAGGCGTTGCCGGTCGGGCAGGTGTTGAGGAATGCGTTCAGCGCTTCGTGGTACCACTGGAACAGCCGCTCTTGCGGGCTGGTTTCCAGGTACGGCACGTGCAGTTCGATGATGTGCTTCTGGCCGATCCGGTCGAGACGACCGATACGCTGCTCCAGCAGGTCCGGGTGCGACGGCAGGTCGAACAGCACCAGATGGTGCGAGAACTGGAAGTTGCGACCTTCACTGCCGATTTCCGAGCAGATCAGCACCTGGGCGCCGAATTCTTCGTCGGCGAAGTAGGCGGCGGCGCGGTCACGCTCAAGGATGTTCATGCCTTCGTGGAACACCGTGGCCGGAATGCCGGAACGCACGCGCAGGGCGTCTTCCAGGTCCATGGCGGTTTCGGCGTGGGCGCAGATCACCAGCACTTTGGTGCGCTTGAGCATTTTCAGGGTGTCGATCAGCCACTCGACGCGCGGGTCGAATTTCCACCAGCGTTCTTCTTCGTTGGCGTCCGGCTGGGACTGGAAGCTGACTTCCGGGTACAGCTCGATGTGATCGCCCAACGGCAGTTCGAGGTATTCGGTCGGGCACGGCAGCGGGTACGGGTGCAGTTTGCGCTCCGGGAAACCTTGCACGGCGGCACGGGTATTACGGAACAGCACGCGGCCAGTGCCGTGACGGTCGAGCAGTTCGCGGACCAGACGGGCGCTGGCTTCGGTATCGCCATCGTTGACTGCGCTCAGCAGGGCTTCGCCTTCGTTGCCGAGGAAGCCATGAATGGTCTTGTGCGCTTCAGGCGACAGGCGCCCTTTGTCCAGCAACTCCTGAACGGCTTCGGCCACCGGGCGATAGTTTTCGCTCTCGGCGCGGAAGGCATGCAGGTCATGGAAACGGTTCGGGTCGAGCAGGCGCAGACGGGCGAAGTGGCTGTCCTGGCCCAGTTGTTCCGGGGTTGCGGTCAGCAGCAATACGCCGGGAATGACTTCAGCGAGTTGCTCCACCAGGGAGTACTCAGGGCTGACCTGGTCTTCGTGCCACACCAGGTGGTGCGCTTCGTCGACCACCAGCAAATCCCAGCCGGCGGCGAACAACGCGTCCTGGGCCTTCTCGTCTTCCACCAGCCATTCGAGCGCCACCAGAGCGAGCTGGGTGTCTTCGAACGGGTTGGCGGCATCGCTTTCGATGAAGCGTTCTTCGTCGAACAGCGCAACTTGCAGGTTGAAGCGGCGACGCATCTCCACCAGCCACTGGTGCTGGAGGTTTTCCGGCACCAGGATCAGCACGCGGTTGGCGCGGCCCGAGAGCAGTTGGCGATGGATCACCAGACCGGCTTCAATGGTCTTGCCCAGGCCCACTTCGTCGGCCAGCAGAACCCGCGGCGCGATACGGTCGGCGACTTCACGGGCGATGTGCAACTGGTGCGCAATCGGTTGCGCGCGCACGCCGCCCAGGCCCCAAAGAGAGGACTGCAACTGGCGGCTGGTGTGTTCCAGGGTGTGATAACGCAGGGAGAACCAGGCCAGCGGGTCGATCTGGCCGGCGAACAGACGGTCGCTCGCCAGTCGGAACTGAATGAAGTTCGACAGCTGGGTTTCCGGCAGGGTGACCACTTCGTTCTGCCCATTGAGGCCGTGGTAGACCAGCAGGCCGTCGATGTCGTCGACTTCCTGTACGGTCAGTTTCCAGCCTTCGAAGTGAGTAATCGAGTCACCCGGCGAAAACCGCACGCGGGTGAGGGGCGCATTCCGTAGCGCGTACTGGCGAGTGTCGCCAGTGGCCGGGTAGAGCACGGTCAACAAGCGGCCGTCCTGTGCCAGAACGGTGCCTAAACCCAGCTCGGCTTCGCTGTCACTGATCCAGCGTTGCCCCGGTTGATACTGCTGCGCCATGCTGCCTGACTCCCACCTTGAAAAAGCGGGCTATCTTAACGGAATGAGCCTTCAGGGCCAAAGGATTACTCAGTAGGAGCTGCCGAAGGCTGCGATCTTTTGATCTTCAAGTCCTGAAAAGATCGCAGCCTTCGGCAGCTCCTGTCTGTGCGTTGGGTCACAAGTTTTCGACCGATGGCTCAAGTCGCCATCCCCGCAGCCGACAGCCTGCTGACAGGAGACTATTAATATGCTGCCACCGATGCTCCCCTTGAGCGCCGTGCCGATCACTTCACAGCAGGATCCGATCCGCCAGCGTCCGGATATTCCCCCCGTGGTGCCGGTGCAGGAAAGCTCCAATGAAAGCACCATCGACCTGCAAAAGCGCGACCCGGAAGAGGCGGGCCTGCAGCTGCGCGAGGAGCAGCGTCGGCAACAGGAACGGGAGCGGCGCCGTCGCGAGGCTGATGAAGATCCGGAAGAACACCTGGCGATCCCCGGCAATGAGCTCAATGCCGACAATACCGTGCCGGTGGTGCCGTTGATGGAGAGTCAGCCACGTCAGGGGTTGTGGGTCGATATCGAGATCTGAAGTGTCGGAGGCTGGTCAGCGCCCGCGCCAGACCGCATTATTGGCGCAATCCTGTCGCCTTTAGCCGGCAGCTGAATTCATTTCCAAGCGATGCACTGAACGCCATGAGCCAAGATGACAAGCTGATCGACCTCAATTCTGAACGTGCCAAACGGGTTCATGACCTTAATGAAAAGCGCCTGAACGAAGTGCGCCAGGCATTTGAGCAGGCCATGCCATTGGGTAAAGCGAAGAAAAAGCCGAAGAACAAACCGAAAAAGCGTTGAAACACCCTGCATCTGTTGATGCAGGTCAGTTATTTCCCTTCCTTTACGCCCAGTCTCGGGCGGCATTGATCCCGGTCAATTTTCTCTCCTGCCCGATTGGTTAACTTAGCCCCATCGCAACAGGGCATGTGCAGGAGGCCAGTCATGTTTTTCGATAACGTGGTGATCGCCGGAGTGCTGACAGTCGGCCTCATGGTTCTGTTTTTTGCAGGGTTTGGTTTTTTTATCTGGAAGGATTCGCATAAGCGGAGAAAACCGTAGTTCTTTCTGGAGCAATGAGCACGCAAGGCATTTTGGGCGACTTCGGTCGCCCTTTTTTTTGTGCGATCGTTCCCACGCTCTGCGTGGGAACTCCTCAAGGGACGCTCCGCGTCCCAGCTCTCGAAAGGGACGCGGAGCGTCCCGGGCTGCATTCCTTTGCTGCGCGTGGGAACAATCCGATACCGAAATGCGGGCAATAAAAAAGGCGCGAACCTCACGGAACGCGCCTTTTTCAGTAGCGGTGTATCAGCTACCCAATGCCTTGGAGGCCAGCCAGAACAGGCCGGCCGACAGGGCCACGGTGGCTGGCAGGGTCAGGACCCAGGCCAGCAGGATGGTTCTGACAGTACCGCCTTGCAGGCCGCTTTTGTTCGCGACCATGGTGCCGGCCACGCCTGAGGACAGGACGTGGGTGGTGGAGACGGGCAGGCTGAAGATGTTGGCCATGCCGATCATGCTCGCGGTGGTGATCTGCGCCGACATGCCTTGGGCATAGGTCATGCCTTGCTTGCCGATTTTCTCGCCGATGGTCAATACCACGCGTTTCCAGCCGACCATGGTACCCAGGCCGAGGGCCAGTGCGACTGCCAGAATCACCCAGAACGGGGCGTATTCAGTGGTGGTGGTCAGGTCCTTGCGCAGTTTGTCCAGGTCAGCCTTTTCACGGGCAGCGAGGCCAGGCAGCTTGCTGACTTTCTTCGCCGTGTCGTCCAGGCAGAGCAGGTAACGACGCACTTCGATGCGGCTTTCCGCCGGCAGCGAGTGGTAGTCGGCTACACCCTTGAGGGTGTCGAGCAGGGCGGCGATGGTCGGTTCGGTCTGTTGCGGGTTGCAACGGAATTTCTCCGGCAGATCACCTTCCACGCTTTTGCCCAGAGCCAGGAAATCACCCAGCGTATCGGCATTGCGTTTGTAGAACTGGCTCAGGTGCAGAGTTGCATCGCGCGTCCGTTCGATCTGGTAGGTAGTGCTGCCCAGGTCGAGTACGAACTGCGCCGGCACAATACCGATCAGCACCAGCATGATCAGGCCGATACCTTTCTGGCCATCGTTCGAGCCGTGCACGAAGCTGACCGCCATCGCCGAAATCACCAGGACCAGACGGTTCCAGAACGGCGGGTGTTTCTTGTCGTCGATCTTGCGGCGCTGTTCCGGTGTCTTGTGCATCTTGGACAGCGGACGCCACCATTTAAGGCCGATCAGCACCAGGGCCGCGATCAGGAAACCGGCCATTGGCGAGAACACCAGGGACGCGCCGATGTCGATCGCTTTCTGCCAGTTCACGCCGTCGGCCAACGGAATGTCGTTGATCAGGGCGTTGGCCAGGCCGACACCGAGGATCGAACCGATCAGCGTATGGGAGCTGGAAGCCGGGATACCGAAGTACCAGGTGCCCAGGTTCCAGGTGATGGCGGCGGCGAGCAACGAGAACACCATGGCCAGTCCGTGACCGGTATTCACATTGATCAGCAGTTCTACCGGCAGCAGATGGACGATGGCATACGCCACGCCCACACCGCCCAGCAGCACGCCGAGGAAGTTGAACACACCGGAAAAGAACACCGCCAGATGAGGCGGCATGGCTTTGGTATAGATAACAGTGGCCACCGCGTTTGCGGTGTCATGAAAGCCGTTGATGAACTCGAAGGCGAGGACAAAGGCCAGGGCGAGCAAGAGGCTCACAAGCACCCAAGCATCCAGTCCGCTGAATAAATCGATCATGAAGGTTTTCTGACCCGTTCGTAAGGGGGCGCGATTATGCCAGAAAAGACTGCTAATCGATGCACTTGCTGCTCATCGGTTACATTCTTCAATGAATTAGTGGGTGGCAACCCGCTGAACCCCAGGGTTTTTCAGGGGTTTACAAGTCATTGAATTCGCTTGGAAAGGCTGCAGTCACAAGGGTTTCTCTCGTTGGGACGAGAGGCTTGAACGCTTGTGTGAAATATCTGAGAAGAAGGTCAGGCAAGAGCCGTTTGCCTCATCGAATGAATGAGGGAGCCGCTGCCCGCTTGTAGCGGGCGCGAAAAGCATCATCGATACAACCCGCTTTTAACGGGTGCAGACGCAGGCTCTTGAAAGGATTCAAACCGAGGCGGTCATGGCTCTTCGGCTTTGAGTTCCTTTTCCATCTTCTGCAATTCCTGGGTGAAGGCCTGATCCTGAACGGTGGCGCGTTTACGCCAGGGTTTGCGTTCGGGTTCGGGCTGAGCGGCGTAGGTGGTGACTTCCCCGCCGTAAACTTCCT
Organism: Pseudomonas sp. GW822-FHT02G04; assembly: GCF_058802085.1. Classification (NCBI taxonomy): domain Bacteria; kingdom Pseudomonadati; phylum Pseudomonadota; class Gammaproteobacteria; order Pseudomonadales; family Pseudomonadaceae; genus Pseudomonas; species Pseudomonas sp. GW822-FHT02G04. The sequence continues at coordinate 26,791 of NZ_JBXANU010000015.1, forward strand.
TGTAACGTTGTTCCTGGCGCTCAAGTTCCGCGCGCAGTTCGTCTTTCGTCACAGTGCTACCTGATTGAGTTGAGATTAATTCTGGTGAAACGCGCTGCATCGATCTATTGACCATGCTCATCGAAAGGACAATGCCTGATACGACATCGTTCCCACGGCGCAATCAATACTTCAATGTTGCAGGCGGCCACGGCACCAGAGAAAAACAGCTGACGCAGCATCAGTCTCCTGTTTCAGCGAGCGCGTTGGCGGAACATATTAAATGAGCGTCAAGCGCTTGCTGCGGACAGCGGCGATGGATATCGCGCTGCCGGCGGGCGGAATCGGTACAAAAAAACCGGTCGCCTCTGAGATGCATTATAGCGGTCGATCCGAAGAACACTATCTCTTGGCAGTTAAAAGTAGTTCCTCATGTGTGATTGTTTTGTTACTCGCAACTTGCCGGTAACTACGGTGGGCTGATGCCAGTTGCAGTGGTGACTTTCTGGCGCCATTAGGCCGGACAAATTATTACATCGTTCTCCTTTAAGCCAGTGACCGAAAATAACAACCGTATTGTGGGGTGAGTGAAAGCAGGATGGCTGAATGTACTCACCACGATTGCGATTATCGGCCTGCGGTTCGATAATCGCCCAATCCTGGCAGCCGCTGGCTTGTGTGTCAGACCGGGGCCGCTTGTAATAGTCGCTGATCCGTGTGGGGAACAACCTGATATGAACGATCAAATGCGCAATTCCTTCGCTTCAGTGGCGCCGCCGATCGTCGCCTCGCCCGCCAAGCGAATCCAGGCCCTGACCGGTGACCCGGATTTCATGACCTCCCTGGCCCGTGGCCTGGCCGTGGTGCAAGCGTTCCAGGAGCGCAAGCGGCACCTGACCATTGCACAGATCAGCCACCGTACGGAAATTCCCCGCGCCGCTGTGCGACGTTGCCTGCATACCCTGATCAAGCTCGGCTACGCCACCACCGACGGGCGCACCTATTCGCTGCTGCCCAAAGTCTTGACCCTGGGCCATGCCTATCTGTCGTCAACCCCGCTGGCGGTGTCTGCCCAGCCGTACCTGGACCGCATGAGCGAGCAATTGCACGAGGCCTGCAACATGGCCACGCTGGAGGGCGATGACATTTTGTACATCGCGCGCTCCGCGACTACCCAGCGGCTGATTTCTGTCGACCTCTCGGTGGGTGGGCGCTTGCCGGCCTATTGCACCTCCATGGGCCGGATTCTGCTCGCCGCGCTGGACGACACGTCGCTGCGCGAATACCTCGACCATGCAGACCTGCAAGCCAAGACCAGTCGCACCCTGCATACCCCCGAGGCATTGCTCGAATGCCTGCAAGAGGTACGGCGACAAGGCTGGTGCATCGTCGATCAGGAACTGGAGCAGGGCCTGCGCTCGATTGCCGTTCCGGTGTACGACGCTTCCGGTCAAGTGGTAGCGGCGCTGAACGTCAGCACCCACGCCGGCCGGGTCAGCCGCAGCGAGCTGGAGCAACGTTTCTTGCCTGGCCTGCTAAGCGCCAGTCGAGATCTTAGCGCGCAGCTGTTTGCCTAAGCTGTTCGATAAACGCACAGAGTCGCGTTTATCGAATTGACGCTCTTTCCCTCGGATCATTAATGTCGCGGCAGCGTCATCCGGCGCTGCTGGCCCTCAGCCGGTTGCTGGACGACGACCCAATAATAATGAGAAGAGGCATCGTCATGTGCACGTTTCCCCACTGTCGCTGTTCCCGCCGGCTTAGCTGCCGAAACCGGATCGCCTGATCCCGACCTCCTTTTTTGTGACAGCGTCAGCCCCGGCTGGCACCTGTTCGACTGCGTTCTTTGCGTGGAATAAAAATAATGAACCAGCCTCAGTCTGCTGTAGGAAACTGCCTCGACGTGCAGTCCTTCATCAACGCTCAACCCATTTCGCGCTACCAATGGCGGGTGGTGATCCTGTGTTTCCTGATCGTCTTCCTCGATGGCCTCGACACCGCGGCCATGGGTTTTATCGCGCCGGCATTGTCCCAGGACTGGGGCATCGATCGCGCCAGCCTCGGCCCGGTGATGAGTGCGGCGTTGATCGGCATGGTCTTCGGCGCCTTGGGTTCCGGGCCGTTGGCTGACCGCTTCGGGCGAAAAGTCGTACTGGTAGGCGCGGTGTTGTTGTTCGGTGCGTTCAGCCTGGCATCGGCTTACAGCACCAACGTCGATCAACTGCTGGTGCTGCGTTTCCTCACCGGTCTGGGCCTGGGCGCCGGCATGCCGAACGCGACCACGCTGCTGTCCGAATACACCCCGGAACGCAAGAAATCCCTGCTGGTGACCAGCATGTTCTGCGGCTTCAACCTCGGCATGGCCGGAGGCGGATTCATCTCGGCCAAACTGATCCCGGCCTTCGGCTGGCACAGCCTGTTGATGATCGGCGGGATTCTGCCGCTGATGCTCACCGTCGTTTTGCTGTTGTGGTTGCCCGAGTCGGCGCGCTATCTGGTGGTGCGTAATCGTGGCACCGACAAAGTGCGCAAGGCCCTGGCACCCATCGACCCGACAGTAGTTGCCCAGGCTTCGAGCTTCAGCGTACCGGAACAGAAAACCGTGAAGGCACGCAATGTGTTCGCGGTGATCTTCTCCGGCACTTACAGCTCCGGCACGTTGTTGCTGTGGCTGACGTACTTCATGGGGCTGGTGATTGTTTATCTGCTGACCAGTTGGTTGCCGACGCTGATGCGTGATAGCGGCGCGAGCATGGAGCAGGCCGCATTCATTGGTGCGCTGTTCCAGCTTGGTGGGGTGTTGAGCGCAGTGGGCGTGGGTTGGGCGATGGACCGGTTCAATCCGCACAAGGTAATCGGCACTTTCTACCTATTGGCCGGGGTGTTTGCCTACGCGGTAGGGCAGAGCCTGGGCAACATCGCCGTACTGGCGACCCTGGTGCTGGTGGCCGGGATGTGTGTCAACGGCGCGCAATCGGCAATGCCGTCGCTGGCGGCGCGGTTTTACCCGACTCAAGGGCGGGCAACCGGTGTGTCGTGGATGCTCGGAATTGGCCGCTTCGGCGCGATTCTTGGGGCGTGGATGGGCGCAACGTTGCTGGGCCTGGGCTGGAACTTCGAGCAGGTGCTGACGGCGCTGGTGATTCCGGCCGCGTTGGCGACCACGGCGGTGGTGATCAAGGGCATGGTCAGCCATGCGGATGCGACCTGATCCGGCTTGAAATGATCGTTCCCACGCTCTGCGTGGGAACGCCTCAATGGACGCTCTGCGTCCGCTTTTGGGACGCGGAGCGTCCCTGGCTGCGTTCCCACGCAGAGCGTGGGAACGATCTGAGAGAGAACGATAGTGAGGTAACAATCTGTTCGATAAACGAACACTCAGTCGATTATCGGATTGTTTGGGTTTTTCCAGAGGCTTAATCTTCAGTCATTCCGGCGCTGCGCATCGGCGCCTTTTTCCCACACTGTCGGTTAATAATAAACGGGAGCCTGCCCCATGGCTGAAATCCTTTCGCTGCATGACGCGGTGAAGCAGTTCGTCAACGACGGCGATACCGTCGCGCTCGAAGGCTTCACTCACCTGATTCCTACGGCGGCTGGTCACGAAATCATTCGTCAGGGCAAGAAAGACCTGACCCTGGTGCGGATGACGCCTGACTTGATCTACGACCAGTTGATCGGTGCCGGTTGTGCTCGCAAACTGATTTTCTCCTGGGGCGGCAACCCCGGCGTCGGTTCGCTGCACCGTCTGCGTGACGCAGTCGAGCGGCAGTGGCCGCATGCGCTGGAAATCGAAGAGCACAGCCACGCCGACCTGGCCAATGCCTACGTCGCGGGCGCTTCGGGCCTACCGTTCGCGGTGCTGCGTGCCTACGCCGGTTCCGACCTGCCGAAGGTCAACCCGCTGATCAAAACCGTCACGTGCCCGTTCACCGGCGAAGTGCTGGCGGCGGTGCCGTCAGTGCGCCCGGACATCACCGTGATTCACGCGCAGAAAGCCGACCGTCAAGGCAACGTGCTGCTCTGGGGCATTCTCGGTGTGCAGAAAGAAGCGGCGCTGGCGGCCAAACGCTGCATCGTCACCGTCGAAGAAATCGTCGACGATCTCAATGCACCGATGAACGCTTGCGTGCTGCCGACCTGGGCCTTGAGCGCGGTCTGCCACGTACCGGGTGGCGCGCATCCGTCCTACGCCCACGGTTACACCGAGCGTGACAACCGCTTCTACCAGGCCTGGGACCCGATTGCCCGCGACCGTGAAACCTTCACCGCGTGGATCAACGAGTACATCCACGGCTGCGCTGACTTCAGCGAGTTCCAGGCCAAGCTGGCCGCTGCTTCGGAGGCCAAGTAATGACTTACACCACCAATGAAATGATGACCGTCGCCGCCGCCCGCCGCCTGAAAAACGGTTCGGTGTGCTTCGTTGGTATCGGCCTGCCGTCGAAAGCCGCCAACCTGGCGCGACTGACGTCCTCGCCCGATGTAGTCCTGATCTACGAATCGGGTCCGATCGGTGCCAAGCCGAGCGTGCTGCCGTTGTCGATCGGTGACGGCGAGCTGGCGGAAACTGCCGACACCGTCGTCCCGACCGGTGAGATTTTTCGCTACTGGCTGCAGGGCGGGCGCATCGACGTCGGCTTCCTCGGCGCCGCGCAAGTCGACCGCTTCGGCAACATCAACACCACGGTCGTCGGTGACTACCATCAGCCAAAAGTTCGCCTGCCGGGTGCCGGTGGCGCGCCGGAGATCGCCGGTTCCGCCAAGAGCGTGCTGATCATCCTCAAGCAGTCGGCGCGTTCGTTCGTCGACAAGCTCGACTTCATTACCTCGGTCGGCCATGGCGAGGGCGGTGATTCGCGCAAACGTCTCGGCCTGCCGGGCGCCGGTCCTGTCGGCATTATTACCGACCTGTGCATCATGGAACCGGAAGCCGGCACTCATGAATTCGTGGTCACCGCGCTGCACCCAGGCGTGACCCGCGAGCAAGTGATTGCGGCCACCGGTTGGGCGATTCGTTTTGCCGACACGGTTGAAAACACTGCCGAGCCAACCGAGGTCGAGCTGACCGCGCTGCGTGATCTGGAAGCCCGTACCGCGGCGGCCCACGGCCAAGCACCCGGAGAAGCCTGATGCGTGACGTTTATATCTGCGATGCGATTCGTACCCCCATCGGCCGTTTCGGCGGTGGCCTGTCGGCGGTCCGCGCCGATGACCTGGCCGCCGTGCCGATCAAGGCGTTGATGGCGCGCAACCCATCGGTGGACTGGAACGCGGTGGATGAGGTGTTCCTCGGCTGCGCCAACCAGGCCGGCGAAGACAATCGCAACGTGGCTCGCATGGCGTTGCTGCTGGCGGGGCTGCCGGAAACCATTCCGGGCGTCACCCTCAATCGCCTCTGCGCTTCGGGCATGGACGCCATCGGCACTGCGTTTCGGGCTATCGCCAGCGGCGAGATGGAGCTGGCGATTGCCGGTGGCGTCGAATCGATGTCCCGCGCGCCATTCGTGATGGGCAAGGCCGATGCGGCGTTTTCGCGCAACATGAAGCTGGAAGACACCACCATCGGCTGGCGTTTCATCAACCCGTTGATGAAAGCCCAATACGGCGTCGATGCAATGCCGCAAACCGCCGATAACGTGGCGGACGATTACCAGGTTTCTCGCGAGGATCAGGACGCTTTCGCACTGCGCAGTCAGCAACGGACAGCCGCCGCGCAAGCCGCAGGATTTTTCGCCGAAGAAATCGTTGAAGTGCGCATTGCCCACAAGAAGGGTGAAACAGTGGTCAGCCAGGACGAACATCCTCGCGCCGACACCACGCTGGAAACCCTGGCCAAACTCAAACCGGTCAACGGCCCCGACAAAACCGTCACCGCCGGCAATGCCTCCGGTGTGAACGACGGTGCTGCAGCGCTGATTCTGGCCTCGGCCGAAGCCGTGAAGAAACATGGCCTGACCGCCCGCGCCAAAGTGCTCGGCATGGCCAGCGCCGGTGTCGCACCACGGGTGATGGGCATCGGCCCGGTGCCGGCGGTGCGCAAATTGGCTGAGCGCCTGGGCTTGGCGGTTAATGATTTCGACGTGATCGAACTCAACGAAGCTTTCGCCAGCCAGGGCCTGGCGGTGCTGCGTGAACTGGGACTGGCGGATGACGCGGCCCAGGTCAACCCGAACGGTGGCGCCATTGCCTTGGGCCATCCGCTGGGCATGAGCGGTGCACGTTTGGTACTGACCGCACTGCATCAACTGGAAAAGACGGGCGGCAAGAAAGGCTTGGCGACCATGTGCGTCGGTGTCGGTCAGGGCCTGGCCTTGGCGATCGAACGGGTCTGACACACTTGGCTGTGAATAAGCAGTGTCGACTAATAAGAATTGAGGAAAGCGCAATGACTGACAAACCAGGTTACCGTCGCCCGCAGGCGGGCACTCAGCCGGAATACCTGCACCCTCCTTATCAATCCACCAACCTTCGTTCGCCGTCCAAGCCGTTGGTGTTTTTGCCTCATTCGCTGTCGGAAATCACCGGCCCGACCATCGGTGCCGAGCGTATTCAGGAGCGGGACAACGACCTGACCGCCCAGCACTCGGGGGAGCCATTGGGTGAGCGGATCATCATCCACGGCCGTGTGCTGGATGAAGACGGTCTGCCGGTGCCGGGCATTTTGGTGGAGATCTGGCAGGCTAACGCCGCCGGTCGTTACAACCATGCCCGTGACCTGCACGACGCGCCGCTGGACCCGAACTTCACCGGCACCGGCCGCACCGTGACCGATGCCGATGGCTGGTACCTGTTCCAGACCATCAAGCCTGGCGCCTATCCGTGGGGTAATCACCACAATGCCTGGCGCCCGGCGCACATCCATTTCTCCCTGTTCGGGCCGAGCATTCTGACGCGCCTGGTGACCCAGATGTATTTCCCGGGCGACCCGTTGCTGGCTTACGATCCGATCTACAACTGCGTGCCCGATACCAGCGCCAAAGAGCGTTTGATCGCCAGTTTCGATCTGGAAAAAACCATCCCTTCCTATGCCCTCGCTTATCGTTGGGACATCGTCTTGCGCGGCCGCGACGCCACGCCGATGGAGAAATAAGATGACGCTGAACGCGACCACGTCCCACACCGTCGGACCGTACTACCACATTGGCCTGACCTGGCTGAATCGTGAAGACCTGACCGTTGAACAGACCCTCGGCGAGCGTGTGGCGATCACCGGGCAAGTCGTCGATGGCAATGGCGACTTCGTCAACGACGCCATGCTCGAAGTCTGGCAAGCCAACGCCGCTGGCAAGTACGACCACCCCGAAGACGATCAGGACAAACCCCTGGACCCGAACTTCGAAGGGTTTGGCCGGGTGCCGGTGGATGCGCAAGGGCGCTTTCGCTTTACCACGATCAAGCCGGGCACCGTGGAAGGTCTGAAGGGCACGACCCAGGCGCCGCACCTGGTGGTGCTGGTGTTTGCTCGCGGGTTGGTGAAGCACTTGCTGACGCGGATTTATTTCGATGGCGAACCGGCCAACGTGGCGGACCCGCTGCTCGAATGCGTGCCCGCCGAACGTCGTAGCACCTTGTTGGCGAAGCAGGATGCTTCGGGTGTTTATCAGTGGAATGTGATTCTGCAGGGGACGGATGCGGAGACGGTGTTCTTCGATTATTGAGTGATCGTTGCTCTTGTGGCGAGGGAGCTTGCTCCCGCTGGCTTACGAAGCAAGCCCAAACCCGGCTGACATGATGTATCAGGCAAACCGCGCCAACCGGTTTTACGACTGCTTCGCAGCCGAGCGGGAGCAAGCTCCCTCGCCACAGAGATTGCATTGCTCTCAGGTTATGCATCTGCGGAACGGGATTGTTGCAAAGTATGTCTAGACTCTCACGGTCCCCACAGAGTGAAAAAACAATGACAACTCTCACAACGCTCTACACCGGTGAAGAACGCAGCAAAAGAATCTTTGCGATTGTCGGCGCCTCGTCCGGCAACCTGGTCGAGTGGTTCGACTTCTACGTCTACGCCTTCTGTGCGATCTACTTTGCCCCCGCCTTTTTCCCGTCCGACAACCCCACGGTACAACTGGTGAACACCGCGGGCGTGTTCGCTGCCGGGTTCCTGATGCGCCCCATCGGCGGCTGGATCTTCGGCCGGTTGGCGGATAAACACGGGCGCAAGAATTCGATGCTGATCTCGATTCTGATGATGTGCTTCGGCTCGTTGCTGATCGCCTGCCTGCCGACCTACAACAGTATTGGTGTCTGGGCGCCGATCCTGCTGCTGTTCGCGCGCCTGCTACAAGGCTTGTCGGTGGGCGGTGAATACGGCACCACCGCGACCTACATGAGTGAAGTCGCCCTCAAGGGCCAGCGCGGGTTCTTCGCGTCGTTCCAGTACGTGACGCTGATTGGCGGCCAGTTGCTGGCGGTGTCGCTGGTGGTGATCCTGCAGCAGTTCCTCAACGAGGATGAATTGCGTGCCTACGGCTGGCGGATTCCGTTCGTGGTCGGTGCGGTCGCTGCGTTGGTCTCGTTGTTCCTGCGTCGTGCGCTCAAGGAAACCAGCAGCAAGGAAATGCGCGAAAACAAGGACGCCGGCAGCATCGGTGCGCTGTTCCGCGATCACAAGGCCGCCTTCATCACCGTGCTGGGTTACACCGCCGGCGGTTCGCTGATTTTCTACACCTTCACCACGTACATGCAGAAGTACCTGGTGAACACCGCCGGCATGCACGCCAAGACCGCCAGCTACATCATGACCGGCGCATTGTTCCTTTATATGTGCATGCAGCCGTTCTTCGGCATGCTTGCTGACAAGATCGGTCGGCGTAATTCGATGCTCTGGTTCGGCGCCCTCGGGACGTTGTGCACCGTACCGATCCTGTTGAGCCTGAAAAGTGTCAGCAGTCCGTTCCTGGCTTTTGTGTTGATTACCGTGGCGCTGGCGATCGTCAGTTTCTACACCTCGATCAGCGGTCTGGTGAAAGCCGAAATGTTCCCGCCAGAGGTGCGCGCCTTGGGCGTCGGCCTGGCGTATGCGGTGGCCAATGCGATTTTCGGCGGTTCGGCGGAGTATGTGGCGCTGAGCCTTAAAAACGTGGGCATGGAAAACTCGTTCTACTGGTATGTCACGGTGATGATGGCGGTGGCGTTCCTGTTCAGCCTGCGTCTGCCGAGACAGGCGAAGTATTTGGAAAACGACCTTTGATCTTTCCGCGGGGGCCTCACTGGCCCTCGCCTGCAAGGACTGTTTATGAATCAGCGACCGGGCAATCAATTGTTCGATGCCTACTTCACGGCACGCGACATGCGTGAGGTGTTCTGCGATCAGGGCCGGGTTCAGGCCATGCTGGATTTCGAAGCCGCACTGGCCCGGGCCGAGGCGCGGGTGGGCTTGATTCCGCAAGCGGCTGTCGCGTCTATCGAAGCGGCCTGTAAGGCCGAGCATTACGACTTCGCCGCTCTCGGCGAGGCAATTGCCACGGCGGGCAATTCGGCGATTCCGTTGGTCAAGGCGCTGGGTAAGCAGATCGCCAAAAGCGATGCTGAAGCCGAGCGCTACGTGCATCTGGGCGCGACCAGCCAGGACGTGATGGACACCGGCCTGGTGTTGCAATTGCGCCGCGCGCTGCACCTGATCGAAGCTGATCTGGCGCAGCTGGGGGAAACCCTTGCGACCCAGGCCAAGCGGTACGTCGCCACGCCACTGGCCGGGCGCACCTGGTTGCAACACGCGACACCGGTCACCCTCGGTATGAAGATCGCCGGTTGGCTGGGCGCGGTGACTCGTAGCCGCCAGCGTTTGCTGGAACTCAAACCGCGCCTGCTGGTGCTGCAATTCGGCGGCGCTTCCGGCACGCTCGCGGCCCTCGGTGAGCAGGCGATGCCGATTGCCGAAGCCTTGGCCGCGGAACTGCAACTGACTTTGCCGGAACAACCCTGGCACACCCAGCGTGATCGTCTGGTGGAGTTCGGCGCGGTGCTGGGCTTGATCGCCGGCAGCCTCGGCAAACTCGGCCGCGACATCAGCCTGTTGATGCAGACCGAAGCCGGCGAAGTGTTCGAACCGTCGGCGCCGGGCAAGGGTGGTTCCTCGACCATGCCACACAAACGCAACCCGGTGGGCGCGGCGGTGCTGATTGGTACAGCGACGCGGGTGCCGGGTTTGCTTTCGACTTTGTTCAGCGCGATGCCCCAGGAACACGAGCGCAGCCTGGGCCTGTGGCATGCCGAATGGGAAACCCTGCCGGAGGTCTGCTGTTTGGTGTCGGGCAGCCTGCAACAAGCACTGTTGGTGGCTGACGGACTGGAAGTGGACGCGATGCGCATGACCCGTAACCTCGACCTGACCCAGGGCCTGGTGCTTGCCGAAGCGGTGAGCATCGTCCTGGCGCAGCGGGTCGGTCGTGACACCGCGCACCATCTGCTGGAGCAATGCTGCAAGCGTGCCGTGGCCGAGCAACGTCATCTGCGCGCGGTACTCGGCGACGAGCCGCAAGTGACCGCCGAGTTGTCGGACGCTGAACTCGATCATCTGCTGGACCCTGCCCATTACCTCGGTCAGGCCCATACCTGGGTCGAGCGAGCGGTGGCTGAACATTTTGCGTTGACTGCCTGAAGGAGACTGCTGTGGCATTCGTACAACTCGCCGAAGGCGAACTGCACTACCAAATTCAAGGGCCGCAACTCGATGGACCGGCGGATGCGCCGGTACTGGTGCTGTCCAACTCACTGGGCACCAACCTGCACATGTGGGACGCGCAGATCCCGGCGTTCGCCGAGCATTTCCGGGTGCTGCGTTTTGACACCCGTGGTCACGGCAAGTCATTGGTGACGCCGGGGCCGTACAGCATCGAGCAACTGGGCCGCGACGTGCTGGCGCTGCTGGATGCCTTGCACATCGAGCGCGCGCATTTCTGTGGTCTGTCCATGGGCGGGTTGATCGGTCAATGGCTGGGGATCAACGCCGGTCAGCGTTTGAACAAACTGATCGTGTGCAACACCGCGGCGAAAATCGGCGATCCATCGGTGTGGAACCCACGAATCGAAACCGTGCTGCGCGACGGCGCGGCGGCGATGGTTGCCCTGCGCGATGCGTCGATTGCACGCTGGTTTACCCCGGATTTTTCCGCCGCCAATCCGGCAGCGGCGAAGCAGATTACCGACATGCTCGCGGCCACTTCGCCTGAAGGTTATGCGGCCAATTGCGCGGCGGTGCGCGATGCCGATTTCCGCGATCAGTTGTCCTCGATCAAGGCGCCGCTACTGGTTATCGCTGGCACCGAAGATGCGGTCACACCGCCATCTGGCGGGCATTTCATCCAGGAACATGTGCAGGGCGCCGAGTACGCCGAGTTCTACGCCGCGCACCTGTCCAACGTCCAGGCCGGCGCTGCGTTCAGCGACCGGGTGCTGGCGTTTCTTTCAGGTCATTGAGGGATTTTTTGTGGACGAGAAACAACGTTACGACGAGGGCATGAAAGTCCGCCGCGCAGTGCTCGGCGACGCCCACGTCGACCGCAGCCTGAACGCGCTGACCGAGTTCAACTCGGAGTTCCAGGAGATGATCACCCGCCACGCCTGGGGTGACATCTGGACCCGCCCGGGCCTGCCGCGCCACACCCGCAGCCTGATCACCATCGCCATGCTGATCGGCATGAACCGCAACGAAGAACTCAAACTGCACCTGCGCGCCGCCGCCAACAACGGCGTGACCCGCAGCGAGATCAAGGAAGTGATCATGCAGAGCGCGATCTATTGCGGTATTCCGGCCGCCAACGCGACGTTCCACCTGGCCGAGTCGGTGTGGGATGAGTTGGGGGTTGAGTCGCGGGAGTGATCCGCGAAAGTTGTGTTGCCTGAGCTGAAGCCTTCGCGGGCAAGCCTCGCTCCTACGGGGAGATGCATGATCCCTGTAGGAGCGAGGCTTGCCCGCGAAGGCGTTTTAGAGTCTTACAGAAGGCTGATCGGATAGCTGACGATCAACCGATTCTCATCGAACTCGTTGTTGCTGAAGTCGCGGCGGATGGTGGAGTTGCGCCATTTGACGTTGAGGTTTTTCAGCGTACCGCTCTGTACCGTGTAGCCCAGTTCGCTTTCGCGGCCCCATTCCTTGCCGTCGCTGGTGGTGGCGGTGTGTACGTTGTCACCGCTGATGTAGCGGTTCATCAGGGTCAGGCCCGGCACGCCCAGAGCTGCGAAGTTGTAGTCGTGGCGCACTTGCCAGGATCTTTCCTGGGCGTTGTCATAGCTGGCGTTGTAACTGTCGTTGGCCAGGGTGCCGCCGCTGGTGCCGTTGACCCGCATCCAGGCGCTGTCGCCGGTGAGTTTTTGCAGGCCGACGTAGAAAGTGTTGCCACCGTATTTGGCCGAGAACAGGCCCGACCAGGTCTTGTTGTCCAGCTCGCCCGCCCGCGCGCTGCCGTCATCCTTGCCGTAGAAGAACCCGAGGTTGGCGCCCAGCGTCCAGTCGCCCAGTGGTTGGGTGTGGATCAGGTTGACGTATTGCTGGCTGTAGATGTCTTTGAGTTCAGCATTCCACAGGCCGATCTGAGTGCGCTTGTCGTTGAAGACGTATTCGCCGCCCTGGAAGTTGAAGCGGTCTGACTTGAAGGCCGCTTTGCCGGTCATCGACATGTCGCTCATGCTGCTGTCGTCGCGCGGGCTGTTGGCGCGGAACTGGCCGCCGTAGAGCGTCAGGCCATCGATTTCCTTCGAAGTGATCTGGCCGCCACGGAAGGTTTGCGGCAGCGAGCGACCGTCGTCCGAACGCAGGATCGGCAGCACCGGCATCCATTCGCCGACCTTCACTTCGGTCTGGGACAGCTTCGCCTTGAACGCCACGTTGGTGCGACCGAAGTTGTCCGCCGGGCGACCATCGTGATCCAGCGGCAGCAACTGCGTCCCACCGGTGCCTTTACCGCCGTCGAGCTTGACCGAATACAACCCCAGCACGTCCATGCCGAACCCGACGGTGCCCTGGGTGAACCCGGATTTGGCATCGAGGATAAAGCTTTGCGTCCACTCTTCAGCCTTACCCTGGCTCTTGGTCGGATTGGTGAAGTTACGGTTGATGTAGAAGTTGCGCAGGTTGAGGTTGACCTTGGCACCTTCGACAAAGCCCGCTTCCTCGGCCAAGACGGGCAGGGCCGCGCCGGCCAGTGCGATGGCGATAAGGCTAGGGAACAAATACTGCGTGGTGGAGGAAGTCATGGACTCGGGTCTCTCTAATTGTCAGGGATAAGGCAGTACACAGCCGCAACCAAGGGGTCGCAGACAAAAAATCGAATCGGATAAGGGGGCGGGCGGGATCAGCCGGAGCGCAGAGGGCGCGTAGTCATGGTGTCGGACCTTATTGTTATTGATTTTTGCGGGTGCGGACAATGGTGCGAGGGATGGGCGGGGGGATTCAATTGGGGGGGATGGGGTTTTGGGCGATTAACGAACACTAATCGACGCCAGCCTGGGCGCGGACGGTATGAGGCATTCTTAATAAAATCCCATAGTTATTCGGGTTGATAAGGAGGGTAGGGAGATGTGTACTATTAATGGCACCTTGTTGTTTTGTTAATGTTAGATGGAAGTGTTTATTGCTTTAGTTGTAAGACGTTTCCTACAGCGCTGGCTGTCATTAAAGGTAGATCGATAATCGCCAGTTAAACTTAAGAATTGGTGTTGTCGGTTATCGTAAAAAGATTTAAAGAGAGCCATGGGCTTGGCTGGAAAAGAAAAGAGGCCTTGCTATATTCAAATTCCTCAGGCGGGCAAAAGAAACTCTCATGGTTCGTCAGGGGATGTTTTTCGTCATGCCGAAATAACAAGGAGAAGTACCATGGGTAATAAAGTCAACCAGGAACGTTTGGCCTCGGTTCTGGGACGGGCCGTGCTGGACGAAAAATTTGCCAGCGCCTTACACAGTGATCCGGCAGGGGCGGCTAAAAATATTGGCGTGCATTTAAGTACTGACGAGATCGCTGCGGTTAAAGGTATTGATGCTGCAAAACTGACGGCAGCTTCCTCCAGTATCCGGAACAACCTGGGGATACGCGCGGTATTTGATACACAGAACCAGCAGCAACAAGCGCGCATGGATTAACGGTGGGTGATGCCATTTGGCGTGCCATGAAAGGTGGGCTTTTACGGTGGTACGCCGAATGGCCTTGTCAGACTCATGACCTGAAGCGCTCGGGCACGGAGTGAATGACTCATGTCTGTCACCTTGGCTCCAATGAATGACGCGGACTTTGTGACGTTCGCCGAAAGAGCCCTTGCTGAATATGGCGACGGGATGGTCGCCGCCGGCGAGTGGGGCCAGGAGGAGGCGTCGCAAAGGGCACGAAGCGTCTTCGAGCAATTGTTGCCGCAAGGGCGACTGACTGAAAAGAATCAACTCTGGGTGATCCAGGATCAAGCGCGGCGCATCGGTGAATTATGGGTTGCCGAACGACACGCGGGCGCCGGTCGGATCGCCTTCATTCTGGATATTTACATTGACCTCGGCGAGCGTCGCCAGGGTTATGCAAAACAATCGCTGCTGGCCCTGGAGTCATGGGCGAGCCAGGCGGGATGCAGGGAAGTGCGGTTGCATGTCTTTGGTCGCAACGATGCGGCGCGTCGTCTTTATGAACAACTGGGTTATGGCATTGCCAGTCTGACAATGGCAAAGCCGTTGCCGCCAACCTAAGGGAAGGTTGAGAAATGGACATCGGTAACAGTGGTCAACGTGAGCTCTCGGTCGAGGATTTATTTCAGGGCACGACTTTCTTTGCGGATTCGGAGCCTTCGCGATTTGACGTCTTGCTGGAGCGTGTCAGTCGAAATCGATACACCAGCTTTGTTGCGCTGTACACCGAACTTTTTCAATTGTTTCCCAATGCCCCGCATCTGGCAGAATTTTTTGAGCAGGCATTTAATCTTATCGTCCCTCCGACCCGTGAACAGCGCTTGATTATTAATGATCCGGTGTTTCAAGTGTGGAATGTGCTGACGGCTCATTATGCCAATCTGGTCATTACGAAAAAGACAGAGGACAGGAGTGAGCTGGAAAAAATGCTGTTCGAATTTCCACAGATGTTAGTGCGCGTGAAAGCATCTGACAGTTCCCGCGTGAATCATTATTGCCCCCCCGTGCATCGGTTCGATGTCGATCCGCTGGTAGCGATAGTGATGCCGCCCAGTTATGAATTTCCGGAAGATGAAGCCGTTCGCAAACAGTTGGAGCGTAGCGGTTACTCCGTACGGTTTTTTTGCGACGTGGTGAATATTGCCCTGTTGCGCATAGAGCACACTTGGCCCGCCTGCCGCGAGCAAATCAAAAAACTGGTCAAGTCGATTTTTTATTTACCCGACGGTTCATTTCGAAGCTGTTCGGCTTCCCGCTTCACCGGAATCATCCTGTTGTCGAGCCGGGATGATTCGATACTCGATCTGGAAGAGTCCCTGGTGCATGAGGCCACTCATCAGTTGCTCTATCACATTGTCGAGGCGTGCCCGGTCGTTAAGGAAGAGACCTCGCGGGAGCCGTTGTACACCTTGCCGTGGTCGGGACAGAAACGTGACTTTTATGGCTACTTCCATGCGTTTTACGTGTACATCGCGTTGGTCAAATACCTGGGGCGGGTTCGTTCGCGTTCGACCGAAGAGCTGCAACGGGCGCAAAACCGTCTTTTGTACATTCTGCGAGGCTTGATCAAGGCATTGCCGGATTTCGAGGCCAGCAATGAATTCACCCCACAAGGACGTCAACTTCTGGAAAACCTCGCCAAAGAGGTCAGGGCACTGGAAAACCAATATGCCGGGCTGTTGGCGATATCGGGGACTGATACTGAGCAACAACGCTTGCTGGGTCTGACCGCCTGAAACCGGGGAGGCTCATATGGGGATGTTTGATGCCTCGTCCTATCCCGAGGCCGGAGTAGGGCTGGAATACCATTTGCCACGGCACAGGGCACAGGATGACCGGTCGGAGGAAGGACTCGACCCGACTGTCGAGCGAATTCTCGCTGAAGGCCTGCCGCATTTCGATTACGTCGAGTTTCAGCCGACCCATTGCATTTTGCAGCCTCGTTTACTTGACGTCAGCGCTCGAGTACCGAGCCTGCTGCATTCGTCCAGTTTGTCCCTGGGCAGCGTGGGCATCGCGATGGATCGCGAGTTTCTGCACATGACGCGGCGACTGTGCGACAAAACCCGCTCGCCGTGGCTGGCCGAGCATATTTCCTGGTCGCGTTTCCACGGTGGCGACACGCAGCACTTCATTTTGCCGACCCTGGCCCAGGAGGTGGCGGACACGGTGGTGGCCAATGCCATCGAATTGCGTGAGCTCACGGCAACGCTGCTGGTACTGGAAAACGCACCGCGGTTGTTTTCATTGCCGGGCGCACAAGAACAGTCTGAAGGCGAGTTCATCTCCAGTGTGGTGGAGCGCAGCGGTACGGGCTTTCTGCTGGACCTCGACAGCGCGATCACGACCGTCAGAACCCAGGGTTACGACCTGAACGACTATTTGCGTTCGTTGCCGCTGGACCGGCTGATTGAGATTCATACCGGCCATCCGCGGCGGGATTGGGACATTTTGCGTGAATTGTTTAGGTCATCCCCGGTGAAAGCGATCACCCTGGAGTGGGATATTTCGCGCAAAACCGATGACGAGGAACTGTTGACCTTGATCAAGGCCATCAAATCCTTGAGGCCCAAGGCCCTGTTCTGGCAGGGGCTTGATCAACAGGGCGATAAACAGACAGCGTCGGAGGGGGCGCAGACCCTACTGAAACTCAGGGAAAGCACCTGGCTTAGCGTTGGCTCGGCGTCGTTTTTTATCCGGGACCGGCAGCAGGACCTGAGCCTGGAGTTTGACGTGACGTTGCTGCCGTTACTGCGCCACTTCCTGAGCCCGCAGACGCTGGAGAGCGCTTTGTTGCTGCCGGGGGTTTTGCAGAGTCCGGCACAGGAAGACAACCTGGCATTCCTGAGGGCGCTGGTCAGCCACGGTGTTTTGCTGCCCGTCGCCAATCAATCGGACAGCGCCTCGTCCGAGGAAGATAAACATCCGCTCAACCTTTGGACCCGCTGGGATGCAGCGCTGGAGTTTTACCTGAGTACCCGGACCGGCTCGCACACGCCCTACATCAGCGTCGCCGAGCTGGAAACGGAGCTGGAGCAAAAGGCCTCGGCGCAACCTCAGCCGTCGGCGTTCAAGGACTATTGGTCCCATCCGTTCATTGCCCTGGAAAACCCGCTGTTGCCTGCCTGCGCGATCGCTCAGCCGACGCTGCTGGACTCGCTGTGCAATCGCCGCACGTCGCGAACCTTCAGTGATCAGCCGTTGAGTTCGGAACAACTGTCTCTGTTGCTCTACTACACCTGGGGCGCGACCGTCGTGCAGCGCAACCGCATGGGCGACTACTTCCTGAAGAAGACCTCGCCAGCCGGCGGTTCGCTGCAGGGCACCGAGGTGTATGCGGTGCTGATGAATGTGCAAGGTTTCGAACGGGGTCTTTACCACTATTCGGTACGTCGCCACGGGCTGGAGCTGCTTTCCCTGGAAGATCCACGGGCCTGGATCAGCGAGGCCTGTGGCGGTCAGACTTGGATCGAGGATGCGGCAGCGGTGTTCGTTTCCACGGCGCGGGTCGAGCGGATGGCCTGGAAATACGAATTCAGCCGCGCACTGCGGGTGGCGCTGATGGATGCCGGGCATCTGAGTCAGACCTTTTCCCTGCTGGCCACCGCCCTGGACCTGGGCAGTTTCACTACCGCAGCGTTACGCGACGAAATGTTCGAAAACCGCTTGGGGCTCGATTATCTGGAAGAACCGGTGTTTCTGGTCAATGGCGTTGGGGTGTGAAGTGAACAGGCTGGTTTATTCACGGCCAACAAAAAGCCCACCAAGTGGTGGGCTTCGTGTTTACGGCGCTATCAGAACAACTTCATCTTCGGCGCTTCTTCTTTCAACGGCTCGTTCTTCGCCGTCTGTTCATTCCAGCCACCGCCCAACGCCTTGTACAGGTTGACCGCGCTGGTTAGCTGCGCCAGGCGGTCGGTGATCAGCGCCTGTTGGGCACTGAACAGCTGGCGCTGGGCGTCGAGGAAGGTCAGGTTGCTGTCGACCCCGATGCGATAACGACGCTCGGCCAGACGGTAGTAGTCCTGGTTGGCGCTGACGAAATCACGCTGAGCCTGCAACTGCTCGGTGTAGGTCTGGCGTGCGGCCAGGCCATCGGCGACTTCCTGGAAGGCCGTTTGAATGGACTTCTCGTAGTTCGCCACGCTGATGTCTTTCTGGATTTTGGAGTAATCCAGGCTGGCACGCAGGCTGCCGGCGTTGAAGATCGGCAGGTTGATTTGCGGCTGGAACAACCAGGTGCCCGAACCACCCTTGAACAGACCGGACAGGTCCGGGCTCAGGGAGCCGGCATTGGCGGTCAGGCTGATGCTCGGGAAGAACGCCGCCCGTGCCGCGCCGATGTTGGCGTTGGCAGCCTTGAGGTTGTATTCGGCCTGGAGGATGTCCGGACGACGTTGCAGCAAGTCCGACGGCAGGCCGGCCGGCACGTCGCTCAGCAGGTCGTCCGACAGTGGCTTGGCTGCTTGCAGATTGCCCGGGATACCGGTGCCGAGCAGCAGCACCAGGCTGTTTTCATCCTGGGCGACCTGACGGGTGTATTTGGCCTGTTGCGCACGGGCGTTTTCCACCGAGGTACGTGACTGGGCCAGATCCAGCGCCGAGGCTACGCCCACTTCGTTGCTGCGCGAGGTGAGCTTGTAGCTCTCCTCGAAGGCACCGAGGGTTTCCTGGGTCAGTTTCAGCAGTTCCTTGTCGGCCTGCCAGGTCAGATAGGCATTGGCCACGCTGGCCACCAGACTGATCTGCGTGCTGCGCCGTGCTTCTTCAGTGGCGAAGTACTTCTGCAGGGCCTCTTCGCTCAGGCTGCGCACCCGACCGAACAGGTCGAGTTCATAGGCGCTGATGCCGACGGTGGCCGAGTAGGAGCTGCTGATGGCCGCATTACCGGACTGCGAGGACCGTGCCGGAATCCGCTGACGACTGCCGCTGCCGGTGGCCGAAACCGCCGGGAACAGGTCGGCGCGCTGGATGCGGTATTGAGCCGCATAAGCGTCGATGTTCAGCGCCGCGACGCGCAGGTCACGGTTGTTCTCCAGCGCGGTCTGAATCACCTGTTGCAGCGCTGGGTCGTGGAAAAACTGCTTCCAGCCCTGTTCAGCGGCGGTCTGGTTGGGCGCCTGGGCCGGCGAATACGCCGGGCCTTGCGGGTATTGGCCCGCCACCGGTGCTTCAGGCCGCTGATAATCGGGTATCAGCGAGCAGCCACTCAGCACGAAAGCGGTGACTGCCAGGGAGAGTAGCGACTTGCTCATTAGCCAGCCTCTTGAGAAGTTTCAATGGCGTCATCCTGGTCGGCGACTTTGCGCTGGCCCATGGACGACACGGTGACGAAGAATAATGGAACCCAGAAGATCGCCAGGATCGTTGCCGTGAGCATACCGCCAATCACCCCGGTACCGATCGCATGTTGGCTACCCGAACCTGCGCCCGTGGAAATGGCCAGCGGTACCACGCCGAGCACGAATGCGAGCGAGGTCATGATGATCGGTCGCAGACGCATCCGGCAGGCTTCGATCGCTGCATCGCGCAGGCTACGCCCTTGCTCATGTAGTTCCTTGGCGAACTCGACGATAAGAATGGCGTTTTTCGCCGCCAGACCGATGGTGGTCAACAGCCCCACCTGGAAATACACGTCGTTGGACAGGCCGCGCAGGCTGGTCGCCATCAGCGCACCGATGATCCCCAGCGGCACGACCAACATGACCGCGATCGGGATCGACCAGCTTTCATACAACGCCGCCAGACACAGGAACACCATCAGCAGCGACAAGGCGTACAGCGCTGGCGCTTGCGAGCCGGACAGACGTTCCTCGTACGACAGACCGGTCCAGGAAATACCGACACCTGCCGGCAGTTTCTTGGCCAGGGCTTCGACTTCGGCCATGGCTTCACCGGTGGAATAGCCGGGCGCCGGGGCACCGAGGATTTCCATCGCTTCCACGCCGTTGTAACGGGCCAGTTTCGGCGAACCGTAGATCCACTGACCCTTGGCGAACGCCGAGAACGGAACCATGGTGCCGGCGCTGTTGCGCACGTACCACTTCTTCAGGTCTTCAGGGCTCATGCGAGCGCCGGGCAGGCCTTGCACGTAAACCTTCTTCACACGACCGCGGTCGATGAAGTCATTCACATAGCTACTGCCCAGGGCAATCGACAGGGTGTTGTTGATGTCGGTGAGGGTCACGCCCAGGGCGCTGGCCTTCTCATCGTCGATTTCCAGCTGGTATTGCGGCTCGTCGTTCAGACCGTTCGGACGGACTTGCGACAGGACCTTGCTTTGCGCCGCCATGCCGAGGAACTGGTTACGGGCTTCCATCAGCTTGTTGTGACCGATACCGGCGCGGTCCTGAAGGAACACGTCGAAACCGGTGGCGTTACCCAGTTCCAGTACCGCTGGTGGCGCAAAGGCAAACACCATGGCGTCGCGGAAGGTAAAGAAGTGCTGTTGGGCACGGGCCGCCAGTTTGAACACGCTGTTGTCGGCGTTACGTTCGTCCCACGGTTTGAGCATGATGAACGCCATGCCCGAACTCTGGCCACGGCCGGCGAAGTTGAAGCCGGTCACGGTAAACACCGAGGCCACCGCATCGCCTTCGCCGCCATCCTTGCTCGGACGCAGCAGGAACTCGCGCATTTCATCCACGACCACTTGCGTGCGCTGGGAGCTGGAACCGGCCGGGGTTTGCACCTGGGCAAACAGTACGCCCTGGTCCTCTTCCGGCAGGAACGCCGTTGGAATGCGGGTGAACAGCCAGATCATGCCGACCAGGATGATCAGGTACGCCAGCAGGTACGGAGCCTTGTACGCGAGCATGTTGCCGACGCCGCGCTCGTAGCTTTTGACGCCACGGTCGAAGTTGCGGTTGAACCAGCCGAAGAAGCCGCGTTTCGGCGTGCCGTGCTCGCCTTTCGGAATCGCCTTGAGCATGGTGGCGCAGAGCGCCGGGGTGAAGATCAATGCAACCATCACCGACAAGGCCATGGCCGAAACGATGGTGATCGAGAACTGCTTGTAGATCACACCGGTGGAGCCACTGAAGAACGCCATCGGCAGCAGTACCGCCGACAGCACCAGGGCAATACCGACCAGGGCACCCTGGATCTGCCCCATGGATTTCTTGGTGGCCTCCTTGGGTGACAGGCCTTCTTCGCTCATGACCCGTTCGACGTTTTCCACCACGACGATGGCATCGTCCACCAGCAAGCCGATGGCCAGCACCATACCGAACATGGTCAGGGTGTTGATGCTGAAACCGAATGCCGCGAGGATCCCGAATGTACCCAGCAATACCACCGGCACGGTCATCGTGGTGATGACGGTGGCGCGGAAGTTTTGCAGGAACAGGAACATCACCAGGAACACCAGCACGATCGCTTCGACCAGGGTTTCAACCACACCCTTGATCGACTCGGTCACCACCGGGGTGGTGTCGTACGGGAACACCACTTCCATCCCTTCGGGGAAGAACGGTTTCAGGTCGTTGATGGTTTTGCGCAGGGCCTTGGCGGTATCGAGGGCGTTGGCGCCGTTGGCCAGTTTCACCGCCAGACCGGAAGCCGGGCTGCCGTTGAACTGAGCGCTGACGCTGTAGTTCTCGCCACCCAGGCCTACTTCGGCGACGTCTTTGAGGCGAACCTGCGAGCCGTCCTTGTTGACCTTGAGCAGGATTTCCTTGAACTGCTCGGCGGTCTGCAGGCGGGTCTTGCCGATGATCGTAGCGTTCAGTTGCTGGCCGGGCAGGGCAGGCAAGCCACCGAGTTGACCGGACGAGACCTGGACGTTCTGCGCCGCGATGGCGGTTTTCACGTCCACCGGGGTCAGGTTGAAGTTGTTCAACTTGGCCGGGTCGAGCCAGATCCGCATCGCGTACTGGGCACCGAAGACCTGGAAGTCACCGACACCGGCGGTCCGCGAGATCGGGTCCTGCATGTTCGACACGATGTAGTTGGACAGATCGTCCTTGGTCATGCTGCCGTCACGCGACACCACGCCGATGACCATCAGGAAGTTTTTCACCGACTTGGTCACGCGGATGCCCTGCTGCTGCACTTCTTGCGGCAGCAGCGGGGTGGCCAGGTTCAGTTTGTTCTGGACCTGAACCTGCGCGGTATCGGAGCTGGTGCCCTGCTCGAAGGTCGCGGTAATGGTCATGCTGCCGTCAGAGTTACTTTCCGATGAGACATAACGCAGGTTGTCGATACCGTTGAGCTGTTGCTCGATCACCTGCACCACGGTGTCTTGCACGGTTTGTGCAGACGCGCCCGGGTAAGTCACAGAGATCGCAATGGCCGGAGGCGCAATGCTCGGGTATTGGTTGATCGGCAGTTTGAGGATCGATAAAGCCCCGACCAGCATGATCACCAGGGCAATTACCCAAGCGAAAATCGGACGGTCGATAAAAAATTTCGACATGGTTTACTCCCCTTTGCCGCCGACAGCGGTATTAGCTGCCTGTGCGGGGATCGGGCTCTTTTTTGCGCCAACGTTGGTTGCTTCAGTGGCCTTGACTTCAACCCCAGGTCTGACGAATTGCAGCCCTTCGGTGATCAGGCGATCGCCAGCCTTCAGGCCGTCTTCAATCAGCCATTGGTTACCGACAGTGCGGCTGGCCTTGAGCTGACGCAGCTCGACCTTGTTGTCGGGACCCACGACCAGCGCGGTCGGGGTGCCTTTGAGGTCGCGGGTCACGCCTTGTTGCGGAGCCAGAATCGCCGCGCTGTTCACGCCGGATTGCAACTGAGCGTGAACGAACATGCCTGGCAGCAGGGTGTGATCAGGGTTCGGGAACACCGCGCGCAGGGTCACGGAACCAGTGGTCTGGTCTACCGAGACTTCAGAGAACTCGAGCTTGCCCTCCACGGCGTACTGGCTGCCGTCTTCCAGGGTCAGCTTGACCGCGGCGGCATTGTCGCCGGCTTTTTGCAGGCGACCGCTTTCCAGTTCGCGGCGCAGCTCAAGCAGCTCCACCGAGGACTGGGTCACGTCGACGTAGATCGGGTCCAGTTGCTGGATGACAGCCATGGCGTCGGTCTGGCCGCTGCTGACCAGTGCGCCTTCCGTCACCGACGAACGGCCGATGCGACCGGAGATCGGGGCGTAGACCTTGGTGTAGCGCACGTTGATCTGGGCGGTCTGCAGGGACGCTTCCGATTGCAGGCGGTTGGCCAGTGCCGTGTCGTATTCCTGACGGCTGACGGCCTGTTCGTCGACCAGTTGCTTGTAGCGGTCGGAGATCGACTTGGTCGAACGCAGGTTGGCTTCGGCGCTTTTCAGGGTCGCGTCATAGACTGACGGGTCGATCTGATACAGCTGCTGACCAGCCTTGACGTCGCCGCCTTCCTTGAACAGTCGTTTGAGAATGATGCCGTTGACCTGTGGGCGAACTTCGGCAATGCGGAACGCACTGGTGCGCCCCGGAAGTTCAGACGTCAGGGTAAAGGCTTGTGGTTGCAGGGTTACGACGCCGACCTGAGGGGTGGGTGCGGCAGGTGCCGCCTCTTCCTTTTTACATCCACTGAGCAGCGATGCCAGGGCGAGGGCAGTAACCAGAGCGGTAACAGCTGGCTTGAATTGCATGAAGATCCTCGGGTCAGGCGCGCAAGTTGCGCACAAGAAAGGTGGAAGGTTAAAAAATTTTACCGGGTGGATAAGTAGCTTGCTAATGAATATACTTACATTCATGCTTGTTTGTAAATACCTTGGCGGCGTACCCACACCGTTACAAAAGCCGTCCAAAGATTTGAATTGTAGGCCTGGGACGAAGCCCGAAAGCACTCGCCCCACTTCTATTCAGTGGATGTTCAGACATCGCTGAGGCACCCTGATTGAGGTTTTACTGCCATGGTCCGTCGCACCAAAGAGGAAGCTCAAGAAACCCGAAGCCAGATACTCGAAGCGGCAGGAAAAGCCTTTTTCGAGCGGGGCGTGGCACGCACGACGCTGGCGGATATCGCTACCCTGGCCGGGGTGACTCGCGGGGCTATCTACTGGCATTTCAGTAACAAGGCGGATCTGCTGCAGGCGATGCTCGATACCCTGCATGAGCCGCTGGATGAAATGGCCAAGGCCAGTGAAAGCGAAGACGAACTCGACCCGCTGGGCTGCATGCGCAAGTTGCTGATTCATTTGTTTCATCAAGTTGCACTGGACCCGAAAACCCGACGCATCAACGAGATTCTGTTTCATAAGTGCGAATTCACCGATGAAATGTGCGACCTGCGCCAGCAGCGCCGAACGGTCAGCCTCGATTGCAATGTGCGAATCGCGCTGGCCCTGAGTAATGCGATGAATCGCGGGCAATTGCCGGAAGACCTCGACACAGCCCGCGCAGCCATCAGCCTGCATGCGTACATCGATGGCATCCTGTATCAGTGGCTGTTGGCTCCCGACAGTTTTCAACTGCACACCGAAGCCGAGCGTTGGGTCGACACAGGTTTGGATATGCTGCGCTTGAGTCCCAGCTTGCGCAAATGAAACAAAATGCGTAATTGGATCCACTTATGTCAAGGCATGACGCGGGAAATATCCCTGCTTCGCTCGCCTTTATGTAATCGGGTGCTTTTATATACGTACGTTCGCCAGGTTGATAGGTAGCGAGCTACGTATTTTGTAGGGATTTTGTGTCGAGTGTGTGAGTGAATGTGAACACCCCGGGCTACAAGGGGTAGCGCAACCACTGAAAAGATCTTCCATACGCAAAAGCCCCGGCTCTTTCGAGTCGGGGCTTTTGCATTTCAACGGTCGAGGCTTACAGCGCCGGGTAGTCGATATAACCAACCGGGCCCTTGCCGTAGAACAGTTCCGGACGCGGCTCGTTCAACGGCGCATCGGCCTTCAAGCGCGCCGGCAGGTCCGGGTTGGCGATAAACGGTACGCCGAAAGCCACCGCGTCGGCCTTGCCGCTGGCCAACCACTCGTTGGCGCTGTCCTTGGTGAAGCGTTCGTTGGCGATGTACGGGCCGCCGAAGGCTTCTTTCAGTTGTGGGCCGAGGCTGTCGGCGCCTTCTTTTTCGCGCGAGCAGATGAACGCGATGCCGCGTTTGCCCAGTTCGCGAGCGACGTAGGTGAAGGTCTCGGACAGGTTGTCGTCGCCCATGTCATGGGAATCGGCGCGCGGTGCCAGGTGCACGCCAACGCGGCCGGCGCCCCAGACTTCGATCGCAGCGTCAGTCACTTCCAGCAACAGGCGCGCGCGGTTTTCCAGGGAGCCGCCATAGTTGTCGGTGCGCTGGTTGGTGCTGCTTTGCAGGAACTGGTCGAGCAAGTAACCGTTGGCGCCGTGGATTTCCACGCCGTCGAAACCGGCGGCCTTGGCATTCTCGGCACCCACGCGATAAGCGTCGACGATGTCGGCGATTTCAGCGGTTTCCAGGGCGCGCGGGGTTGGGTAGTCGGCCAATGGACGAACCAGGCTGACATGGCCTTTAGGCTGGATGGCACTCGGTGCGACCGGCGCTTCGCCGTTCAGGTACGAAGGGTGGGAAACCCGACCCACGTGCCACAGTTGCAGGAAGATTTTGCCGCCCGCGCCGTGGATCGCTTTGGTCACGTTGCTCCAGCCGCGTACCTGGTCGTTGGACCAGATACCGGGCGTGTCCGGGTAACCGACGCCCATCGGCGTGACCGACGTGGCCTCGCTGAGGATCAGGCCGGCAGAGGCGCGCTGCACGTAATACTCGGCCATCAACGCGTTCGGCACACGGCCTTCGTCGGCGCGGCAGCGGGTCAGCGGTGCCATGATGATGCGGTTGGCCAACTCGAGGTCGCCCAGTTTGATCGGATCGAAAATAGTCGTCATGAATACAACCCTCGTGAGTGATTAGTTAATCAGTTGGTAGCAGGAGCCAGCTCGGCATCGCCGCTCTGACGGAAAGTAATCAGGGTCACCAGCAGGGCGAGCACTGCCAGCGCGGCTGCCGCGAGTGGCACGCGGGTCAGGCCGAAGCCATGCGCGATGACGCTGCCGCCGACCCAGGCACCGAGTGCGTTGCCGACGTTGAAGGCGCCGATGTTCAGGGTCGACACCAGGTTTGGTGCAGCCTTGCCGAAGGTCACCACGTTGACTTGCAGTGCCGGCACGGCGGCAAAGCACGCGGTGGCCCAGAGGAACAGGGTGATTTCGGTCGGGATCAGGGCCACGCTGGTCCAGGTCAGCACGGTGGAGACCACCGCCATGGTGATGAACACGCCGATCAGCGTCGCCGCCATGCCTTTGTCAGCCAGCTTGCCGCCGATGATGTTGCCGACTGTCAGGCCCAGGCCGATGAGCACCAGGGTCCAGGTCACGCCACGCGGGGAAACACCGGTGACTTCGCCCAGCAGGGGGGCGACATAAGTGAACAAGGTGAAGACCGACGCGGCGAACAGGGCGGTCATGCTCAACGACAACCAGATACCGGCACCCTTGAGGGCGCGCAGTTCGGCGCGCATGTCGAGTTTTTCTTCATCGCGCTTGGCTGGCAGGAAGCGGATCAGGCCGATCATCGCAATCACACCAATCACGGTCACCGCCCAGAAGGTCGAACGCCAGCCGGCTTCCTGACCGAGCGCGGTGCCCAGTGGTACGCCGAGTACGTTGGCCAGGGTCAGGCCGGTGAACATCAGGGCTACGGCCGACGCACGTTTGTTGGCCGGTACCAGACCTGCCGCCACTACCGAACCGATGCCGAAGAAAGCGCCGTGGCACAGGGCCGTGACCACTCGGGCAAACATCAGGACGTTGTAGTCGCTGGCCAGGGCGCAGAGCAGGTTGCCGATGATGAAAATCCCCATCAACGCTACCAATGCGGCCTTGCGCGGCAGCCTGGCGGTGGCCAGTGCCATGAACGGCGCACCGATGGCCACGCCCAGGGCGTAACCGGTCACCAGCCAGCCGGCGCCGGGGATCGACACGCCGAGGTCCGCCGCCACATCGGGCAGCAAGCCCATGATGACGAACTCGGTGGTGCCGATGGCGAAGGCGCTCAAGGCCAGAATGAGTAGCGAGAGGGGCATTATCAGTTCCTTGTCGGAGCGCTGAGCTCTTTGACGATGGCGTCGAGGAACGCCTGAATCACGTCCTCGTTGCGTTTGAAGAAGTGCCATTGACCGGCTTTCTGGCTGCTGATCAGTCCCGCCCGTTGCAATGTCGCCAGGTGGGCGGAGACGGTCGACTGCGACAGGCCGCAGCGTTGATCGATCTGTCCGGCGCAAATGCCGTACTCATGGTTGTGGATCTGTTCCGGGAACTGGACCTTGGGGTCTTTCAGCCAGATGAGGATGTCTCGGCGTACTGGGTGTGCCAGCGCTTTTATTATTTCGTCGAGGTCGATGGTCATGTGTTTGGGCTCGTGATGAATAAAACGCTATATCGCGATGAGGCGAACTTTAAATCGGTATTTCGCGATATACCAATATGATTTTGCTCTGATAACTGCGTAAATCGGTATATCGGGTTATAACGATATGATGTTTGTAACGACAAGTATGGGCAGTGCTAAGCTGCGCCCATGAACTATCTCGCACATCTGCACCTCGGTGGCCAGCGCCCCGGTCAAATGCTCGGCAGTCTGTATGGCGATTTCGTCAAGGGACGTCTGCAAGGGCAGTTCGATCCGGAGATCGAAGCGGCCATCCAGTTGCATCGCAGCATTGATGTCTTCACCGACCGTCATCCGTTGGTGGATGTCTCGTTGTCACGGTTTTCCATGACGCGCCGGCGTTATGCCGGGATCGTGCTCGATGTGTTTTTCGACCACTGCCTGGCGCGGGACTGGGCGCTGTACGCCGACCGTCCGCTGGGGCAATTCACCTCGGATGTTTACCGGGTGCTGCTGGCCGAGCCGCAGTTGCCGGAGCGCCTGGCGAAGATTGCGCCGCACATGGTGGCCAATGACTGGTTGGGGGCTTATCAGGAATTCGAAGTGCTTGAGCAGGTGCTGCGGGGGATTTCACGGAGACTGACGCGGCCCGAGGAACTGGCCGCAGCGATGCAGGAATTGCGGCGGTTGTATGAACCGTTGAGCGAGGATTTCCGGTTGTTCTATCCGCAGCTTCAAGACTTCGCACAAAACCGCTGACACCAATCCTTCTTTGTAGGAGCGAGCGGTGCGGCGATCCGACTTGCCCGCGAAGAGGCCCTCGAGGGCGCCAAAAGCTTCGCGGGCAAGCCTCGCTCCTACAAACGCAAAATCAGGCAGCGATCAGCTCGCCGGTACGCCGCGGCTCGGCAGGTTTCGCGACTTCACCAAACAACGCCTTCTGCACCGCCTGCTGTGCCTCGAACGCCAGCGCCGCGCGTTCCCGGTCCTGGCACTCGATCGGCTTGAGCAGATGAATCTCCACCTCACCCCGATCATTGGCGAACAAGCGCATCAGGTGCGACAGCAAATCATCATCGCCAATGAACGGTGCCAGGGTATCCAGCTCGCCGTTGCGCAGATAACGAATCGCCACCGGTTGCAGCGCCACTTCGGAATCGATCGCCGCGGACAGCAAACGACCATGAAACGTGCGCAGCGAACGCCCATCGGTGGTGGTGCCTTCCGGGAACATCAGCAGCGGGTGTTCCTGTTCCAGATGGCGAGTCATCTGTTTGCGGATCAATTGACTGTCGCCTGAACCACGGCGAATGAACAGGCTGCCTGCCTTGGCCGCCAGCCAGCCAGCCACCGGCCAGGTGCGCACCTCGGCCTTGGACAGGAACGACAGCGGCGTGAGCATGCCCAGCAGAGGAATGTCGGTCCAGGACACGTGATTGCTGACCCAGAGCATCGGCGCCTTCGGCAATTGACCATGGACGGTGACATGAAAGGGCAGGGCATTGCTCAGCCGCGCCATGAAAAACCGCGACCAGCGCTGGCGACGGACCATCGAATGGGCAATCCCCAGTCGTTCGAACGCGCCGAACACACTGGCCATGCTCAAACCCAGCGCCACCACCATCAGCACTCGCGCAATTCGCGCGTACACCCGCAAGCGGCTCATTACACCGCCGCCTTGAAGTGCTTGGCGTAACGCGGGCAGAGCTCGTCGCGCTTGAGCAGGATGAACACGTCGGCCACCTGGAAGTCCTCGTCCCAGCACGGCTCGCCGCAGATCTTTGCGCCCAGGCGCATGTAGGCCTTGAGCAGCGGCGGCATTTCGGCGATGACGTTCGATGGAATGTCCAGCGTCGGCAATGGCTTCTTCGGCTCGGCCCGCAGGTGTTCGGTGCACAGGTAACGTTCGCGCAGGCGTTGCATGATTGCGTGGGCCTGGATGCCGCCGTCCTGCATCGGAATGCTCGCGCAACCCATCAGATAGCTGTAGCCGCCCTGGTTCAGCACTTCGGCCAGTTCACCCCAAAGCACGGCGATGGTGCCGCCGTTGCGGTAGGCCGGGTCGACGCAGGTGCGACCGATTTCCAGGATCGGGCCTTTCAGATGGATCAGGCCATGCAGGCTGAATTCTTCTTCGCTGTAGAACTTGCCCAGGCTGCTGGCGGCCGTGTGGTCGAGCAAACGAGTGGTCGCCACCAAGCGCCCGGTGTTCAAGTCACGCACGCCGATGTGGGCGCAGTGAACATCATAGTCATCCATGTCCAGACCCAGCTCCGCGCCTTTCAGCCTGGCGTTGAATTCGCCGCTGAACACGTTGAAGCGCAAGGCCTGGGCTTCCTGCAACGCCTCGGCGCCCACCAGGCGTTCGGCTTGCAGGCGGCGTTCATTGCCGGTGTCGCTGATGCGGGCGATCTGAGTCATTGCGAATCTCCGTACGGGCTGGCCACCCGTCTTGGGTTGCAGCCGATCGACTTTCTTTATGCAGCCGTGTTGTGCAAAGTCAGGCTATGTAGCCCCGGTGTCATCGCCATGAAGCTTTGGTGATGCTTATATGACAGCCCACAAGGAGCCTCTTATGCCCTGGCAAACCCTGTTGAACCGCAGCGATCGCTTGCCCGCCGACCCAGACCTTGGCGAAGGCTTTGCGACCTTGCTGCACCGGTTGGGCACGGTCACGCCGTTCGAACTGGCGGTAGCCGGCGGACGGCTGATGGCGACACCGGGGTTGGCGTTTCTGGTGGGGTATCAAGCGGCGCTGCGGATGCTCTGGCCGAGCGCGCCGCTGAGCCTCGGTGCGTTGTGCGCAACCGAACAGCGCAGCTTGCGGGTGGCGGACATGCAGACCCGGCTGCGCGATTTGCGCTTGAGTGGGCGCAAGGATTTCGTCACAGCGGGCGATGCCGCCGACTGGCTGCTGGTGGCCGCTCGCAGTGAAGAGCCAGGCAGCGACCCGCGCCTGAGTCTGGCGGTGGTTTACCCCGGCGAACCGGGCGTGCGTCTGGAAAAACTCGCACCGATGCCGCTGATGCCGGACATCGGCCACGGCCGGTTGTTTCTCGACAACGCACTGTGCGAATTGCTGGCGGGGGATGGCTGGGATGCTTACGTCAAACCGTTCCGCACCCTGGAAGACATTTATGTGCTGAGCGCGATGACGGCGTGGCTGTTCGGCATTGGCCAGGACAACGACTGGCCGCACACCTTGCAACTGCGTTTGCTGGCCGGGTGCGCGGAAGTCAGCCGCCAGGCGCCGAACAATCCGGCCGGGCATGTGTTGCTGGGCGGGTTGTTTGCGCAGTTCGATGGACTCAAGGCTGAAGTGAATCAGGCCTTGGCCGATGGCCCGCCGCAATGGGCGGCGATGTGGCAACGCGATCAGGCCGTGATGGATCTGGCGGCAGGGGCGCGGGGCAAGCGGTTGGCCAAGGCGTTGGCGGGATCTTCGTTGGGGTGACGGGCCTCCCAAAACTGTCATCAACCTCGACTAGGCTCAGCAGGTTCATCCTCCGAGCGTCCCTCCATGTTCAAAGGCTTGTCCCTGACGTTCATCCTGCTGCTCAGCCTCACGGCCCAGGCCGAAAACTGGCCGGCCGAGCAGTGGCCAACTGGCCCGACAGTCACCGGCCCAGCCCTTCAAGCACTGGAGAACTACGCTTTCCCACCCCGCAACGACACCACCCGCGAGGGCATCCGCACCGATGCCTTGCTGGTGATCCATGACGGCCAACTTGTCTACGAGCGCTACGCCGACCCGACCCGCGCCGACACCCCGCACCTGACCTGGTCGATCAGCAAAAGCCTGATGGCCACGGTGCTCGGCGTAGCCTATGGCGAAGGCCTGTTCAACTTGCAGGACCCGGTGGTGCAGTTCTATCCGCCGCTGGAAAAACACCCCGCCATGACCATGGCCGACTTGCTGCACTGGGCCTCGGGCCTGGATTGGCAGGAAGACTATGAGTACGCACCGTTGAAGTCCTCGGTGGTGGCCATGCTCTACACCCGAGGTCATCGCGACATGGCCGCGTTTACCGCCGACCACGACGCGTACGCCAGACCCGGTCAGGCCTTCCGCTACTCCAGTGGCGACAGCAACCTGCTTTCCGCTGCGTTGAAAAACATCGTCGGTCCCGCCCGTTATCCGGATTATCCGTGGACCGCGCTGTTCGAACCCTTGGGGATTCGCGGCGCGGTTTGGGAAGCGGATGCCACGGGGACGTTTGTCGCATCGTCCTATACCTACCTCACCGCCCGGGACCTGGCGCGCGTCGGCCTGTTGATGGCGCGCGACGGTCGCTGGCGCGAGCGGCAACTGCTGCCCAAGGACTGGGTCGACTTCAGTCGTGAACCGTTCGCCCACTACCAAGCCAACCAGGATGAAGCGGTTCCCGGCGGCCATTGGTGGCTCAATCGCGCGGTGGACGGTGCGGCACAACCCTGGCCCGATGCGCCCGTCGACACCTTTGCTGCGCTGGGCCATTGGGGCCAGGCGATGTATGTGATTCCCAGCGAAAAACTGGTGATCGTTCGCTACGGTGATGATCGCGACGGAAGTTATCGGCACAACGAATTGCTCAAACTCGCGCTCAAGGCGTTTGCCATGAAGGTGCAACCATGAGCTGTCGCAGTTTTGTTCGCCGTCGGCCGTTCAGCACGCTGTTGCTGGTGCTGCTGATTGCTTTGCTCGGTTGGGGCTGGCAGGAACGCGTCGCGCTGTGGGCGTTCCCGGACATCATCAGCGCTTACACCGCCAAGGAGTACTGCTCGTGCCGCTATGTGATGAACCATCCGGCGGAGTATTGCCAGGGTTATGTGAAGCAGTATTTGCCCACCAGCGGGTTCGTCGATGATGCCGCGAGCAAGCGGGTGACGGTCGGAGGAATGGGGCGCAGCAACAGCGCACAGTGGATCGGCGAGCGCCAGGGCTGCCGCCTGCAACCCTGACAGTGGTCATGCTCTTTGTGGCGAGGGAGCTTGCTCCCGCTCGGCTGCGCAGCAGTCGTAGTGCCGACGGCTGAGATCTGACTGGAAGAACTCATTGTCTGATTTTGGGAGCGCTTCGCACTCCAGCGGGAGCAAGCTCCCTCGCCACAAAGGTTGGGGCGAAGCCACAGAAAGTTTGCAACCTGCTTCAGGACAGTTAAGGTTCGCTCAAGTTTATCTGCCCCCGAGTTTCTATGTTCAAGCGGTCCATCTTCAAACCCCTGGCTTTCCTGCTGGTGGCCGGTGTCACTATGTCGGCCCAGGCCAATTGGTACCTGGACGGCGAGTCCTCGCGGCTGTCGTTCATCAGCACCAAAAACGCCAACATCTCCGAAGTGCAGCGCTTTCTGGTGCTGCACGGCAAGGTCGACCCCAAGGGGCTGGCCGAGGTAGAAGTCGAGCTGGAGTCGGTCAACAGCGGCATTCCGCTGCGTGACGAACGCATGCGCAAGGAGCTGTTCGAGATCCAGACGTTTCCCGAAGCGCTGATCACCACGCAGATCGATTTGCGGCCAATCAACGACCTGGCGCCCGGTGCGCAACTGGAATTGCGCTTGCCGGTGACCGTCAACCTGCATGGCAAACAACACCAATACAACGCCGAACTGCTGGCGACCCGTCTCGATGACCGGCGCTTTCAAGTGGTGACCCTCGAACCGTTGGTGATCAACGCCGAGGATTTCGACCTGGCCCCGGGCCTGGAAAGCTTGCGCAAGCTCGCCGGTTTGTCGGCCATCAGTCTGTCGGTGCCGGTGGGTGCGGTGCTGATTTTCACGGCGCGCTGACATGCGTGGCGCAATTTTTCCGTGGCGCGACGGCAACCGCTTTGAATTGCTGATCGACGGCCCGCAGTTTTTCCCGCGCATGTTGGTGGCGATTGCCCGCGCCGAAGAACAAGTCGAACTGGAGCTGTATCTGGTGGAGGCGGGAGCCTGCGCCGAGGCGATGGTTCAGGCGCTGGTCCAGGCGGCCGAGCGCGGCGTGCGGGTGCGTTGTCTGTTCGATGACTATGGCAGCCTGGCGTTCACCCTGACCTTGCGTCAGCGCCTGATGGCCGCCGGTGTCGAGTTGCGTTTCTACAATCGCCTGAGCTGGCGGCGCTGGGTGGGCAACTTCTATCGCGATCACCGCAAGTTGCTGCTGGTGGATCAATCCCTCGCGGTCGTCGGCGGCACCGGGGTCACCGATGAGTTCTGGTCACCGGGTGAAGACACCTGCGAATGGCACGAAGTGATGGTGGAAATCACCGGCCCGTTGGTGATCGACTGGCAATTGCTGTTCGACCGCCAATGGATCGCCAACCGCTATCGGCGCGCCTGGAAACCCGTTTCGCACTTCGGTCTACCGCGTCTGCCGCGAGTGCCGGTGATGGGCGAGGGCATGGGCCGGGTCGCTTATGCCGACGCCCGTCAGCATCGGGACATTCTGCAATCGCTGGTTCGCGCACTGAACAGCGGCAAGCAGCGAATCTGGCTGGCCACGCCGTATTTCCTGCCAACCTGGAAAGTCCGCCGCTCGCTGCGTCGGGCGGCGAATCGCGGCGTTGACGTGCGTCTGCTGCTGACCGGGCCACGCACCGATCACCCGTCGGTGCGCTACGCCGGGCATCGTTACTACCCGCGACTGCTCAGGGCCGGGGTGAAGATCTTCGAATACCAGCCGTGTTTCCTGCACCTGAAAATGGTGTTGATCGACGATTGGGTGAGCATCGGCTCGTGCAACTTCGATCACTGGAATCTGCGTTTCAATCTGGAGGCCAACCTCGAAGCCCTGGACCCTGGGCTGACCCGGGCGGTGGCGGCGAGTTTCGAGAATGACTTTGCCCAGAGCCAGGAGGTCAGCCTCGAAGCGTGGAAGCGCCGACCGTTGTGGCGGCGGGTCAAGCAAAGGGTATGGGGATGGGTGGATCGGGTGGTGGTGAATCTGCTGGATCGGCGGGGCTGATCGTTCAGATCGTTCCCACGCTCTGCGTGGGAATGCAGCCCGTGACGCTCCGCGTCACTGGACGCGGAGCGTCCCTTGAGGCATTCCCACGCGGAGCGTGGGAACGATCAATTACAGCAATTCAAAGCTCTGCTGCGTCACGTCCTGGGAATCCAGGCCGATCTCCACGTTGAACTTGCCCGGTTCCGCAGCGTACTTGAGCTGGGCGTTGTAGAACTTCAGGTCATCCTCGGTGATGGTGAAGTGCACGACTTTCTGTTCGCCGGCCTTGAGCAGCACTTTCTGGAAGTTCTTCAATTCCTTGACTGGGCGGATCATCGAACCGGTCACGTCCTGGATGTACAACTGCACCACGGTTTCACCATCACGTTTGCCGGTGTTCTTCACCACGACGCTGGCATCGAGCTTGCCGGTCTTGTTCAGCGTGGTCGACGACAGCGCCATGTCAGTCAGGCTGAACTGGGTGTAGCTCAGGCCGTAGCCGAACGGGAACAGCGGCCCGGTGGTGTCTTCGAAATACTGCGAGGTGTAGTTGCCCGGTTTGCCGGGGGTGAACGGCCGGCCAATGCTCAGGTGGTTGTAGTAGGTCGGAATCTGACCCACCGAACGCGGAATGGTGATCGGCAGTTTGCCCGACGGGTTGTAGTCGCCGAACAGCACGTCAGCGATGGCGTTGCCGCCTTCGGTGCCGCTGAACCAGGTTTCCAGAATCGCGTCAGCCTGCTCTTTCTCTTCGAGAATCGACAGCGGACGGCCGTTCATCAATACCAGCACCAGCGGTTTGCCGGTGGCTTTCAACGCCCTGATCAGCTCGCGCTGGTTGCTCGGGATATTCAGATCGGTGCGGCTCGACGATTCGTGGGACATGCCACGGGATTCGCCCACCGCAGCCACTACCACATCAGCATCCTTGGCAGCTTTTACCGCTTCATCGATCAATACGTTGGCCGGGCGCGGATCATCCACCACTTCCGGTGCGTCGAAGTTGAGGAAGTTCAGGTAATCGAGGATTTTCTTGTCGTCGGTGATGTTCGCGCCACGGGCGTAGATCAGTGTCGATTGCGCGCCGAGGGCATGGGTCATGCCGTCGAACAGGGTGACCGATTGTGCAGGACGGCCAGCGGCGGCCCAGCTGCCCATCATGTCGATCGGCGCCTTGGCCAGTGGGCCGACCAGGGCGATTTTTGCGGCTTTCTTCAATGGCAGGGTGTCGCCCTGGTTCTTCAGCAGCACCAGGCTGCGGCGCGCGACATCACGGGCCTCGGCGCGGTGCAGGCGGCTTTCGGCGTAGGTGTCGGCCGGGTCATCCTCGGCCTTGCCGATGCGCAGGTACGGGTCCTTGAACAGGCCCATGTCGTACTTGGCGGCGAGCACTTCGCGCACGGCGTTGTCGATGTCTTTCTGTTCGATTTCACCGGCCTTGAGCAGCCCCGGCAGTTCTTTGCCGTAGAGCGTGTCGTTCATGCTCATGTCGATGCCGGCCTTGATCGCCAGCTTCGCTGCTTCACGACCGTCGCGGGCGACGCCGTGCTTGATCAGCTCGAAAATCGCCCCGTGGTCGCTGACCGCCAGGCCCTTGAAGCCCCATTCCTTGCGCAGCAGGTCGTTCATCAGCCAGGTGTTGGCGGTGGCCGGCACGCCGTTGATCGAGTTCAGCGCAACCATCACCCCGCCGGCACCGGCGTCGATGGCGGCGCGGTACGGCGGCAGGTAATCCTGGTACATCTTGACCGGGCTCATGTCGACGACGTTGTAGTCGCGACCGCCCTCGACCGCGCCGTACAAGGCAAAATGCTTGACGCTGGCCATGATGCTGTCGGCCGCGTTCGCACCGCTGCCCTGGAAGGCCTTGACCATCACACCGGCGATCCGTGAAACCAGGTAAGTGTCTTCACCAAAGCCTTCGGACGTGCGGCCCCAGCGCGGGTCGCGGGAGATGTCGACCATCGGCGCGAAAGTGATGTCGAGGCTGTCAGCTGCGGCTTCCTGGGCGGCGATGCGCCCGGACCGGCCAATGGCGTCCATGTCCCAGCTCGAGGCCAGGGCGAGGGGAATCGGGAAAATGGTCCGGTGACCGTGGATCACGTCGTAGGCGAAGAACATCGGGATCTTCAACCG
Source organism: Pseudomonas sp. GW822-FHT02G04 (assembly GCF_058802085.1). NCBI lineage: Bacteria > Pseudomonadati > Pseudomonadota > Gammaproteobacteria > Pseudomonadales > Pseudomonadaceae > Pseudomonas > Pseudomonas sp. GW822-FHT02G04. Next base: position 63,224 of record NZ_JBXANU010000015.1, read on the forward strand.
GCTGCGCATGGCCGCGTCCTGCATCGGACGGTTTTCCGCGCGGGTGATCGAGTTGAAGGTGCCACCGATATTGCCGGCCGCGATTTCCTTGCGGATCAATTCCCGAGGCATTTCCGGGCCGATGCTGATCAGGCGCAACTGGCCGATCTTTTCATCGAGGGTCATCTGCTTCATCAGGTTGCTGATGAAGGCGTCCTTGTTCTCTATCGGTGCGGGCGTCGTGGCGGCCAATACGGTATGACTGGCCAGGCTGACGAACAGGCCCAGCAAACACAGCTTCTTCATGGATGTTTTTCTCAAAAGGCCCAAGCGGCAGTAAATACGCGCCGGTCAGCCAAAATTTTGGGAGCGACTATTGTTGTTCGGGTGTTGCCCAGAAAAATGCAGCACACTTCTCACTGTTTTTTCGCTGGGCATCTTTTAGCCCATTGGCTCGATGCAATCCAGTAGCGGCGCAGATTATGCCCCAAGAGCCGGGGTCAAAGTTCGCCGGTTGTTTTATCAACGTAGTGTGCAAGGGAGCATCAACCAGATGAATGTACGACACCCCTATCGGTCGAGCCTGCAGGTTGCAGCCTTGATGTTGCTGACCACACTGCTGGCCGGTTGCGGCATCAACACGATCCCGACCCTCGACGAACAGGCCAAGGCTGCCTGGGGCCAGGTACAGAACCAGTACCAGCGCCGTGCCGACTTGATCCCCAATCTGGTGGAAACCGTCAAGGGCTATGCCCAGCACGAACAGGAAACCCTGACGGCGGTGGTTGAAGCCCGGGCCAAGGCGACGTCGATTCAGGTGGATGCCAGCACGCTGGACAATCCGGAAAAGCTCAAACAGTTCCAGCAGGCGCAGGATCAGCTGACCGGCGCGCTGAGTCGGTTGATGGTGGTGTCCGAGCGTTATCCGGACCTCAAGGCCAACCAGAATTTCCTGGCGCTGCAATCGCAACTCGAAGGCACCGAGAACCGCATTGCCGTGGCGCGTCGCGACTTCATCCTCGCGGTGCAGAAATACAATACCGAGCTTCGCACCTTCCCCGGTCGCTTGTGGCACATCGTGATGTACAGCGATTTGTCGATCCGCGAAACTTTCGAGGCCACCAGCCCCGGTGCCGAGAAAGCGCCTGAAGTGAAGTTCCAGTAAGCGCCGGACCGGGTTTGAAGTGCCACCAAGGATGAGGTTGCCAATGCGTGTGTTGAAAGTGGGCCTGGTGCTGTTGTTCTGGGTGTTTACCCTGACGGCCCGGGCCGAGTTGAAGTTCCCGGAATTGACCGGGCGGGTAGTGGACAACGCCCAGATGATTGAGCCAGCGGTGCGCGAGCAGCTTGTTCAGCAGCTTAATACCCACGAAAAAACCACCGGCGAGCAGTTGGTGGTGGTCACGTTGCCGGACTTGCAGGGCGCCGACATCGCGGATTTCGGTTATCAGCTGGGACGCTACTGGGGCATTGGCCAGAAGAACAAGAACAACGGCGCGCTGCTGATTGTCGCGCGTGCCGAGCGAAAATTGCGGATAGAAGTCGGTTATGGCCTGGAAGATCGCCTGACCGATGCGCAGAGTTCGGTGATCATCAATCAGGTGATCACGCCCGCGTTCAAGGCTGGCAATTTCAGCAAGGGCATCAGCGATGGCGTCTCGGCAATGCTGGTGGTGCTGGGGGGCAATCCACTGGACGAGCCATCGACGGTGTATGGCGCGCGCGGTGATCAGGAAGGAGACTTTGTCTCGCGGCATCCGGGAGTTTTTGTGTTCCTGGTGCTGCTTTTCATCCTGACGATCTTCGTCGGCCAGATGTTCGGTATTCTGCCGAGCGGCGGCGGGGGAGGCCGGGGCCGTTCGGGAGGTTTCGGCGGTGGAGGTTTTGGCGGCGGTGGAGGCGGGGGCTTCAGTGGCGGCGGGGGCAGTTTCGGGGGCGGCGGTTCGTCGGGCGGCTGGTGATCACTCTGCAGGTAACACAACAACAATAGCGAGCAGGCACTCATAAACATGGCATTACTGACTGAACACGAACAACGCAAAGTCGCCGAGGCGATTGCCCGGGTCGAGCGCGACACCGACGCCGAACTGGTGACGGTGCTTGCGGCCCGCGCCGATGACTATGCGTATATCCCGCTACTCTGGGCCAGCCTGTTGGCGCTGGTGGTGCCGGGTATCGTGCATTACCTGACCGGTTGGCTGACCATGCACAGTCTGTTGCTGGTGCAATGGCTCAGCTTCATCGTGTTGTGCCTGGTGTTCCGTATTCCGAAAGTCACCACGCGCCTGATCCCGCGCTCGGTCCGTCACTGGCGCGCGTCGAACCTGGCGCGTCGGCAGTTCCTGGAGCAAAACCTGCACCACACCGTGGGCAGCACCGGCATGCTGATTTTCGTCTCCGAGGCCGAGCGCTATGTGGAGATTCTGGTGGATGAAGGGATTTCCCAACGGCTGGATAACAAGAACTGGGACGCGATTGTGGCGGCGTTTACGCAGCAGGTGAAACAGGGGCAGACGTTGCAGGGTTTTGTGACGTGCATCGAGGCGTGCGGCGAGTTGCTCAAGGTGCATGTGCCGGTAACCCATGTGCGCAATGAATTGCCGAATCGGTTGGTGGTGTTGAGCTAAAAAGATCGCAGCCTTCGGTAGCTTTTGTGGCGAGGGAGCTTGCTCCCGCTGGGCTGCGAAGCAGCCCCAAAACCGACAAACGCATTCTGTCAGCCAAACCTCGTTGTCTGCTTTGCGACTGCTACGCAGCCGAGCGGGAGCAAGCTCCCTCGCCACAGAATCTTTGCCGTTCAGCAAATAACCGCGTGTTCCTGAACTCCATCCCCCCTAAAATACCCGCCATTCCCCGATTCGCACCGCCCGAGGCCGTTTTTTCCATGTCTGTCACCGCCACTCCCGCCAGCCTCGCGCCGGATCACCACACCCAGTTCATCGACCTGCTGCAAACCAGCCTCGACGCCAACGCCTTCATCAAACTGGTGCTGGCCAAGTACGTCGGCGGCGAAGCGGACTTGCAGCGGCTGATCATCAAGCAGCTGACGGTCAAGGATCAGCCGTGCCTGTCCTTCGTCTATCGCTACAAGACCCGCGACATCACCAAGAACCTGCCGATTGCCGAAGGCGTGGCGACCATTGCCGCACTGTTGCCGGCGTCGTTCAAAAATGCGCATTTACTGTCATTGACCGACGAAGCCCAGCTCGAATACAGCAAAAAGGGCAAATCTTCGCTGTTCAAGAGCAAGCCTCAGCAATTGCGCGAAGTACCGTCCGCCGAGCACAACCGCGAGAAGAACCGCTTCCTCGACCTGAGCCGGCCGTTCCTCAAAGACCTCGGCGTGACCAACGCCCAGCATGAGCTGATCCCGGCGATGTCGCGCAAGTGGAAGCAGATCAACAAGTTCATCGAAGTCTTCAGCCATGCGCTGACCTCCTCGCCGCTGGCGCTGGACAAACCGGTGCGGGTGGCGGATTTCGGCTCGGGCAAGGGTTACCTGACGTTCGCGATCCATGACTACCTGCGCAACACCTTGAAAGCCGAGGGCGAGGTGACCGGCGTCGAGCTGCGCGAAGACATGGTCAAGCTGTGCAACAGCGCAGCGGCGAAGCTGGAGCATCCAGGGCTGGTGTTCAAATGCGGTGACGTGCGCAGCGTGGCGCCGAGCGAGCTGGACGTGATGATTGCGTTGCATGCCTGCGACATCGCCACCGACTATGCGATTCACACCGGCATTCGTTCCGGCGCTTCGATCATCATGTGCTCGCCGTGCTGCCACAAGCAGATCCGTCTGCAGATCCAGAGCCCGGCGCTGCTCAAGCCAATGCTGCAATACGGCCTGCACCTGGGGCAGCAGGCGGAAATGGTCACCGACAGTTTGCGTGCGTTGTTCCTGGAAGCCTGCGGCTACGAGACCAAGGTGTTCGAGTTCATCTCACTGGACCACACCAATAAGAACAAGATGATTCTGGCGGTCAAACGCGCCGAGCCGGTGGACCCGGCTCAGCTGTTGGTGAAGATCCAGGAACTGAAGGATTTCTACCACATCAGCGAGCATTGCCTGGAAACCCTGCTGCGGGCTGACGGGTTCCTGGTCACTAAGGCTTGAGCTGAACCCCCGCCGGTAACGTGCCCGGTTGCGCCGGGCGCACTGCTGTCTTGCGCCCCAACATCACCGTCACGATCACGCCGGCCGCAAACAGCCAGGTAATCGGTTCGACGTGCTCACCGAAGAACAACGCCGAAAACGCGATGGTGAAGAAGATCTGCAGCAGCTGGATCTGACTGACCCGGGCAATGCCGCCCATGGCCAGCCCGGCGTACCAGGCAAAGAACCCGATGAACTGCGAAAACAGCGAGACGTAACCGAAGGCCCACCAGGTCCTGGCCGAAATCTCGCCCTGATGTTGCAGCGCCAGGTACAGCACCGGCCCGATCAGTAGCGGCGTCGACAGTACCAGTGCCCAGCAGATCACCTGCCAGCCGCCCATCTCCTTGGCCAACCGGCCGCCTTCGGCATAACCCAACCCGCCCACAGCAATCGCCCCGAGCATCAGCAAGTCACCAGCCTGAATGCTGCCAGCGCCGCTGATCAGCGCATAACCGAGCACCAGCGCACTGCCCAGCGCGGCGCAGGCCCAGAAGGCCTTCGATGGACGCTCATGGGACAGCCACGCGGCATACAGCGCCACGCACAGCGGTTGCAGGCCGTTGACCAGTGCGCCGTGGGAGGCGGGCAACGTCTGCATGGCCCAGGCCGACAGCACCGGGAAGCCGAGGATGACGCCCGCTATCACCAGTGTCAGGCCTTTGATCTGTTTCCAGGTGGGCCATTTTTCCCGGCGCCACAGCAATAACAGCGCTGCCGGAATCGCCGCGAACAGCGCCCGGCCCAGGCCGTTGAGCAGCGGATGGAGTTCCTGCACGACGATCCGTGTGAAGGGCAGGGTCAGGCTGAAGATAACGACGCCGAGCAGGCCGAGGGCCATGCCGGTGTTTTCGCGCGAAGACATGATGGGTGACCAGAATTCAGGATGGCGGGAAGTTTCTTTATCTAGCCATAAACCGCAGGCGCTGCTCTGTTACAGATAGGCGCAGAGTTATCCGTACAGTTGAGCGCGGTCCCTGTGGCGAGGGAGCTTGCTCCCGTTCGGCTGCGCAGCAGTCGCAAGACCTGCTTGCACGATATGACTGGAAAAAATGCAGGGGGCCGCTTCGCAACCCAGCGGGGGCAAGCCCCCTCGCCACAAAAACCATTGTGTTCGTAGTAGTCGGTTATTACCCGACCCGCCGGATAAGGACTACCTTGAATACTCCTGCAGGCCCACGCATTTTCCAGAGGAGTCCTCCCCATGGCGGCTAAAAAAATTCTGATGCTGGTCGGCGATTACGTCGAAGACTACGAAGTGATGGTGCCCTTCCAGGCGCTGCTGATGGTCGGCCACACGGTGCATGCCGTTTGCCCGGACAAAACCGCCGGCCAGACCGTACGCACAGCGATCCATGACTTCGAAGGCGACCAGACCTACAGCGAAAAACCCGGTCACCTGTTTGCCCTGAACTTCGATTTTGCCAAGGTCGATGCGGCGGACTACGACGCGCTGCTGATCCCGGGTGGTCGTGCGCCGGAGTACCTGCGCCTGAACGAAAAAGTCCTGGCGCTGGTGCAAGCGTTCGACAAGGCTGGCAAACCGATCGCCGCCGTGTGTCACGGCGCGCAATTGCTGGCCGCCGCCGGGATTCTTGAAGGTCGCGAATGCAGCGCCTACCCGGCCTGTGCCCCGGAAGTGCGCCTGGCTGGCGGCACGTACATCGATATCCCGGTGACGGAAGGCCACGTTCAAGGCAATCTGGCCACAGCCCCGGCCTGGCCGGCGCACCCGAGCTGGCTGGCCGGTTTTCTCGGGTTGCTGGGCACCAAAATCACGTTGTAACGAGGGACCTGTCCATGTGCGAGCTCTACGTCAAGGCCGACCCGATTCTCTACGAGTCGCGCTCCCGCTCGCTGCGCATCTGCGGGGTGGTCACCACCCTGCGGCTGGAGAATCAGTTCTGGGACATCCTCAGCGAAATCGCCGAGGTCGACGGCATGACCACCAATCAGTTGATCGCCAAATTGTATGAAGAGGTGATGGACTACCGCGGCGAGGTGGTGAATTTCGCCTCGTTCTTGCGGGTCAGCTGCATGCGCTATTTGAGTCAGCGTCGGATGGCTGTGTCTCAGATGAGCGTGGTGCGCTCGGCCTGAACATCAAAAGATCGTCCGAACGCGGCCCGAGCCTTCGGACGATCTTTTGATCTTTTGATCTTGCGGTTGAGGTGGTCTTTACTCTGAAGCGCGAAACCTCTCAATCGCCAAGGAGAACAAGCATGTCTGGATGGTACGAAGTGAGCAAAACCAGCAATGGTCAGTTCAAGTTTGTGTTGAAAGCGGCTAACGCCGAAACCATTCTGGTCAGTGAGCACTACACCACGCGCGGTGCGGCCGATAGCGGTATCGCCTCGGTTCAGGCCAACAGCCCCCTGGACGAACGCTACGAGAAAAAAACCACCAAGGATGGCCATCCCTACTTCAACCTCAAGGCTGCCAACCATCAAATCATTGGCAGCAGCGAGTCTTACTCATCCGATGCCGCGAGGGAAAAAGGCATCGCCAGCGTCAAGGCCAACGGCCCGACCACGGTGATCAAGGACAAGACCTTGCCGGTGCTCTAAACACACCGCATACCCAATGTGGGAGCGAGCCTGCAGGCTCGCTCCCACTGTTGTTTTGTGTGTTCCCGACGATCAGCGCAACGCGTTCAACAAACCCTGCAACTGACTGCGGCCAGTCTCGCCGAGTGCAAACACCGGCAACCGCGGGTCGCCCGCTTCCAGCCCGGTCAGGCGCAAACCAGCCTTGATGGTCGCCGGCAGACCGCCCTTGAGGATGAAGTCCAGCAACGGCAACTGGCGGTAGAACAGTTCGCGAGCCTTGCTCAGATCATTGGCCAATACCGCTTCGTACAAGTCGAGATTGAGCTGCGGGATCAGGTTCGGCGCCGCTGTGCACCAGCCTTTGGCGCCGGCCGCAAACGCTTCCAGCGCCAAGGGATTGCAGCCGTTATAGAACGGCACCCGGCCTTCGCCCAGCAGTTGCAGTTTGTGCATGCGCTGAATATCGCCGGTGCTTTCCTTGACCATGGTGACGTTGTCGACCGCGTTGAAAATCCGCAGGATCAACTCCACCGACATGTCGGTGCCGCTGGTGGCCGGGTTGTTGTAGAGCATGATCGGCACGCCGATGCTCTCGCCGATGGCGCGGTAATGGGCGAGGATTTCCGCCTCGCTGAGTTTCCAGTACGACGCCGGCAGCACCATCACCACATCGGCACCGTGGGCCTCGGCGAAACGCGCACGGCGCACGGCTTTGGCGGTGGTCAGGTCGGACACGCTGACGATGGTCGGGACGCGTTTGGCGACGTGGCGGAGGCTGAATTCGCTGACTTGATCCCATTCCGCGTCGCTCAGGTAAGCGCCTTCGCCGGTGCTGCCCAATGGGGCGATGGCGTGGACACCGCTGTCGATCAGGCGGTCGATGGAACGCCCGAGCGCGTCGAGATCAACGCCTTCGCCCTGGGCGGTGAACGGGGTGATGGTGTAGCCGATGATGCCGTGAATGTTTACGGTCGACATGGCGTCTCTCCTTTCAAGAATGAGTGGGGTCAGTTCAGGCAATCGGCGTGTTGGCGCAGATTCTGCCGGGCGTAGTAGTTGAACGCGGCGGCGTGGCGCTTGGGCTTGGATATCCAGTCGTGGGCTTCACGGCCCAGCTCGGGAAGAATCGGTTTGATCGAACCCGCGGCCATGGCCAGCAACTGCAACTTCGCTGCTCGTTCGATCAATTGCGCAATGACACAGGCTTCTTCAATGGTCGCGCCGGTAGATAACTGGCCGTGGTGGGAAAGCAGGATCGCCCGCTTGTCGCCCAAGGCCCCGGCAATCAGTTCGCCTTCTTCATTGCCCACGGGCACCCCCGGCCAGCCTTCGAGAAACGCGCAGTCGTCGTAGAGCGGGCAGAGGTCCATGTGGGAAATCTGCAGCGGTACTTCCAGCATCGACAGCGCCGCGACGTGAGTCGGGTGCGTGTGAATGATGCAGTTCACGTCCGGCCGGGCGCGGTACACCCAGCTGTGGAAGCGGTTGGCCGGGTTGGGCATGCCGTGGCCTTCAAGCACTTCCAGGTCTTCGTTGACCAACAGCAGATTGCCTGCGGTGATCTCGTCGAAACCCAGGCCCAGTTGCTGTGTGTAATAAGTACCCGGCTGCGGGCCGCGGGCGGTGATTTGCCCGGCCAGGCCGGAGTCGTGGCCGTTTTCGAACAGAATGCGGCAGGTCAGGGCCAGCTTTTGCCGGTCGGTCCACGTATTATCCGCCAGGGTGTTTTGCATCTGTGTCAGCGCTTGCTTGACCAGTTGCTCTTTGGGTAGTGCTAATGTCTTGGCCATATCGGTGTCCTTTGGGTGGGGCATGCAAATGACACTAAAGAGGCTATATGACACTTTGTGTCATTGGCAAGGACAAATCGTTGCCTCCTTGATGGATTAATCGCTCTACATGTCTATCCGTTTGAAATTACTGAGAAAAAAACTCGGCGTGACGCTGGAGGCCCTGGCCGAAAAATCCGGCATGACCAAGAGCTATCTGTCGAAAGTCGAGCGCGGGTTGAATACCCCCTCGATCGCCGCTGCGTTGAAACTGGCCAAGGCGCTGAACGTGAAGGTCGAGGAATTGTTTTCCGAAGACAACGTCAGCCTCGACAGCTATAGCCTGGTGCGCAGCGACGAACGCCAGTCCCTGGCCGCCAACGACCAGAGCCCGGGTTATGCGGTGTTGGCCCATCAGGTCAGTGAGCGCAGCCTGTTGCCGTTCATCATTTACCCGCCGAGCGAGTTCACCGACAAAACCTTCAAGGAACACCTGGGGGAAGAGTTTCTGTTCGTCCACGAAGGGCAGGTGGAAGTGGACTTCATGAACGAGCGGGTGCTGCTCAACCGTGGCGACGCGCTGCACTTCAATGCGCAGAAACCGCATCGCCTCAGGTCAGTGGGCGAGGTGCAGGCGCAGTTGTTGGTGGTGGTGCATAGCAGCGAGGAATGAGGTTATCGGGCTTTTGTGGCGAGGGGGCTTGTCGGACCGCCGCACCGCCCCGTTCGGCTGCGCAGCAGTCGTAAAACCTGCCAATCTGGTTTCCCTGAAAGAATGCTGGGGCCGCTTCGCAGCCCAACGGGGGCAAGCCCCCTCGCCACAGGTCAGACTTCGACCGGTACGGTCAGCTTAGGGTTACCGAGCGCATGCGTCTTCGAATCAAAAAACCGCAACGCCACACCCGTCCCCTCGAACACCTTCGCGTAATGCCGCTTCTGATGCTGGATGAACGCCTTGCTGCGCGGGTAAATCGAGATCGCTACGACTTTCGGCTTTGCCTGGCGCAACGCATGAGCGATGTGACTGTCCTGCTCGCCAAGGGCATGCCCGAAGATGCACAACCCGTCGCCATGGCCGAGTAACTGGTCGTAGCAGAACGACAGGTAATCCGAACTGCGAATCGTCTTGAGTTTGTCTTGCGCCGGGCCTTCGTTGACGAACAGCGGCACGTCGTCGAGGGTCTTGATCGTATTGTTGATCGCGAAATTGCCGAGCAACGTCCCTTCGGTCGACATCAGTTTGCGTGCCGTGCCGTCCTGATTACGCACCAGATGCAAGCCACCGTGCAGGTACAGCAAGCGCGGCTTGTCGGAGGCGCTGGCGCTCAGATCGAAGCTCAGATCGGAGCCCGGCTCGGCACCCTGGAACAGATCGGTAACGACGTCCGGCCGATGCTGGATCGCCCAATAGCTGAGCAAGTCGTAGTTGGTGGTGAACACCGTCCGATAGCTGCCCAGTTCCTGATTGATCGTCGCCAGCGTCGAAGGCTTCACCAGCCGCCACGGGATGTGTACCGCGTGCACGGTGTTGATCAGCGCTTCCTTGATCGCGTAGTAGCGATTGCGCGGTGCTGCGGAGCTGACGGCCAGGGCCTTGTTGACCCGACTGGTGGTTTTCAGCGCGCCGAGAACCTGCTCGAAACTGCGCGTCTGCATCGCGTCGAACACGCTCAGCTCGGACTGGCTCAGCGGCTTTTCTTCGACGGTGCGGGCATTTTCGAACAGCGAGTCGTAGCCGAAGTCGTCCCACACGGCGCGGCTGGCGCCGTTACCCACCAGCAGGCCGCCGAACGAGGCGGTGGTGCGCAAGGCGTTCCAGTCTTCAAGTTGGGCATCGACATCCTGGAAATCGGTCATTGCGTTTGTCGTCTCGAAGCAAAAGGTCTGATGGACGGCGACTTTATCACGCCCGGGCGTTGAGCCAGATCAACATACCGCGTGACTGATCGGTCGACCCTGTGTGCACCCGCCGAATCGGCATTGCCGATTCGGTTTCAGCCAGGAGACTCGCGCATGAGCAGTACGTTTTTTATCCCCGCCGTGAACATCATGGGCACCGGTTGCCTCGACGAAGCCATGGACGCCATTGGCAAGTATGGTTTTCGCAAGGCGCTGATTGTCACTGACGCCGGGCTGGCCAAGGCTGGCGTGGCAACGAGGATTGCCGAGAAACTGGCGTTGCAGGACATCGACTCGGTGATCTTCGACGGCGCCAAGCCGAATCCGAGCATCGCCAACGTCGAGCGCGGCCTGGGCCTGCTCAAGGAAAGTCGCTGTGATTTCGTGGTGTCTCTGGGCGGCGGTTCGCCTCACGACTGCGCTAAGGGTATCGCCTTGTGCGCCACCAACGGTGGGACGATCCGTGACTACGAAGGTGTCGATCGGTCGGCCAAACCCCAGCTACCGCTGGTCGCAATCAACACCACCGCCGGCACTGCCAGCGAGATGACCCGTTTTTGCATCATCACGGATGAATCGCGCCACGTAAAAATGGCCATCGTCGACCGCAACGTTACGCCGCTGCTGTCAGTCAACGATCCGGAGCTGATGGTCGCCATGCCCAAGGGCCTGACCGCCGCCACGGGCATGGACGCATTGACCCATGCCGTCGAAGCCTACGTCTCCACGGCAGCCAACCCGATTACCGATGCCTGTGCGCTGAAAGCCGTCACGTTGATCAGCAACAACCTGCGCCAGGCCGTACAGGACGGCAGTGACATGAACGCGCGGGAAAACATGGCCTACGCGCAATTTATGGCGGGCATGGCGTTCAACAATGCGTCCCTTGGTTACGTTCACGCGATGGCCCACCAGTTAGGCGGGTTCTACGACTTGCCCCATGGTGTGTGCAACGCAGTGTTGCTGCCTCACGTGCAAAGCTTCAACGCGCTGGTTTGCTCCCCTCGCCTGACCGACGTTGCCCGCGCGATGGGGGCCGACATTCGCGGGCTCAGCCCGGAAGAGGGCGCGCAGGCGGCGATCGCGGCGATCCGCAGCCTGGCCAGGGATGTGGACATTCCCGCCGGTTTGCGTGAGCTTGGTGCCAGGCTCAATGACATCCCGGTCCTTGCCAGCAATGCCCTCAAAGACGCCTGCGGACTGACCAACCCACGGGCGGCGGATCAGCGGCAGATCGAGGAGATTTTCCGCAGCGCGTTCTAAGCGGTTCGACGGCCGGGCGCGAGCACTACGCAAAGCAACGCGCCCAAGGCCAGCAAGGTGCATAACAGCGACAACGGCCATGCCTGCTGGCTGGCTATCAGGCTGGCGATACCGCCGATAACGGCGGCCATCAGTTGATGAATGAAACCGCTCAACGCCATCGCATAAGCACCGCCGACCGGCGAACCGTGGTTGGCCAGGGACAGGCTGATCGGGTAAATCAGCGATTGGCCGAATACTGCAAAACAATAGGGCAACCAGAACAGCAGCGCGATAGACGTGCCTGCGAGGCTACCCAGCAACATGACCGCGCTGCCGGCCAGTATCAGCCCGACGCCCGCCGTCATCAGCCATCGCTGACCGGTACGCAGTACGAAGCGATTGACCGCCACGGCCCCGAGAAAGTACGCCGCGCTGATTGGCCAGCCCAACAAGCCGTATTCCACTGCCGACCACTTGAAGGCGCCTTGCAGAATCAGCGGCGCAGCGGTGTTGAACGCGACGATCACACCGTACCCCAAGCCACCGGCGAGGGCCGGTAACAGGAAGGCCCGATGACGCAGAATGTGCCCGTAGCTCGTCCAGGCGGATGATGGTGTGTTCTCTTCTGCCAGCATCGGGAACGTGACCCGCGCCACCACCAGCGCCATCAACAGGCTTGCACAGCCTAACAAGTAGAAAATCGCTGACCAGCCCAGTGTCACCTGGATGATCGACCCCAGGTATTGGCCGATGCCCAGCGCCACCACAAAGGAAATCGATATCCAGGACAACGCCTTGGCCAGCAGATCGCCGCGAAAACTGTCGCGGATCAGCACTCGGGCCATGACTGAAATCCCGCTGGCGCCAATCCCTTGAATCAGGCGAAAAACCAGGAATGATTCAAGCGTCTGGCCCAGGGGCAGGGCCAGGTTGCCCAGCCCATAGAGGCCGAGCGCCGCGAGCAACACCGGCTTGCGGCCAATGCGCTGGCCCAGGCTGCCCCAGAACAGCATCGGCAGCGCCATGCCGATCAGATACACCGCCAACCCCCATGAAACCTGTGAGGCATCGGCGGACAGATCCCGGGCAATATCCGGCAGCGCCGACAGATAAATGCTCATGCCCAATTGAGCGAGAAAAACCGTGCAGCAGGTGATGAGGAGGGTGGTGCTGCTCTTCATTTAATCTTCCCTGTTTTTTTCAACCGCCGATGTCCCGGCCGTGCGTGCGTAAAAGCTCGGTGATGAGTTCACAGAAATGGCGGATCAGCGTCGTCTCCATGTCGGCGCGCAGGGTGATTCTGATGGCTGCCTTGCCTTGTGCAACCACCGGGAAAAAGACTGCCGAGGTGAAAAATCCGTGATTGGCCAGTTCAATGGCGATGTTGTTGGCCAGCGATGCCTCACCGCAATTGACCAGTCGAATTGCCATGTTGCTGTTGTGTTGTCCGGTTCGTATGAGGCTGTCAAAGAGGCGGATATTAACCTGAAGCTTTTCCTGCAGCGCGGCGAATTCCAGGGTGTGGTGTAGCTGGATGGATGCCCGGCCCGCGCCAATGGCCGCACTGTTGAGGCTTTGCGACCAGTTGCTGGGGCCGCCGTAACGCGCAATGAGTTTCTTCTGCCGTTCACTGCCCAGCATCACCAGACCGCCGCTGGCGCCGAACGACTTGGCCAGCGAGGCGACGATGAGGCAGTCATCATCCAGGGTATGCAGCCTGGGACGCACAAGACCGGCGCCGAATGTTCCTACAGAGGAAAGCGCGTGGGAATCGTCCAGATAGAGAAACAGCCCATAGCGGTCCTTCAGATACAAAAGGCTGTCCATGTCCGCAACCCCGCCCATGCTGTAGGCGCCGTCGGCGACATACGCGACTCTGGTGTGCTGTTGACACAGCGTCTCGAGGAAATCCATGTCGTTATGCGGGCACGTCACGACCATGGTTTCATCGGCGCAGGCGGCTTTGAGGTGATTCATCGAGTAATGCGCCAACCGGTCGAAAGCCATCACGGGAGGGCGATTTTCCGTGAATACGCCGCTGGCCAGCAGCGGCAGAATCCCGGCACTCGCCGCGCTGCACGACAAAGTGCTCAGGCAACTGGCGCCGAACAACTCGGACAGTTCGGTTTCGTATTGGTCCAGAATCGCCAGCTTGCAGCGGTTCTTTGAATTGGCGATGCGAAGTGTGCCGGTTTCCCACAGCGTGGTCATGGCACCGTCAAGAATATCGGGGTGGTGATCCAGACCCAGGTATGACGTCGTACAGAAATGATGAAACGCTCTCCCGTACTGATCGAGCATGCGGTTGGCACTTTTTATATCAACGTTGAGCCCCGCGATTTTTCCGGTTTCGGCGGTCTCCCAATCATGGTCAGCCAATGAAACGAGTTTGCGGTAGTTGGTGAAGGTGTGCGCCGTGTACGGTATCTGGCTCATGTGTGAGTGACATTCCTTGAGTGAATCTATCCGTGGGTTTGTTGCAGTTTGTGTGTGTTGCCAGACTTTACAGAGAGTCCCGATAGGCTTTGAATCGGCTGTTTCCGGTAGTACTGAGAGTTGTAAGAGAATTAGTTGTAGGGCGATGCCCCGGAGTGCTGTGGGTAATTGGATGGCGGGCACGAATCTAATCCGGGCTATCCTGCCGACTCTCGAACCGAAATCATCGGTTCCATCAACATGCGCACCCATGCGCACCCATGCGCACCCAAGCGGCCGCGTGCAAGGGCGGCAAGGTGCTGAGGCTGCGGATTCATGTGCCGGGGTTCGACGCCATGTGCCGGATGGTCCAGGCCCAACTGGTGGGAATCAGGTGTGAACGGCTTGAGTCGGGGATAGGGCTCGGTTGATGTTCCACCCAGTGCTACCACGTAGTGGGTGGAAGACGCCGTGTATGGAAGACTCGTAGTACCTGTAAACGCCCTTGGCGAACTCGATAGGGAATCAGATAGGGCCGGTCTGGCAAGACCCATTCCCGAGTGCCCGGTAGTCGGCCTTCGCGGCCTGTAGCCGGGAAGCGAGCAAGGTGATCGACGGTGGTGAGAATGGCCCTGACGAAGTCTGCTGCAGCCTTTGGATTTTCCATCGCTATGTAGGTGGCTTCGTCATCCAGATTCTTTAATGCGGTACGCAACCACTCAACGCGCATTGGTTGTCCACTTGTCGGCGATTGCTTTCACTTCCTCTGGCGTTGCGAAGTCACCCGCGTCGGCTTCTTTCAGAGCTTTCTGAATCTCTTCGATTTGCCAGGCTTCCCGTGCCAGATATTCACGCAGCGCATCCACGGCCAGAAATGACTTACTGCGGCCTGTCGCTTTGGCAAGATGGGCTAGGGTATCGGCGATTTCGTCTGGCAAACGCAGCGACATGATGGACATGACAATCTCGATGTAGTGGTTTGTAATACAACATACTACAACGTAATAAGGGGGTAGAGACCAGCCCGTTCGTCTGTCGTAACAATTGATTGAGCGGTCAAAAGCCGCGTCAGGCTCACTCTGAGCAGGCATCGTTGCAAAAGCACTTATCGAGTACCAAACCCATGCTGACCGGCCTCAACCACCTGACCCTCGCTGTCACTGACCTGAACCGCAGCGTGGCGTTCTATCGCGATCTGCTGCAACTTCAGCTTGCAGCCACTTGGGACGCCGGCGCCTATCTCTCGTTACCGGGTCTGTGGCTGTGCCTTTCTCTCGATCCACTGCGCGAGTCCGCGCCCGCCGCCGACTACACCCATTACGCCTTCAGCCTCGAAGCTGCGGATTTCCTGCCGTTCGTCGAACGCCTGCGATCCGCCAAGGTGCGGGAATGGCGGGACAACCGCAGCGAAGGTGCGTCGTTCTATTTTCTCGACCCGGACGGGCACAAGCTCGAGGCGCATGTCGGGTCTCTGGCATCGCGGCTGGCGGCTTGTCGGCAGTTGCCCTATGCGGGGATGAAGTTCTTCGACGATCAGTGAGTCGATGTTCGGGGGCCTGAGATAGACTTGCGCCACTTCACCCGGCGTTCACAGGAATTCCCATGACTCCATCGCGACTAATGGCCGTTCTCGCCTCGGGCTTCATTTATGGCATCACGCCGGGACCGGGTGTGCTGGCAGTGTTCGGCATCGGTGCGGCGCGCGGACGGCGGGCGGGGGCGGGGTTTCTGTGCGGGCATTTGCTGGGCGACGTGGTCTGGTGCAGCACTGCACTGATCGCGATTGTCGGTGCGCGGGAAATCGGCAGCACTGCGTTCGATGTGCTGGGTGTGCTCAGCGGGCTTTATTTGTTCTGGCTGGGCCTGCGCGCGGTTCGCGCTCGTCGCGCCAGTGCCGAGGCGCCTCAGGGCCCGGCGCGGCAGCCGTTCTGGCACGGCATCCTGTTCGGCCTGACCAACCCCAAGGCATACCCGGTGGCGGTAGCGACGTTTACAGCGCTATTGTCCAGCCGTGCAGAGTTGCTGCATTGGTCAATGTTGCCCTGGTTGATCATCTTGAGCTTCATTGGTGGCCTTTTGGCCTACGCTATTCTCATTGGCATCGTCGGTGCGCGTCAGGTGCGCACGTTGTATCAGCGTCATGAACTGGCGATCACCCGCTTGTGCGGGGTCATGTTCATCGGTTTCGCCATCAATGCCCTGGTGCATGCGCTGCCGGGGCTGGTGACGAACAAGGCTTGAGGCTGAACGCAGGGAAGCGTCGGCTGCACAGTCATCGCTCGGGCGTATGACCGGTCAGGGAGGGTTGTTCAATGTTGCATTGTCCGGACATGCTCTCGGCATCATGGAAACCAGAAATTCCGCGCCACTGGCGAGCTACATCGACCTCTTGCTGGACGCCGTCTGTGCGGTGGACAAACAAGGTCGCTTCGTATTTGTCAGCGCGGCCTGCGAGCGTATTTTCGGGTACACCCCCGACGAACTGATCGGCCAGTCGATGATCGACCTGGTACATCCCGCCGACCGACAGCGTACTCTCGACGCCGCGCGCGAGATTATGGGGGGGGAACCCAAGCTCAACTTTGAAAATCGTTACCTGCGCAAGGACGGCCGGGTGGCACACATTCTCTGGTCGGCACGCTGGTCGGAAGTCGATCAGTTGCGTATCGCCGTGGCTCGCGACATCACCGAGCGCAAACAGGCCGAGTCCCGACAAGCGGCGCTGTATGCGATCTCCGAAGCGGCCCACGCGGCGGAGGATTTGCTGGCGCTGTTCAAACGCATCCATTCGATCATCGGCGAATGGCTGCCGGCGTTGAATTTCTCCGTGGCGCTGTATGACGAGCACTGTGCACAGCTGAATTTCCCCTATCACGTCGACGATCATGAGCCGCAACCCGAACAGCCCGGGACGGTTACCGGGCGTTTGTGCACCGAAGTAATTCGCAGTGGCTTGCCGATCCTGCTGACCCCGGATCAGGACAATCCGCCTGAGGGGTTTGCAGCGCTGGTCGAGGGCCAGGATTCACCCTGCTGGCTGGGCGTGCCATTGAATTCGCAGAACGGCACCATTGGCGCGCTGATCGTCAAAAGCATGCCGGGCGGCGAACGTTACACCGAGCAAGACAAGGAGTTGCTGCAGTATGTTTGCGCTCAGGTCGCGACCGCGATCGAGCGCAAGCAATTGCATACCCGGCTCCAGCGCATGGCCCAGTACGACCAACTGACTCAGTTGCCCAATCGCGAGTTGCTGCGCGAACGCCTGAAAGCCTCGCTGGCGCTGGCCCGGGCAGACTCCGGTCGAATGGCGTTGCTCTATGTCGACCTTGACCGCTTCAAGCAAGTCAATGACACCTTCGGTCATGCGGTCGGTGACATGCTGTTGCAAGCGGTCGCCAATCGGCTCAAGGGCTGCGTGCGCGAAACAGACACGGTGGCGCGCATTGGCGGCGATGAATTTGTCGTGTTGTTGCACAGCATTCACGCCGCCGAAGACGCCGAGAATGTGGCGGGGAAAATCCGCCAGGTGCTGGTTCAGCCCCTGCGTCTGGACGGGCACAACCTGACGATCCAGCCGAGCATCGGCGTCGCGCGATACCCCGAACATGGCACCGAAGAAAAGCAGCTGTTCAGGCATGCCGATGAGGCGATGTACGCCGCCAAGCGCCAGCACCATTCACGTCTCGGGGTCTGAAAATCCGTCACCGTTCGTCGCGGCGTTGCCAGGTTTTCTAAACCTTTTTGGGCATGGAAATTCATATCCTATGCGGGCGATTGCTCGCTGTGATCATCACCAAGAGGATGAGAACCATGCCTACTTCAAAGAATCCGAACCCGGGAGGCTTCGCCAACGATCGAACCAAGGCGTCTGAAGCGGGTCGCAAAGGTGGGAAAACCACCACGACGACCGTTGATAAAGACCCTGCGAAAGGCGGCATGGGCCGCAAGGGCGGTCAGAAGTCTCGGTAATAGGTGAAGGTGGTTTTGTTTAATAGACGGGGGCGCAAGCTCCCGTTTGAATTTCAAGAAGGAGGGCGCGACCATGAGCCGGATGGCCACCCGTTTACGCAATGCCGGTTTTGCCACGTTACTGGGCCTGTGCGCCAGCAGTGCCTTTGCCCAGTCTCCCGCCGAATTCGTCAATGAGGCGTCGGCCCAAGGCATGGCCGACATCGAAGCCAGCCGCCTGGCGCACCAGAAAACCGCATCCAAAGAGGTCAAGGATTACACCATCGTGGTGATCAACGATCGCACCACCGCCAACCAGCATCTGGCGAAAATTGCCAAGCAACTCGATTTACCGGTCGCACCACGCGAAGAGGTGGTCGACAAGGCCAAAGCCTTGATACCGGAGATTAAGGACGATACCTCTTTCGATCAGGCGTACGTCGACAGTCAGGTAAAAACCACCCAGGAAGCCATCGAGCAACTTCAACAACAAGCGCAGACCACGGACGTGCCGCAAATCAAAGCGTTCGCCGAAGAAACCCTGCCCAAGCTGCAAAACCATCTGCAAATGGCCAGGGCGCTGCAAGCCAGTCGTTAGTCAGCCTGTTGCGCGGGTGATCGGCTTTCGTAGGAGTCAGGCTTGCCGGCGAAGACGCACTTAAGGACGCCTTCGCCGGCAAGCCTGGCTCCTACAACTGACTGGCATTCGCCTCAAAGGCCTTTTTTGTGCAAATCCGTTCACGCCGACAGCGTCACCTCGGTCTTCCAGCTGAAGTAGCCGAGCGCTTCGCAGCGCTGGTTGATCAGCATGAAGCTCAGTTCGCAGGTTGCCACGCCCGTGCTCAGTTGTGAGCACTCCCAATAATGATCATCGGCGCTATGGCTGCCTGGTTGGGTCGGGTTGGCGGGGTCGGGTGCGGGGACGGTCTGGTCGCCGTGGACGATCAGTTTGGGCGGCGAAAGGATCCCGGCATCGTCCACCGTCATGTTGTGGAATACCACGGTGTGTTCGGCCAGCAAACTGACGGTCCTGCCGCGAAGATGAAAGATTTTTCCGTTGTTGGTGGTTAGCGCAATTTTGTTGTCATTTTTAACACTTTCTGCTGCCGTCGTAGCACTGATGGCGAAGATGAAGCCATTTTCAATCACCGTCGGCTTTTGCGGGTCAAGGCTGGGTTGCGGATAGCGGGAAAGCAGCGATTCGGCATCGACGATCAGCAGCACGCTATTGGCAGTCACGGTACTCGCCGAAGGGGGGGTAATCGGTTCGGAAGTCATCATGGATTCCTTTCATGATGTTGACGCAAAACGGTAGCCGCTTCGGTTTCAAGCAAGACATCCTGTTCCAGCCGAGGCGGCAACGAACTGGGGTGACCCCTTGTTGCCAAGGGGTCGATTCCATCATCAGTTATGGATGGAAATGAACGGGTCCCACGAGCAGCAGCCGATAATCTGGCAGTTGCGGTCGACGATCAGGAAGTTGAAGTGATAGGTCACACGACCACACGCCAGGGTTTCCGAGGACCAGTAATGGTTGTCGACTTTCTGGCAGCTAGGCACTGACGGATTGCTGGTGTTGGGTACCGCAACGCAAGCGGTAGCGCGGCGCGGTGAAGGTGGGGAGATCAGGTCGTTGCCTGCGTTGCCGATGAACTTGTAGAAAATTACGGCGGTTTCGAAACTCTGGGACAGGCTGGTTTCACGCCAGCGAATCAGATCGCCAACCTGGGCCTTGAGGTCCAGCTCGCCACCGGCCTGGCCGCTGACCACGTTATCCTGATTGGTGACCATGTAGACGTGCTTCCAGTCGATCAGAGTCGGCGAAGCAGGGTTTTTGCTGATGTTCGGGTAGTTTTTCAGAATGGTTTCAGTGTCGATGGAAACAAGTACATCCGTGACTCGAGACATAGTGAAGCTCCTTTTAACATAGTGATTGTCTGGCTACTTACCAGGCACGACAACGCTTGCTTGCCTTGCGGCCGTTGCGAACACACTACTGGGGAACCCACTCGATCTCGGGGGACGAGCTGGCCTTGCTCCTTGCCTTGAAATGACGGGTTGGGTTCCTTCCAACAGGCCGCGATAGGACTATAGATGCCATTTTTATACTGTCAAAAATGCTTTGGTTGTCGTCGACGAACGGTCATTTCGGTTATGGCTTCCAACGATTTGGCGATAAAAAAAGGCTCATCCAGATCCCCTGTGTTTTCCGATCGTCAAGTGATCCGGGTTCAGGCAATAGACAGACAAGACCTGTTAAAAAAGCAGTGAACCAGGCAGGAGCATGGTGGAAAAGGGGGCGTTTTTTTGCTGGTTCACTCGACTTGGCTTTCAGCCAGAGGAGGCGGCATGTTGTTACGTTACGTGGTGTTGCTGGCGGTGATGGTGGCCGCTGCAGGTTGTGTGCAGGAACGGGTCGTTCATGACCGGCGTCCGGTGCTGCGTGAATATGTCGAGGTCATCGCACCGCAGCCGCCACCGGAACGCGTTATTGAGGTAGAGCCAGCGGGGCGGCCGGGTTACCTCTGGTCCAGGGGGTACTGGCGTTGGGAAGGTGGGCGTTATGTCGCGGTTCGTGGCCATTGGGTCCCGGAACGACCGGGGTATCGTTATGTGCATCCACACTGGGAGCAACGTAACGATGGCTGGCATTGGCGGGTGGGGGCGTGGGTTAACTGACGCGGACGATGTATCGTAGCCAATCGGTTGTCTGCCCCTGGCGGCAACAATGCACCCGACAGGAGAGCGATATGAGTTGGTCCGCCAAACAATACGTTGCTTTTGAAGATGAGCGCACGCGCCCGGCGCGTGACTTGCTGGCCGCTATCCCCGCAGTGGACGTCCGTTCGGCCATCGACATCGGTTGTGGCCCCGGTAATTCGACCGAGTTGCTGGTGCAGCGTTTTCCCAATGCTGCGGTGCGTGGGTTGGACAGTTCGACCGATATGATCGAGGCCGCCCGCAAGCGTTTGCCCCAGGTACGTTTCGATACCGCTGACATTGATACCTGGAACGAGACCGGCCCGTTCGATGTGATTTTCGCCAATGCGGTGCTGCAGTGGGTGCCGGATCACGCCAGGTTGCTGCCATCACTGGTGAACAGGCTCACGCCCGGCGGCAGCCTGGCGATCCAGATGCCCGATAACCTCAACGAACCGTCGCACCGGTTGATGCGCGAGGTGGCAGCGAACGGTCCTTGGGCTGACAAGCTGGCAAGGGCTGCTGGCCAGCGAACGGAGATGGAGGGGGCAAGCGGCTACTACTCAATGCTGCGTGCTCACTGCACCCGTGTCGATGTATGGCGCACCACTTACTATCATCCGCTCGCGGACGGTACGTCAGGTGTGGTCGAGTGGTTCAAGGGCTCCGGTTTGCGGCCTTTTCTCGAACCACTGGATGATGCGGAGCGGGTGCACTATCTCAAGCAGTATCAGGCAGCAATCGAGCAGGCCTATCCGGTGCTGAGCGATGGTTCGGTGCTGTTGCCGTTTCCGCGGTTGTTCATGGTGGCAACGCGCTGACGAACAAAGGGACACGTTTGGTCGGTTGTCCCATTGGTGGGTTTCGTAAAAGCATTCAAATGCGAATACGTATCAAAGGCTAACGATACGGTATATCATGCGCCGAAAATTATTGGCACGTATGCCGTCCCATTTGGCCTCTCCACCAAGGTTCATCATCAATGCGTCGTACTCTGTTTTCTATCTGTGTGCTCCAGGCGTTTTCTCCGTCTGCATGGGCAGAGCAAGCCGCTACGGAAAACACCAGTCTGGAGTTGCAAGCGACTGACATCATCGGTACGACGGACTATGAAACGGCACAAGGGCCGGTGAAGGGGTATCACGCAACGCGGTCGGCCAGTGCGACACGAACCGACACTGCGATTCACGAAACGCCGCAGTCCATTAGCGTGGTGTCCAAGGATGTTGTAGAGGACCTCGGTGCAACTCGCCTTCAGGACGCACTCGATTATGCTGGCGGAGTGGGGCGGGCCAACAACTTCGGTGGTCAGGGGCTGACCACCTTTACGGTGCGTGGATTTACTACCGGAGAGTTTTATCGCAACGGTTTTCCGATCAACCGTGGTTATCCGAACATGCCTGACGCAAACACCATCGAGCGACTGGAGGTGCTGCGCGGCCCAGCGACCATGCTCTACGGTCGAGGCGACCCGGGCGGCACGTTTAACGTGGTCTCCAAACAGCCGCTGGCTGAGCGCTCTGTCACTCTGGGGAGTCAGCTCGACGACCAGGGTATGCAGCGCGGTACGCTGGATGCCTCAGGCCCGCTCGATGAAGAAGGTCGTCTGGCGTATCGCCTGAATGTGGTGGGCGAGGGCGGGGAAACCTTCCGTGATCATGTCGAAACCGAACGTTATGGAGTGACGCCGGTTCTTTCCTGGCAGGCCAACGACGACACCAAGGTGATTTTCGAGGGCGATTTCATGCGCAACAATCACCCTCTGGACCGCGGTCTGACGCGCTATCCGAATCAAATTGGCACAGCGTCCCGTGACACCTTCTTCGGTGAAAAAGACGCGGGCAAATTACACAACGACAACAACATGGCGCAGCTGCGGTTCGAGCACCTGCTAAGCGATAACTGGACATTGGGTGGTGGTTTTCAATGGCTCGATGGCACCTTGCAGGGCAACGCAATTGAAGCCAATGGCGTTGCCGCTGACGGGCGCACGTTGGGTCGTAATTTCAGCTACCGCAAGCTGGAATGGACGGACAAAGACACTCAACTGAACCTCACCGGGCATTTCTCCACGGGTGGCTTCGAGCACACGCTGTTGACCGGTGTCGAGTACGAGGATTATGACTACAAGTCCATCATCCAGCGCTCCAGCGGAGCGGTCGGCGCCTATTCGATCGACCTCTTCAATCCGGTGTACGGCCAGCCGCGTCCAGCCTTGACCCGTACCCCGACCAACGACAAGGAAAACCTCAAGACATACGCAGCCTTCGTTCAGGATCAGGTGGCGTTGACCGAGCGTTTAAAAGTCTTGGCGGGCGCCCGCTTCGAGCGCTTTGAGCACGACTACGAAACTTTTGTGCCGGGTGGCAGGAGCTGGGCGGCGAGCGACAATGCGGTGACGCCGCGTCTTGGGGTGATTTACGATCTTACCGATACTGTAGCGGTGTATGCCGATGCAGCGCGCTCCTTCAAGCCCAATACGGGGGCCAGCCGTCAGGGCGGAGGTTTTGACCCGGAAAAGGGCAAGTCTTATGAGATGGGTATCAAATGGGAAGCCCTGGATCGCCAATTGAGTGTTGACGCGGCGATCTACCAGATTGAAAAACGCAACGTCCTTACCACCGACCCTGTGGACTCAACATTCAGCGTAGCGGCCGGCGAGGTGCGCAGCCGTGGCTTTGATCTGAACGTGGCCGGCAATCTGACTCCGGAATGGCGAGTGATTGGCGGCTATGCCTATGTCGATGCCGAGGTCACCAAGGACAATGTGATCCAGTCGGGAACCCGGCTGATGAACATTCCGCAGAATAGCTTCAGCCTGCTCAACGTCTATGAGTTCCAGGATGGCATGTTCAAAGGGCTAGGCTTGGGCGTGGGTGGTAAGTACGTCGATGAGCGTGCGGGCCAGACTGCTAACACGGCGTTTTCTATGGGCAGTTACACCGTTGTCGACCTGCTCGGTTTCTACAAGGTCAATGACAAGGTCAGACTCAATCTCGATGTGAAGAACCTGTTCGACCGTGACTATGAAGAAGGCGCCTTTGGCAATGTCTATGCCTACCCTGGTGAGCCGAGAACCGTTCAGGTCGGTATTTCTTACACGCTCTAGCCGATCTTCACGGCATCCTTGCGAGCAACACGCGCTCCCCTTCAAGAGGAATGCCAGTCAGGCTGACTGGCATTTTTATTTCCAGGCGGATACTTCGGGGCGCTGCTAAAGCAACTGATCAATCAAAACCGCATTGCTATAGATCAAGCTGCCATCGCTCGCTCGATGCCCGACCAAATGGAACTGACCGCGCTCGTCATGCAAATAGACGCGCATTTGGCAGTCGGACAAGGGAGCGTATCCCTCAGGCAAGATCAACTCCATTGAGCTCATGTCGACATCGACCATTGCTTCTCGCTCATGGGTCTTCTGCAGGCGTTCTTCAGCATCCTCCAGGCGCAGATGGAGGGGGCCGTCGACGTAAAAATGGATCTCACCGATCGGAATGGACTTCTGGTCGGGTCTGGGCTTGCACCAGCCTTCGATCGTCAGGGTACTCATGACGAAACCTCCGTCGTGGACTGCTGGACTCTGTGGCTCTTGTCTCCCCTCAAGGCCATCACTTTTCTGACTACTACGCATGGGCAGGGTTGGTCTTTTGAGCCGCTTCTGGCCGATCTCTGCCGTCCGTAATCTGAAACTGAGTATAGCTGGCAACCGGGCCTCGCTTGCCCGCCTCACGGTACAGCCCGATCGCTCTATACTTCTTACTGACTTTGCCACCGGGATGGGTGGCAGATGTCTGCCCTGCTTGGACGTCAGTGGCGATGCTTTGGCATAACCAATGAGTAACAGGAACAGGATGAAGAGAACATGGCAATAGCAATTATCCTGATACTAATCGTTATTGCATCAGTACTCTTCCATATATTCGCGCCTTGGCATGCAACACCGGCAGCTTCCAACTGGGGATCCATAGACACCACCCTGTTCATCACGCTGATCATTAGTGGAATATTCTTCATCGCCATTACGGTATTCATGGCGGTAGCGGTGATGCGTTATCGTCACAAGGCGGGTTCCAGGGCGCACTACCAGCCAGAAAGTAAAAAGCTGGAACTATGGTTAATTATCGTTACCTCGGTAGGTATTGCCGCCATGCTGGCGCCAGGCCTGGTTGTTTACGATGATTTTATCCGGGTACCGAAAAATGCCTATGAACTTGAAGTGATCGCCCAGCAGTGGCAGTGGGCCTTTCGCTTCCCTGGCCAAGACGGGAAGTTGGGTAAGTCGGATATCAAGTTTGTTGATTCCACCAACCCCCTCGGCCTTGATCCCAATGATCCTGCCGGGCAGGACGATGTACTGATAAAAAGCAATGAAGTTCGTCTTCCACTCGATAAGCCGGTGAAAGTTTTACTGCGATCCAAAGATGTATTGCACGATTTCTATGTGCCGCAAATGCGCAGCAAGATGGACATGGTGCCAGGGATGGTTTCGTATTTTTGGTTTACGCCGACCAAAACCGGGAACTATGAAATCCTGTGCGCTGAATATTGTGGCGTAGGTCATTACAACATGCGCGGCCATATGATCGTGGAAGAACAGGACGTCTTCGATCAATGGTTAGCCAGCCAACCGACTTTTGCGCAGACATTAACGACAGCTGCCAAGCCCAGTCAGGACAGCGTGCTGGAAAAAGGCCGACTGTTGGTCGAAAAATACGGCTGCAAGGCCTGCCATAGCCAGGATGGCAGTGCCAGTCTCGGCCCGGGATGGAAGGGGTTGTATGGTCGTACGGAACAGCTTGCCGATGGCACCCGTGTGCAGGTCGATGAGGCTTACCTGAAAGAGTCGATTCTCGATCCGAAGGCCCGCCTGGTACAAGGCTACCCGCCGGTCATGGTGACCTATACTCTCAATGACGATGAACTGGGTGCGCTCGTCGCCCTGATCAAATCGCTGGGTGTCGCGCCCCAAGGCGATGAACGTTCTGCCGGCGAAGCGTCGGCCCCAGGTGACGACTTGGCGGCGCAGGGACAGCGGCTGGCCGAGTCGCTCGGCTGTCTGGCCTGCCACAGTGTCGATGGCAGCAAGGGCATTGGTCCCAGTTGGCAGGGCCTGTATGGCAAGACCGAAACCCTTGCCGATGGTACGAGCATCAAGGTCGATGAGGGTTATATAAAAGATTCGGTTCTTAATCCC
Organism: Pseudomonas sp. GW822-FHT02G04; assembly: GCF_058802085.1. Classification (NCBI taxonomy): domain Bacteria; kingdom Pseudomonadati; phylum Pseudomonadota; class Gammaproteobacteria; order Pseudomonadales; family Pseudomonadaceae; genus Pseudomonas; species Pseudomonas sp. GW822-FHT02G04. Next base: position 89,072 of record NZ_JBXANU010000015.1, read on the forward strand.
GCTGCCAAAATCGTCAAGGGTTATGCAGCCGTCATGCCGGCCTTTGCTCCGAGTGACAAGGAGTTGAACGCACTGATCGCTTTTATCAAATCCAAAGCGAATGCCGACGCTGATGCGAGCAAGGCGCAGCCAGGGAAATAGCCGTAAGCAGCCAGCAATACACTGAAACTTCGACAGGAGGATGACGTGATGGCCTATGCGGAGCAAGCCGAAACAGAAGCACTGCACGAGCCTAAAAGCTTCCTGACCAAATATGTCTGGAGTCAGGACCACAAGGTCATAGCCATTCAATATTCGTTGACGGCTCTGTTCGTGGGGCTTATCGCCGTGGTGTTGTCCGGCTTGATGCGCATACAGATAGGTTTTCCCGGCAGTTTGGCGTTCATGGACGCCAATACTTACTATCAGGCGATGACCATGCACGGCATGATCATGGTCATTTATTTGCTGACGGCCCTGTTTCTGGGAGGTTTCGGTAACTATCTGATCCCACTGATGGTGGGCGCCCGCGACATGGTTTTCCCCTACGTCAATATGCTGAGTTACTGGTTCTACCTGGTGGCGGTACTGGTATTGCTCGCCGGTTTCTTTGTTCCTGGCGGCCCCACGGGTTCAGGCTGGACGCTCTATCCGCCACAGTCCATTTCTCAGGGGACACCGGGGGTCGAGTGGGGCATTGTCCTGATGCTCATCTCACTGGCGATTTTTATTGTCGCCGCCACCATGGGCGGGCTGAACTACGTCACCACGGTGTTGCAGGCGCGCACGCACGGCATGACATTGTTTCGCATGCCGCTCTCCGTATGGGGAATCTTCATGGCCTCGATCATGGCCTTGCTGGCCTTCCCGGCGCTGTTTGTCAGTGCGGTCATGATGCTGTTCGACAAGCTGTTGGGCACCAGCTTCTTTATGCCGGCGATGATCTCGCTGGGGCAGCAGCTCAATCATCAGGGCGGTAGCCCGATCTTGTTCCAGCACCTGTTCTGGTTCTTCGGCCACCCGGAGGTCTACATCGTTGCTCTCCCTGCGTTTGGCCTGGTCTCCGACTTGATCAGCACCCATGCGCGTAAAAATATCTTCGGCTACCGAATGATGGTGTGGGCGATTATTGCGATTGGCGTGCTCAGCTTTGTGGTCTGGGCGCACCATATGTATGTCAGCGGAATGAACCCGTACTTTGGCTTTTTCTTCGCCGTCACCACCTTGATCATCGCGGTGCCGACCGCACTGAAAGTCTATAACTGGGTGCTGACCCTGTGGCGGGGCGACATTCATCTGACCGTGCCGATGCTGTTTGCCCTGGCCTTTATCGTCACCTTCCTGGTGGGTGGTCTGACCGGGTTGTTTCTCGGCAATGTGATCGTGGACATTCCGCTCTCGGACACCTATTTCGTCGTCGCCCATTTCCATATGGTCATGGGCGTCGCACCGGTACTGGTGGTGTTCGGCGGCATTTATCATTGGTTTCCGAAAGTCACCGGGCGCATGTTTAACGACACCCTGGGCAAGTTGCATTTCTGGATCACCTTTCTGGGCACCTACGCCATCTTCTTCCCCATGCACTACCTGGGTTTCCAGGGCATGCCGCGCCGTTACTACGCCTATGAAAACTACGCGTTCATCCCACAGTCGGCGCAAGAGTTGAATGCCTTCATTACGGTGGTCGCATTGATTGTCGGCGTTTCCCAGTTGCTGTTCGTGTTCAACCTGGCCTGGAGTGTATTTAAAGGCAAACCCGCGGGCAGTAACCCTTGGGGGGCGGCCAGTCTGGAATGGCAAACGCCGAACACCCCGCCGATACACGGTAACTGGGGCGCGAAGCTGCCGGTGGTGCATCGCTGGGCCTATGACTACAGCGTGCCGGGGATAGAACAGGATTTCGTTCCGCAAACGGTCTCCGCCGAGGAACTGGAGCAAATGCGCCAACTCAGTGCCGGAACCAAGATAGCGGACGTTAAAACATGAACAGACTGCTATTGAGAAACGCCGAGGACGCTGACCCCGGCGGCAGTTGGAATCGCGATCCTGAAGGTATTCAGGCCGCCGCTGATAGAAGCCAAACGGCAAGGATAGGCCTGCGCTTGTTTCTGGCTGTGGTGAGTTCGTTATTCTTTCTCTTCCTGCTCGCCTTCATCGCCCGCTCACAAATGGCCGACTGGCTACCCCTGACAGACCCCTTGGCGCCATTAGCCAATCCATGGCCGCTGTGGGTGAATTCGGCTTTTCTGGTATTGAGTTGCATCGCACTGCAGTGGTCGCGCATGGCCGCCCGACAGGCTCGACTGGACGCAACGGTCATGGGTTTTGTAGTGGGGGGCGTATTTGCAATTGCCTTTCTGACGGGACAAATCTGGGTCTGGCAGCAGTTTGTCGCTTGGGGCTACTTTGTCGCCAGCAATCCGGCCAACAGTTTCTTCTACCTGTTGACCGGTGTGCATGGCCTCCATCTACTGGGCGGGTTGATTGCCTGGGGCATAACCGTCGCTAAATTCCTGCGTCACGTGCCGTTGCCGCAACTCAGCGCCAGCGTAGAGCTCTGTACCATCTATTGGCATTACTTATTGGGTCTTTGGTTCGTGCTCTTCGCGCTGCTGACCAGCACGCCGCAAACCTATGAAGCCATCGCCAGATTCTGCGGCCTGAGGTGAAAAGCCATGGCATCGCATCCACAAGCCCCAAGCGAGTCAAGTTCATCCAATCCGCCAGGCTCGCCACCTGCGCCCGGATGGCAGGGCATCGCCAGCGACTGGGCCTCGGATAGGGAGGCTTTCAGGCAGGTCCCTTGGGGCAAGGCGATGATGTGGATATTCCTGCTCAGCGATACGTTTATATTCACCTGCTTTTTAACCGGCTACATGTCGGTCCGCATGACCATCACCGCCCCTTGGCCGAACCCCAGTGAAGTGTTCGCATTGACGATCGGCGGCAGAGAAATCCCGCTTATTTTGATCGCCATCATGACCTTTGTGCTGATCAGCAGCAGCGGCACCATGGCCATGGCCGTTAACTTCGCCTATCGCCGTGATCGCGCGAAAACCACGGCCCTGATGCTGGCGACCGCTGCCTTGGGCGTGACCTTTGTCAGCATGCAGGCATTTGAATGGAGCAAGCTCATCGCCGAAGGCGTGCGTCCTTGGGGGAATCCCATGGGCGCGGCGCAATTCGGTGCCAGCTTTTTCATGATTACCGGTTTCCACGGACTGCATGTGTCAATTGGCGCCATCTACCTCAGCATTGTGGCGATGAAAGTCATGCGAGGAGATTATGAGCGCTCCGGAAACTATCAGAACGTGGAGATAGCCGGGCTTTACTGGCACTTCGTGGATCTGGTGTGGGTGTTTATTTTTGCTTTCTTCTATTTATGGTAGAGGAGCACGGGTGATGGCGCATGCTCAGGGTCAGCAACATCCGATTGGTTTGTATCTCAAAATCTGGGGGCTGTTATTCGTCCTCAGCACGATGTCGTATCTGGTCGACTATTTTCACTTCCATGGCTACCTTCGGTGGGCCCTGATTATCACGTTCATGTTGTTGAAGGCAGGCTTGATTGTCTCCATCTTCATGCACATGGCCTGGGAACGCTTGGCCTTGGTCTACGCCATACTGGTGCCACCGTTGTGTTTGCTGGTGCTCGTCGGGCTGATGGCCACCGAGGCGGATTATGTTTTCCTCAGCCGGGTCATTTTCTTCGGTCAATAAGCAGCTTCCGGATGGCCTCGAGCCTCCGGCGCTAACCCGCAATAGCAATAAATGGCGTTATATCGTTCGCTTGAACTGATGCCATTTGTGCAGCCAGGCGACTGTCCAGTGAGGGGATGCCGTACCCGTGCCGGCGATCTTCAGCTTTGGATGATGTTCGATGACCCGATCCAATACCGGTTCCTGATTCGGTTCAACATCCACGAAGAAGATATGTTTGCCTTCTTCTACCATCTGTTTAAAGCTGCGGAAGTGAGCGTTGGGCACCTGGATACCAAAGAAACCGCCTTCCCAGATGCAGAAGCCAAATATGACAATGGCAAGGAAGATAAAAGGCACCCAGCCTGCAGCGGATTCGGTCCAGCCCATCCAATAGGCGCCGCCAAGGACCAGTGCCGCGAGTGGCACACCAACCACCGCACCAATCTCGCCAGAGTGAACAACATCCTGCTTCATCAACGAGTTGACCTCGTGGAGGTGATGTTCTTCAACATCAGCCACTTGTTCACTGAGCACATGAATTTGTTCGGTATTGATGCCGTTGGCTTCCAGTTCATTTTCAACGGATTCGAGATCGTCGAGATTGTCACTGATGTAATAGTGTCGGTTCATGCCACACCTCCCATCTCGTGTTGGCTGCAGGCCTCCTCTGTCTTGCAGCCGTAAACTGAGATTTGCAGTCGGTATCTGCGCCCGTGGGGAACGTTGCACACTTCATGCAATTCGTAGGAAGTATAGCATTCGCTAGTATGCGGGGCGGGAGGCGTCAAGGACTGGGGGCGGTATGAGGGGCCGACGAATTCTGCATTGCAGCGCCACATCCAGACGTTCCCCTGTCAGCCATTCGTAGAGGAACCCCAAACGCTATGAAAATATTAACGCTTGATGAAATTTGATAATAGATCCGTGTTTTCCGAAAAAAACGCTAACGGACTTCAGGGTAGTCGCTAACGTCCCGAGAGCACTTACTCATCGATCAGCAGACAACGGAAGGTAGAGCAATTGTGGACGGTCAAGGCCAGATAGCGGGGACGACGGTCAAGCTAGCTGGGGCGTCAAGGTGCTCTGATTGCTGTGAGAACGCGGAAGAAGCTGATTAACTTGGTGATGGCTTTTGGCCTAGATGGCAGCTAGGATTTGGAGTTCTCTACCATCAAGGACGAATATGAAAAGTCTCATCGCAGTTATGGGCATTTGTTTGGCACTTGGCGGTTGCGCTACGTCGCACTTCACCGCAGGCCGGGATTTTCCGTCGGCCAGTGTGGCGAGTATCACCAAGGGTAAAACTACGACTACCGAGTTGAAGTCGCTGTTCGGTGAGCCTTACGCCAAGAGCGCAGTCAGCGAGACTGACGAGAAATGGGTATACACCTACACCAATGGCTCAGCCCACGCCCAAAGTTATGTTGTCACTATGAAGGTGACGACTACTGGCACTCAGAAAACGCTCGACGTCCTGATCCGCAATGACGTGGTTATCAACTACACGTTCAGCGAAGGCCCTGCGCCAGGCACCACCACCGCAACCAACTGAGACCGCCCCCAATGCCGCTGGGCGATCCGACGCGATCAGACGGATGATGATGGAGCACGCAAATTGGACAGAACGTATGCCTTCGTGGATGAGTCCGGGAATGCCGACTTGGACACATCAAAGACGGGGAGCTCAGGCTTCTTCATCGTGTGCTCCATCCTGGTCGCAGAGAAAAACTTCGATGCCGTCCATGCTCAAGCTGAAGTGATACGAAAGCGCAATTTTCAAACTGGCGAGATCAAGTCCAGCAAGCTGAAGGCTAAGGATTCAGATCGTCGCGCTCGGATTCTGAACGAATTAGCCGAACTGCCATTCAAGCTCTATTTCACCGTCGTTGATAAGTCGAGAATCCATAAAGATGGTGGGCTTCGCTTTAAAACTTCATTCATCAAATACGTGAATGGATTGCTCTACGAACGCCTCTTCAGCACCTGCCGCAATCTCCAGATGACCGTTGACGAGCATGGTGGCCATGAGTTCCAGCAGAGCCTCAAAAGCTACGTTGTAGATCGGTTTGTCGACGATCTGTTCGGTGATGAAAATGCTTTCCGGACGATGTCCAGCAAGGACAATGTGCTGATTCAGGTTGCGGATTTTTTTGCCGGATCGGTCGCACAGATCTATGAAGGGAAGGCTTCGGAAGATGCGGTGCTGGCCTATAAGAAAATCCTCGGAAAGCTGACTCTTGGCCTGCTGGAGTGGCCACCAAGGTATCAGTCGTTCCTACCGCCTCCGACAGATGAATCCGGATATGCAGACTACCAGGTGCATCAGGAAGCTCTCCGCCAGGCTGACCGTTTCAGCGAACGCGTTGGTCAGCATCCGGATGAGGATGAACGCCTGCAGCTAAGCATTTTGCGGTTCTTGAGGTTTCAGAGCGAATTCGTCACCAAAGACTACGTGCCAACCGCAGAAATCATTGCCCATCTAAAAGACAGGGGCTTTGGGGAGGTCAACGACCAGAGAGTTCGCTCCAGTGGCGTTGCCAAACTTCGCGATGCAGACGTCATCATTACGAGCGCGGCAAAGGGCTACAAGATTCCCCAGACACGTGCGGACATCAATGAGTTTCTCGAAAGGGCATCAGGGATAGTCGTCCCTCTCCTCGAGCGCGTTAAAAAAGCCCGAGAGGTTTATCGGCTGAGCAGTCGAGGAGAATATGACATCGTCACGGCGGCCAATCTCACCGACCTAGCCAAACTGCTCGCCTCTCTAGAGGGACTCTAGGATGGATGAAACAGAACTCCTGAAAATCTAATAGGACAAGCAATGGATCCACAACTCTTTGGCTACATTTCCGTTTCGGTGGAAAAGTGGCAAAAAATCGCGCCTCTCTTTGCGGTAGGGATGACCGTACTATATATAATTTATATTTGCACGGTCACAGAATCGCTCTCCATAATCAGAAACCGAATATCTGATCTAATTGGCAACAAACACTCATTTAATCATGACAAGCTAAAAAGACATCAACAACAAGAGCTAGACCTAGATTACTTCAATTTCAAATTTAAGTTGAATGTCAAAACACCTTATGCGATGGACAAATTAATCGCTTGGGCAGAACGATCCGGCATACGACTGAATGAGATCAAAAGAGCGCGCCCTTATTTCGATCCAACAGAGCAGATCTTTAAAATTTCGCAGCCGAAATTTGTAAAAACGTTCGTTGCAATAGTCCTGCTTTTTTCCGTTCTAATTTTTTTCGCCATTCACACCCCCAATGCTGCCTTATTTAAAGTAAATAAAACCGGCCAATGGTTTTGGGTTGCCAATAGCCATGCTTTCTCTTTCACCTCTTATCTTCCGCAATCATTTCATGTATCTGACTCCTGGAAAATGAGCGCAGGCAATTGCTTGCTGGATAATACGGCAGCGCCATTATCCGATGACTGGGATAAAAAAGTTATATGCTACCTTCTGCTCGACAACAAGAAAGGGCACGTGGAGAAAACCATCAGAGAGCAGAAAATTCTGGCATGGACCATTTCGCTCCCTTTGCTCCTCGTGCCTCTTGCTGTACTGCAGGGAAGTCGCAGGCGGCGATACGCAATAGAGTTTCAAAGACGCAGCCAGAAAAAGCTCCGCTTTGGTGATAGTCCTCTTCCAGAATATGCAAGGTATTATTACGACTAGGCCAAGTGCTTCAGGTGATAGTCATGCCTGACGGAACGAGAGCTCGCTATTGCCTGTTCACCGGCAGCGTATGGAGATGGGGGAAAAAGGTGACGGATTTATTTATCAGCAAACAGCTAAGTCGGTCACGACTCGACCAAATCCCAGGTACAAAAAAAACGGCTATCAAGGCCGTTTTTTCTAATCCATCCCAGCGCCTTATCCGGATTCGCCGAAAAATCCTTCCTCGCCTGCACCCATCTCTCGATCCTCAAACGCAGAACGCACGGCCTCCACGACTCGTTCCGCCATGCGCTCATCTTCAAGCTGCGGGTACCCTTTCTTTAGCTTGCCGGAAACCACCCAGCCGTTCTCCTTGATGGAGCGGATGATGCGGTTCGCATCCAGGTCAGGCATTTCCAGTACCTCTTTCAGCTGTTCCTGAGCTCGCTGAAAGATCACCAGTACTCTGGCTTCATCCGCCATTTCCTTTCGAATCGTGTGCTCGACGACACGTGCGGTGTACAGGACGTGTTCGGTCAGATCGGGATAGCGCCAGGCGAAACACGCGTCCTTGTATTCATCGAAGATGAAGTTGCTGCGAGTCCCGTCCTCGTAGGTCGCGAGTTCGCCGAACCGATAGGCCGCTGCGTAACGTCGCATGAACGGGCGTGAGAACACTTCGAGCGTGCGGTCGTAGCCGGCCCTGAAGTCGATCGAGCTCGTGATTGTGGCTGACACCGGCAGTATCACGCCGTCGGGCACTGCCTTATCCCGAATCAGGGTGTCGTTGATCAGGAAACGATGAATCCGGCCATTGCCATCGCGCATGGGATGGATGTACACGAAGCCAAAGGCCAACACAGCGGCACGTGCCAATGATTCCGCGCCACGCGTTGCAACTTCAAACTCGTTGAGTCCTGCCAATAGCTGAGCGAGATCCGCGAAATGTGGGGCAATGTAATGCACGATGTCCTCGCGCATCGTGGCTTGTCCCACAAACACCGGAGAGCGCCGCAGGCCCAGTCCAATGGCATCACGCCCCAGAATGCCGGCTTGCAGGGAGTGCAGGCTGTCGTTGCTCAACGGGTCTTTGATATGTCCGCAGTATTGGGCGATGACATGGGCAAACCGCTGGATGCGATCGGCCTGGTCGGCTTCCTTTTCGATGAGAAAGCTTGCGCGCGATTCCTTGAACGTCAGCCAACTGGCGGTACGCATCAGGATGTCGGGGCCAAAGGCCTGATCCAATTCATCCAATGCCTCGCGTAGATCGAATTGCAGGGCCTCCTGCACTGGCGCCGTACGGCGAACCAAGGGGCAGAATCCAGCCGTCCCCGGCAGGTTGTTATTGACTCGCCAACGCCGCGTTCGCAGTGCCTCGTGACGAGTCAGGTAATCCGTTGGCGAAAGTACATCAACATAGCCGCCATTGGTCACGTCTGGCACATCCAGACGTTGCCCTGTCAGCCATTCGTAGAGGAATCCCGTGCGACGGGCGTATTGGCCGAATGGCTCCCGTCGACACCAGTCTTCGACAGGCTGCGGACCTATGGCCGCAAACAGGCGGGCGAAGAACTCGAGATGGATCTCTTCGTACTTGAGGCCGAATTCGAAATGCCCTGCGAAATCGTCTGCGGGCCGATAGCTTGCCGGATACCGGTTCTCCACATTGCCGTCACTTTCGCGACTGACACGTACAGTGCCGATCATCGAGTCAACTCGTAGAGGCTGTGCCAGTGCGATGTCGTAACGGTTTGCGAGGGTCTTGAAACCGACTTGCATTGACGAAATCCTTTACTGGGGCAAGAAAAACGCTAACAGAACATCGATCATATGCGAAAACGCTAATTTCCGTAGATATGAAAATATTAACGCTTGATGAAATTCGATAATAAATCCGTCTTTTTCAAAAAAAACGCTAACGGATTTCAGGATAGTCGCTAACGCCCCGAGAGCACTTACTCATCGATCAGCGGACAACGGACGAAAAAGGGGAGATGCCTCAGAGCCCGATCCCACCAAATCCCAGGCACAAAAAAACCGGCCATCAAGGCCGGTTTTTTCTTTACCTGCATCCCCCGTCAAAAAACGACGTGAGACTGAAATCTGATTGGAGCGGGTGAAGGGAATCGAACCCTCGTTATCAGCTTGGGAAGCTGGAGTAATGCCATTATACGACACCCGCTCAGAGCGGCTGACTTTGTACCAGATGTGAGCGCGGATTTGAAGTTTTTCTTTATGCGCGATGGCTTTAGCGCCGGGTGAAACACACGCAGAGACCGCGTTACGGTCATTCGCGGGCAAGCCTCGCTCCTACAGGACTGGGCTTGCTCGCGATGACTCTGTTTCAGATTGCCAATGCATGGTGGTCCTGGACGTAGTGGTAACGCGGCCGGCTTTCGTGTTGCGCCGGTTTCAGGAAGCCCAGCAGTGCGTTGCGGCTGTCTTGGCAGGCAGTTTTATGTTCCATGTCGAGAAAGTGGCCGGTGGCCTGAAGGGTGGTGAAGGTGCTGTGCTGCACATGGCCGGCGAACAGCCTGGCATCGTCGGCAGCGGTGTACTCGTCCCACTCGCCGTTCATGAACAGCACCGGCACGTTGATTTTCTTTGCCGTGTTCAGATAGCAGTTGCGATCGCTGTTGAGCACGTCGCTGATGTGAAAGTGCATCTGCCCGTATTCATGTTCGGCCAACGAACTGACGTGACGGTGGTTGAAGCGCTTGAACAGCGAAGGCAGGTGCTTGCCGATGGTGCTGTTCACCAAGTGACCGACGCGGTCACCGTCCCGGTTGCCGAGGTAATCGACACCGCGCTGAAGGTAGTCGAGCATGTGCTCGTTGACCACCGGCGAGAACGAACTGATCACAGCCTTTTCGATACGCCGTGGCCGGTGGGCGAGGGCGACGAGCGTGGCGGCGCCACCAAAGGAAAACGACAGTACGTGTTCGGCGGCGAAGTGGTCGATCAACTCCAGGAGGATCTGCCCTTCGATTTCCTTGGTCAGCATTTTCTCATGCAGGTTGTGAGCCTTGGACTTGCCCGCGTAGGGCTGGTCGTAGCACACCACATTGAACTGCGGATAAAGGTTTTTCACGGTTTGGGCAAACGACGCAGTCGTGGACATCGAGCCGTTGACCAGAATGATGGTCTTTTCTGCGGCGTCTGCGCGATAGAACTCCGTGTAAACCCGATACTGACCCTGTATATCCAGCACAGCGATTTCTGGCCTCATGACATAAGACTCCTGGCAAGCGGGTATGCGCGCAAATCAGATTGCACGAGCTTTGTGACAGGTAGGCATACGCCTGGAATTTTTGAAGGCCCATGTCGATCCATTGCAGGCCGGTCGACGGGTATTGTTATAAGCGGGCAGTTTGCCGGGGGAAGGCGGAACCTGAGGGTTCTCTGCCGGCAAAAAGTTTCTTAGAGTAGTTTTGGTGACTCGTCGGTCACGTTTCGCGCCGACGTCCTGATTCAAGCAGGGGTCACGTCATCGCGCAAGTATCTTTCGAAAAATGTTCGACAACTTCTGCTGAGCGGTCGTCTGCTTAGATCAATCGGATCTCTTCGACGCTCAGCGGCCGGTATTCGCCGGGCTTCAACGCGTCGTCGAGCAGCAGCGGCCCCATGCGCTCGCGGTGCAGGCGCAACACCTTGTTGTCGAAGTGGCCGAACATCCGCTTTACCTGGTGATAACGGCCCTCGACGATGCTCAGACGCGCCGATTTTGCCCCGAGCAAGACCAGTTCGGCAGGTTGGGTGGTGAGGTCTTCGAAGGCGAAGTACAGGCCTTTGGCGAACGTGATCGCGTAGTCGGCAGTGATTTCCTGCTCTGTCTCGACGTAGTAGACCTTGGGCAGTTTGGTCTGCGGCTGGGTCAGGCGTCGCGACCAGGTGCCGTCGTTGGTGATCAGCATCAGGCCGGTGGTGTTGAAGTCCAGGCGACCGGCAATATGCAGGTCATCCTTGTCCGCTTCATGGATCAGGTCGAGCACCGTCGGGTGTTGCGGGTCGCGGGTGGCGCTGACGCAGCCGGGCGGTTTGTGCAGCATAAAGTAGCGGGCCGGTTTGCCGATTTGCAGCACTTCGTCGTCGACTTCCACGCGGCTGAACTCAAGCACCTCGGCGTGAGGGTCGCTGACGATAGTTCCGTCGACCCTGACGCGCTTTTCCACCAGCAACAGGCGTACCTGCTTGCGGTTGAAGCGGGGCAGGTTGCTGAGGAAACGGTCAACGCGCATGGCCAGGGATCGGTGGGAAAAGGGCTGCGTATCTTACGTGATCGACCAGGCGGCTGCTTGCAACTGCGTTTCGACCCGGGCGCAGGCCGGGCACAGGCAGGACTTGTCGCGCAGCTCGACGGGCAGGGCTTGGAGCACCGCCGGGTCAATGCTGACGCCGTAGCACCAGCAGGCACGATCGACAGTTCGCGGGTCAGCCAGGCTGCAGTCGTTGGAGGCGCCGCAGGCCGGGCAGAGGTCAGGCTTATTCATGAAAGGGGCATTCGGTAATGGCCGGTTTGCTTGGCCCGAGCTGCGCATGATCGTCCCGCAAGCCACCATGTGCAAGCTAACGCCTGCACATTCCTGAAGGAGTCTTGCCGGCGATCAGGCGATTAACCCAGGCTTTTCAAATACGCACGCCATCCGCCCAAATGACTGATCTCCACTGCCCCCTCCAGCCCATACGGCTCACAGATAAACCCGCTCTCCCAACGGCCATCTGCCAGTTGCACCTTGCCCAACCCCAACGGTGCAGGAATCCCGGTCAGGAACGAACCCAGCTCACTGCTCGGCAATTCCCATACTTCCACCGCAATCGCCACGCCGCCCTCTTTAACGCGGACCATACCGGGACGATACGGTGGGCCGCCGGCCAGGGCATACAGCTGATAGTCGGGAGAACTCTGGGTGATTTCGACCAGCCGGGCTCCGCGCTGCTTGAGCTGCCAGTTCAGCGCCAGCCCCTCCAGGTGCGCGCCGCAGACCACCAGCCGTGCCCGGTCATTGCGCGCGATGGCAGCCGGTACGGGTGAAGCCAGGCCCTGCTGACGTTGCAGGGCATCCGCCACGCTCAGCAGATACTGATCGGTAAACGCGCGACCAAACAAGGTCACGCCCCATGGCAAACCATTGCCCATCAATCCGCTGGGCACGGCGACGGCAGCGTAATCGAGCAGGTTCATGAAGTTGGTGTAGTAGCCCAGTTCCGAGTTACGCAGCACCGGTTCGGCGGCAAGTTCCGCCAGCGTCACCGGACGGCCGATGGTTGGCGTCAGCACGCAGTCCAGTCCCTCCAATGCTCTGTCGCACAGCGCCTTCAAGGCTTGCAGCCGGTAGTGGGCACGGAAGGTTTGTACGCCGGTCACCGCCGGGGCCTTGGCCAGCACGGCACGAATCACCGGCAGCACGGCTTGAGGATTTTGCTCCATCAATTCTCCGGCCACGCTGTAACGCTCGGCCACCCATGGCCCTTCGTAGAGCAACCGCGCCGCTTCAAGGAAGGGCGACAAATCCAGTTCGACCGCTTCACCGCCCATGGCTTTGAGCTGGTCGATGGCATCACCGAACAACAACGGGCCTTCAGGACAGCCGAAGAACGCCAGGTCCTGCGCACGGGGCACACCGAAACGAAACGCGCGCGGCGTACCGAAGGCCGAGCCGTCATTCCACAGCGGGTTGCTGCGGCTGTATTCGTCCCGTGGATCGAGATGAGCTGTGAGTGCCAACAACTGACTGGCTTCCCGGGCCGTGGCCGTAAAGGTCGTGACGCAATCGAGCGTGCGACAGGCCGGAACCACCCCGGCCGTGGAGATCAGCCCTTTGGTGGCTTTCAAACCGACCAGATTGTTCAGTGCCGCCGGTACGCGCCCGGAACCTGCGGTGTCCGTGCCTAGGGCAAAACTCGCCACGCCGAGCGCCACCGCCAGTGAAGACCCAGCGCTGGAACCGCCCGACGGATACTCCGGCAACACGCTGTTCGGGCAAGCGCCATACGGCGAGCGGCTGCCGTTGAGGCCGGTGGCGAACTGGTCGAGATTGGTCTTGCCCAGCGGGATCGCGCCCAGCGCCAGCAGTTGCTCGACGATGGTCGCCGAACGTTCCGGCACATAGGCAAACGCCGGGCACGCCGCCGTGGTCGGAATGCCTGCCAGATCGATATTGTCCTTGATCGCGAACGGCACGCCGTACAGCGGCAGACTGCCTGGGTCACGACCGTCGAGGGCGGCGAGGTACGGTTCCAGTTCCTCGATGCTGAGTAAATGGATGAACAGGTGATAGTCCGGGTTCAGCGCTGCGGCTTTTTTCCGCAGGTTCGGCAGCAGTTGCCGAGGCGTTGTGTGGCCGTCACGGTAAGCACTGCGCAGGGCGTCGAGTTGCAGATTGATGTTCATGGTTCAGATCCTTGTTGAAATGGCTTCAGTCGAGTTCCAGCACCACGACGCGCTGTCCGGCGCGCACTGCCGAGCCCGGTTGCACACGAATCTCGCGCACCACACCGGCCATGGGCGCGAGCAGCGGGATTTCCATCTTCATCGACTCCAGAATCACCAGCACATCACCGGCGACCACTTGGCTGCCGACCTCCACCTGAACCTGCCAGAGGTTGCCGGCGATGTGGCTGTCGATGCTCTGCTGACCGTCGGCCAACAGCGCCTCTTCGGTCACTTGCGGCGCCGGTTCTTCACTGTCGAAATGCGCCTGGCCGCTGGCGATCCAGCGTTCGCGTTCGGCGTTGAATGCACCTTTTTGCTGATCCCGAAACGCGGCAATGCTGTTGGCTTCCTTCGCCAGAAACGCCTGGTAATCCGCCAGGTTCAATTGACTGTGCTCGATGTTCAGAGCGAAGCGCCCGAGCGGGAAATCCCGTCGAATGCGCAGCAGTTCATCGGCGCTTACCGGGTAGAAGCGGATCTGATCGAAGAACCGCAGCAGCCACGGTTTGCCATCGAACGCGGCGACCTCGCGGTAGCGATTCCACATCTGCAGGGTGCGGCCGACGAACTGATAACCACCGGGGCCTTCCATGCCGTACACGCACATATAGGCGCCACCGATGCCCACCGAGTTTTCGGCGGTCCAGGTGCGGGCCGGGTTGTATTTGGTGGTGACCAGACGATGCCGTGGGTCGAGCGGGGTGGCGACCGGAGCGCCGAGGTAGACATCGCCCAGCCCCATCACCAGATAGCTGGCGTCGAACACCGTGCGCTGCACTTTGTCGAGGTTCGGCAGGTCGTTGATGCGGCGGATGAACTCCAGGTTGCTCGGGCACCATGGGGCGTCCTTGCGCACGGTGGTCATGTATTTCTCGATGGCCAACTGGCAAGCCGGGTCATCCCAGGACAGCGGCAGGTGCACGATGCGCGAGGGAACCTGCAAGTCTTTGGCGGCGCACACAGCGTCCCACTCACCGGCGACGATGCCCAGCAGATCGGCAAGCGGCAGTTGCTCCGGTTGGTAATGCACCTGCAGCGAACGGATGCCCGGCGTCAGGTCGATCACACCGTGCAGGTGTTTGCTTTCCAATGCCTGCATCAGCGCGTGGGCGCGAAAGCGCAGGACCAGGTCCAGCTCCGGTGCGCCGATTTCCAGTAACAGGTGAGTATCCCCCGACAACCGGGCGACCAACCGTGTATCTCCCCGGCCGATATCCAGCATCACAGGCGACACAACCCCCTGTGGGCTTGCCTGCGATGAAGTTGATGCGGTGTCTGATCGGGCCTCATCGCAGGCAAGCCAGCTCCCACAGGAATCCCATTTCAAGGCGAGGTTACGGGCGGTCTCGAGATCGACCGGTTGGAACTGCACCTTGTCTCCAGCCTTCAGTTGCCCGAGCTGCCAAAGATCCGCTTCGATCACCGTCACCGGGCAGACAAACCCACCGAGGCTCGGACCATCGGGACCGAGGATCACCGGCATATCACCGGTGAAATCCACCGCGCCAATGGCGTACGGGTTGTCGTGAATGTTCGACGGATGCAACCCGGCTTCCCCCCCATCGGCCCGCACCCATTCCGGCTTCGGCCCGATCAGGCGCACACCGGTGCGGCTGGAGTTGAAATGCACTTCCCATTGGGTGGCGAAGAAGGTGCCGATGTAGTGTTCGGTGAAGTATTCCGGCGCGCCATGCGGGCCGTAGATCACTCGGATTTGCCGCACCGCCGGTAACTCGGTGACCTGTTCGTCAGGCAATTGAATACCCGCGCTACGGTCGATCAAGGCTGGTGCATGCAACACGTCCCCGGCACGCAACGCACGACCGCCATGGCCACCGAACTGACCGAGGGTGAAGGTGCTTTTGCTGCCCAGATAATCCGGCACTTGCAGGCCGCCGCGCAGGCACAGATAGCTGCGAGCGCCTGCACCGGCGATTGTGCCGAGATGCACTGTGGCACCGGCCGGAATCAGCAGCGCGGTGTTCATCGGTGCCGCTTCGCCGTTCAGCGTCAATGGAATCTGCGCACCGGTCACCGCCACAACCGCATCACAATTGAAGCGCAGCATCGGCCCGCTCATGGTGATTTCCAGGGCCGCTGCGCCTTTATCGTTACCCAGTAAAAGATTACCCAAACGCAATGCACGACTGTCCATCGGCCCCGACGGCGGCACGCCGACCGCCCAGTAACCGAGACGCCCCGGATAATCCTGAACGCTGGTCTGGGTGCCGGCGCTGATCACCTCAAAGGTATTGGCCCGATAGACCAAGCCTTCCAGGCAACGGGTCCACGGCTGGCCGCTGGTAAAGGGTACATCGAGCAGAATCTGCCGCAGGTAATCGCGGTTGGTTTCCACCCCGTACAGCAGGCTGTCGCCCAAGGTTTGAAGCAGATCGGCGCGGGCTTCTTCGCGAGTCGGCGCCCAGCGGATGACCTTGGCAATCATCGGGTCGAAGTACGGCGGGATCTCGCAACCGGCCTCGACCCACGTGTCGATGCGCAGGTGTTTGCCATCGGCGACGGGGAAATTTACCGCCGTCAGCAGGCCGGGGCTCGGTTGAAAATCCCGCCCCGGATCTTCGGCGTAGAGCCTTGCCTGGATCGCGTGGCCGTCGGCTTTCAAGCCTTGGCTCAATGCGTTCAATGGCGGTAAATCTCCGGCCGCCAGTTCCACCATCCAGCGCACCAGGTCCACGCCCCACACTTGCTCGGTGACACCGTGCTCTACCTGTAAACGGGTGTTCACTTCAAGAAAATAGAAACGCTGGGCGTCACTGTCGAAGACGAACTCCACGGTGCCGGCGCTGCGGTAATTCACTGCCTTGGCGAGTTTGATCGCAGCAAGGCAGAGCGCTTCGGCCATGCCGTCGGGCAGGTTGGGTGCCGGGGTTTCTTCGAGGACTTTCTGGTTGCGCCGCTGTACCGAGCAGTCGCGCACGCCGAGGGCAATCACCTCGCCCTGGCCATCGCCGAACACCTGCACTTCCAGATGCCGGGCGCGCTGGATGTACTTCTCGATGAACACTCCGGCGTCGCTGAAGTTGTTCTGACCGAGGCGTTTGACGGCGTCGAAGGATTCGCTCAATTCGGCGGCGCTGCGGCACGCGCGCATACCGATGCCGCCACCGCCGGCGGTGCTTTTGAGCATCACTGGGTAGCCGACCTGTTCGCCGGCGATCAATGCTGCATCAAGGCTGTCGAGCAGTTCGGTGCCTTCGAGCATCGGCACGCCGTGTTGTTTTGCCAGGGCGCGGGCGGTGTGTTTGAGGCCAAACACGCGCAGTTGTTCGGGCGTGGGGCCGATGAAGGCGATATCGGCGGCTTCGCAGGCCTCGGCGAACGCGGCGTTTTCCGAGAGGAAACCGTAGCCGGGATGGATCGCTGTAGCGCCGGTGGATTTGGCGATGGCGAGGATTTTGTCCACGGCAAGATAAGTGCCGGCCGCCGCGCCTTCGCCCAAGCTATGGGCTTCATCGGCTTGCAGGATATGCAGGCTGGCGGCATCGGCTTCGGAGTAAACGGCGACGCCCTTGACCTGCAACTCTCGCAGGGTACGCAGGATGCGGCAGGCAATGGCGCCACGGTTGGCGATGAGGACTTTTTCGAACATGGCATAACCCCTGGAGGCGATAGCGCATCAGCCTCGACCTGGGATGCGGGCCGTCCCGCAGTTTTTCGAGATGCACCCGGGCCGTCCCGGATGAACAAAATTCACGCTTTTTTGTGGCGAGGGAGCTTGTCGGATCGCCGCACCGTCCCGCTCGGCTGCGCAGCAGTCGCAAAACCTGCTGCTGTGGTCCGTCAGACATAGCGCGATAGCAGGGTTTGGGGCCGCTTCGCGACCCAGCGGGAGCAAGCTCCCTCGCCACAGGGATCAGCGTTGTTTGAGGCACTGGCCGGAGCGGGCCTGACACAAGGCAAACAACCACCGCCGCAAACTCGCGAGTTTCAGTTCCATACCAAAAGCTCCGCAGGCGTGGGGTTGTAGGCGTTGCACGGGTTATTCAGTTGCGGGCAGTTGGAGATCAGCACGATCACGTCCATCTCGGCGCGCAGGTCGACGTATTTGCCGGGCGCTGAAATTCCGTCTTCAAACGTCAGCCCGCCATCGGCCGTCACCGGCACATTCATGAAGAAATTGATGTTCGGCCCGATGTCGCCCTTGCCCAGTCGTCCGTCATGCACGCAGGCGCGCAGGTAGTTGTCGCGGCAGCTGTGCATGTAGCGTTTCTCCAGCGCGTAACGCACGGTGTTGCTCTCTTGCGCACAGGCACCGCCGAGGGTGTCGTGACGCCCGCAGGTGTCTTCGACGATGGTCAGCATTGGCTTGCCGAGGTTGGAATAGAGCACGCTGCCGGTGCTCAGGTAGACGCTGTTCTGCCGACGCAACGTGCGCTGCACGTCATAGCGTTCCTTGGGATTGGCAAGGCTGTAAAACAGAGTGTCGACCGCCTGATTGCCTTCCAGGTCGAGGATACGCAGGGTCTGGCCAGCCTTGACCTCCATCAGCCAGGGTTCGCCGGCCGGGATAGTGGCGCGGTAGACCGCAGCTTCTGGTTGCCTGCTTGTGGTAATAGCAGCAGTAGAGATAGCAAGTGACATGGCAGCGATCCTCAGGCGAACAGACGGTCGGTGTTGATGAAGCCGCGCTCGTTTTCCGGGCGCGAGGTGCGGCAGTGTTCGGCGACACTGGCATCTGCGTTCATCCAGCTCAGCTTCAGCGGTTTCGGTGCGTATGCCGGCGACGGATCCATCGGGTGTTGCAGCGCGGTGAGTACCACCAGGGTGTCCATCGGCGCGTACAGCTCGATGTAATCGCCAGCCTTGGAGTTGCCTTCGACGAAGTGGAAACGCCCAGCCTCATCGACGTTCACCCGGCTGAACAGGTTGAGCGTCATCAGCAGGTCGGACAGGCCCAAACCCCACTTGCCCAGCTCCACCAACAAGTTGTCGGTGCCGTTGCGGAAGAAGCCGTTGCGCAGTTCCTGATAGCGGCCCTGGCCATATTTTTGTGCGACTTCTTCAGCGCAGAGCACACCGCCGAGGCTGTCGCTCCAGCCACAGGTGTCGGCGGTGATGGCCGCCAGCACGCGGCCCATGTCCGAGTACAGGCAGTGGCCGCTGGTGAGCTTGGCGGTGTGTTGGCATTTGAGGCTGTCGGGCAGGTTCAGGCGTTCGGTTTTTTCGTTGGCGTTGAGCAGCGTCAGGCTGACGTTGGCACCGCCGCGCAGGTCGGTCAGGCGCAGTAATTGGCCGCGTTTCAGGACGAATGAACGATGGCCGCCGCCGGGGAGCATTTCTTCAGCGAACGGCGGGAACAGTTGGGTCGAGTCAGTCATGTGCAAATTCCTCTAAGCGATGCGAAGCGTGCCTGCCAACTGAGCCGGCAGGGCGTCGACGGCGGCACGGTTGGCGCGGCGGTCGCTGTTCAAAGGGATGTCGTAGGTGATGCGCGCGCCATAGGCGCCGGGGGCGTGCGGGTCGACGCGGACCTTGTCGAACACCAGCAAACGGGTGCCGAGACTGAAACCTTCGGACAGGTCGTGAGTGACCATGAACACCGTCAGTTGCGTCTCGCGCCACAGCTCCAGCAGCAGGCCGTGCATGTCTTTGCGGATGCCCGGATCGAGGGCGCCGAACGGTTCGTCGAGGAGCAAGACCCGCGGCTTCATGATCAATGCCTGGGCAATCGCCAGCCGTTGCTGCATGCCACCGGAGAGTTGCGCCGGGTACTTGTCCAGCGAGTGACCGAGACCGACTTTGTGCAGCAACACTGAGGCGTGTTCGCGTGCCTCTTTTTTAGCGCTGCCGAACAACCGCCCGAGTAAAGGCGAGCGCGGCAGTTCGAGGCCGAGGGCGACGTTGTCCAGCACGGTCAGGTGCGGGAACACCGAGTAGCGCTGGAACACCACGCCACGGCTCGAATCCGGTTCGCCAGCCAGCGCCTGACCGTCCAACAGAATCTCGCCGCGACTGGTGCGTTCCTGGCCGAGCAATAGCCGCAGGAAGGTCGACTTGCCGCAACCCGACGCGCCGACCAAGGTGCAGAACTCACCTTCGTTGACGCTCAGGTTCAGCCCTTCAAGCACCACTTGATCGGCGTATTGCTGCCAGACGTTTTTCACTGTGATGAAGCTCATGCCCGCGCCCCTTCATAACTCATTTGGAGGCACCGTGGTGCCAGGGAAAGGCCCGTTGGGTCAGGCGCTTGAGGCCCCAGTCCATCAGCCAGGCGAGCAGGGTGATCCACACCACGTAGGGCAGAATCACGTCCATCGCCAGGTAGCGGCGCACCAGGAAGATCCGATAACCCAAACCGTCCGTGGAGGCGATGGCTTCTGCGGCGATCAAAAACAACCACGCCGAGCCGAGCATCAATCGCAACGAGATCAGCAGGCGCGGCAGCAATTGCGGCAGCACCACACGCAACATCAAGGTCCAGGTCGAGGCACCAAGCGTCTGCGCCTTGATCAGCAATTCCACAGGAATTTCCCGGGCGCGCTGTTCCAGGTCACGGGCCAGGCACGGGGTGATGCCGATCACGATCAGCATCACTTTCGACAACTCCCCCAACCCGAACACGATGAACAGAATCGGCAGGATCGCCAGCGGCGGCACCATCGACAGCACCGTCAGCACGGGCGACAACGGTGCGCCAAACAGCGGCAGCGTACCGGCGGCGATGCCCAGGCACAGCCCGGCCAACGCACTGATGCCGAGGCCGATGGCCAACCGCCGCAGGCTGGAGGCGGTGTCTTGCCAGAGCAGGTATTCACCGGTGCGGGTGTCGGCGGTGAAGGCCAGGCGCTTCACCGCGTCGGTCATCTGCACGGCACTGGGCAGCAGTTTGTCGTTGGGGTTGTCCATCAGCCGTTCGGCCGAGCCCATGAAGTAGGCGAACAGCACCAGGGCGAACGGCAGGATCACCAACAGCAGGCGACTCGGGCGATCCGGGTGGCGATTGATCAGGCGCATGGCCAGCTCCTCCTGTCTTACAGCTTGGCGTCGGCGGCCATCTGCACGTAAGTCGGGTCGAAGCGCAGCTTGAGGTTGCCTTTATCGCCGCTGGTCACGCCATTGGCGAAGGCCATGCCGATGGCGCTGGTGTCTTTGGCGCCTTCACCCAGCAAGCCGTGCTGGAACGAGAACTCGGCGACCTTGCGCATGGTGTCGGGCAGTTGCTTGCTGGTGGAGAACGCCAGGGCTTCTTTGGGCGTGGCGAACAGTTTGGTGGTGTCGAGTTGCGCCTGGAAACCCGCCAGGTCAGTGCCCGAGGCTTTGGCCATGTGTTCGAGCGCGGCTTGGCTGGCGGCGTTTTTCGCGTTCATCAACTCGACCACTTCGAACCAGGCGCCGGTCAGGGCTTTACCCAGGGCCGGGTTGTCTTTGAGGGTGGTGCTGTTGACCACCATCATGTCCATGATTTCGCCGGGGATCTGGCTGGAATTGAACACTTCGGTCACCGCAGGCTTGGCCTTGATGTCCGAGAGCATCGGGTTCCAGGTGGTGACGGCATTGACCTGTTCGGTGTTGAACGCGGCGGAGATGTCGGCGTCGGAGGTGTTGACCACTTTCAGGTCTTTCTCGGTGAGGTCTACCGAGTCCAGAGCGCGGGCCAACAGGTAATGGGAAACAGACAGCTCAACCAGATTGACGTCCATGCCTTTGAGGTCAGCGACTTTCTTGCCTTCGCCTTTAAGCACGATGCCGTCGTTGCCGTTGGAGAAGTCGCTGACGATCAGCGCCGTGCTGTCGACGCCACCGGCCGCCGGAATGGTCAGAGCGTCCATGTTGGTCATGGTGCAGCCGTCGAACTGGCCTGCGGTGTATTGGTTGATGGATTCGACGTAGTCGTTGAGCTGCACCACATCAATCTTGATGCCGTACTTTTTCGCCCATTTGTCGACGATGCCCTGGCTGCCGGCATATTCCCAGGGCATCCAGCCGGCGTAGATAGTCCAGCAGACGCTGAAATGATCTTTCTGTGCGGCGTGGGACGAGACGCTCACGAGGGCTGCAAAAGCAGCGGCGAGCAGGGCGGGTAAACGAAGTCGGGACATGGGATGGTTCTCCAGTTGATCAAGGGCGGACAGGAAGGCAGCGGCACCGCGAACGGTGGCTTGTCTCCCGGGCTTTTGTCCCGCCGTGTAACCTCAACTGGAGGTCGCCAACTCTCGGACCAGCCACTCGCGATTGCGAGCCGGAACCCTAGTCAGCCATTGCAAATTGTGGTGCCGCGAACCTGTGATGACTCCTGCACGCCTTTGGTTAAGCGAGAGCCGTGCCAAGTTGGCTTGAGTGCTCTGGCTGGGGCATGGAAGGGTGGGGGAGATCAATGGGACAGGGCGCTTTGCCTTGTCATGGTGCGTTGCGCATGGGCATGCACCGTAGAAGGACGGCTAGCCGCTGATCTGAAGGTCGATGCGGTCTGGCACTCGGTGTCGGTTTTAAAGTCAAAACAGGTGTGACTCGACTGCCGTTGCAGGTCTTTCAGGAGGCCTCCATGTTCTGTCAGAAAAAGCTCCGCCAAATACTGCTCAGTGTGTTTCTTGGTTTGGGTCTGTCCGGGTGTTACTACTACGTAGGTCCTGCCGATGTTTATTCGGCGCCTTATTACTACCCTGGGTATTACTCGCCTTACTATTACGGCGGCTATTACGGGCCGCGTGTTTACGGTGGCTATCGCTATTATTACTACGGTGGACACGGACCGGGTCATTACGGCGGTGGATACAATCGCTGGCACCATTAATCAGCTCATGAATATAACGGCGCGTCCGGCTTGCGGAGGCGCCGTTTTCTTTTGCGCAGGATGAAAAACCTTTCATCGGCTACTTGTTTCAACGTGTTGCAGAAACGCACCAGATCCCGATTTCACTGTCTGATCTTTCGACAGTCGCCGAACAATTGACTGTCGCCTGCCAGCGTCGCTGGTATGGCTCACTCGCGGTCCAGGAGGCCGCCATGCTCTGTCGAAAACAACTCCGCCAAATTCTGCTGATTGTTCTATCGGGATTGTCTCTTGGTGCGTGCGTGCCCTATTCCGATGGAGGAGACAGCTACTACCGTTCCGAGGTCTACACGTCCCCAGCACCGTATTATTCCGGTGGCGGGTCTTACTACTCCGATGGTGGTTACTACTCAGCCCCGCGCAGGTATTACTCACCGCCTGCACGGTATTACCAGCTATCGCCGCGTTATTACTACCAGCCGCGGGTTTATCAACCGGCACCGCGCTATTACGACTACCGCGGCAACCAGAATCGCGGATGGGACCGTCATGACCGCGGTGGTTGGGATGGTCGTCGCGACGGTTGGGGCGGCCATAGTCGCGGCAACTGGAACGATGATTCTCGTGGCCACAGTGGGCGGGATCACCGTGGCGGAAGAGGCGATCATGGTGACAACGATGGCCGAGGCGGCCGTCGCTAATTCCTCAATAAAAAGCGGCGCATGAAGCGCCGCTTTTTTGTGCCCGGATTTCAGTATTCCGACAGATCGGCCAGAGGGTGCCGACCTTCCCAGACCTTGTGAAAATGCGCTTCTACCGCCGCCTCCGGCACCGTGTTGATATCCGGCCAGTGCCAGTGAGGTTTCTGGTCCTTGTCGATCAACCGCGCACGCACGCCCTCGCTGAACTCCGGATGACGGCAGCAATTGAGGCTCATGGTGTATTCCATCTGAAAGACTTGAGCCAGCGACAGGTGCCGGGCGCGAGCGATCTGTTCCCATACCAGATGAGCGGTCAGGGGCGAGCCTTCAGTCATGGTCCTGGCAGCACGGCTGAGCAGCAAGTCGGGGTGATCGCGTAACAGGCTGATGGCCTTCCAGGCACAATGGACATCGCTGACATCCAGCAGCTCGTCGATGTGCTGGCGTCGTGGCAACCATTGCGCTTCGGGCATTTTTACCAGCGCTTCCTGCTGCAAGGCCTTGAGCAGACTGTTGAGCTGCATGGCGGTCTGTTCCTGCCAGTTCAATTGCAGCAAGCCTTCGATCAGCTCTTGCTGTTGTTCATCGAGCAAAAAGCGATCGGCGAGGTCCAGATCGATCGCATCGCGACCGTTCATCTGGGCGCCGGTCAGGCCGAGAAACAACCCGAGCTTGCCGGGCAATCGCGACAGAAACCAACTGGCGCCGACGTCCGGGTACAAGCCGATGCCAATCTCCGGCATCGCCAACCGGCTGCTCGGTGTGACAATCCGGATGCTTGCCCCTTGCAGCAGCCCCATGCCGCCGCCCAGCACGTAACCATGCCCCCAGCAGATTAACGGTTTCGGGTAGGTGTGCAGATTGAAGTCGAGGCGATATTCTGCCGCAAAGAAGTGTGCAGCCAGCGGCGGCACTTCTCCGGGATGGGCGCGACACGCC
This sequence comes from Pseudomonas sp. GW822-FHT02G04, assembly GCF_058802085.1. Classification (NCBI taxonomy): domain Bacteria; kingdom Pseudomonadati; phylum Pseudomonadota; class Gammaproteobacteria; order Pseudomonadales; family Pseudomonadaceae; genus Pseudomonas; species Pseudomonas sp. GW822-FHT02G04. The sequence goes on from NZ_JBXANU010000015.1 coordinate 113,230, forward strand.
TCCACCAGACTGCGTACTTCACCGCCGGCGCAAAAAGCCTTGGCGCCATTGCCGCGCAGCAGCACGCACACGATCTGTGGTTCCTTGGCCCAGACGTCCAGTTGATCGCGCAAGGCGTTGATCATCGGCAAGGAGAGGGCGTTGAGGGACTTCTCGGCATCCAGGCTGGCGATGCCGATGCGTGCGCCGTCGGTGCCGGTGAGTTCTTCGAAGTGCAGATTCATCGTGACCTCGATCGGGAATTTGAGCGTTCAGTATGATCGCTCTATAGGAAAGTGCCGGATCTGTGTCAGATCAATTGACAAGCGTGATGGGCTTTCCTAGGGTTCGCCCCATTGTTTTTGCCGGATGTAACCATGACTGCTGACGACCGTATCAAACTCGAACCGAGCTGGAAGGAGGCCCTGCGTGCCGAATTCGACCAGCCTTACATGGCAGAGTTGCGCACATTCCTGCAACAGGAGCGCGCGGCGGGCAAGGAGATCTATCCGCCGGGACCGTTGATTTTCAACGCGCTCAATTCCACGCCGCTGGACAAGGTCAAGGTGGTCATCCTCGGACAGGATCCATACCACGGCCCCGGCCAGGCCCATGGGTTGTGCTTCTCGGTGCAGCCGGGCGTACCGGCGCCGCCGTCGCTGGTGAACATCTATAAAGAATTGAAACGTGACCTGAACATCGACATCCCCAACCATGGCTACCTGCAGAGTTGGGCGGAGCAGGGCGTGTTGATGCTCAACACCACCATGACCGTGGAGCGGGCGAATGCCAACGCCCATGCGGGCAAGGGCTGGCAGTATTTTACCGACCGGATTATCGAAGTGGTCAGCGAACACCAGCCACATCTGGTGTTCCTGCTGTGGGGCGCGCATGCCCAGAGCAAGCAGAAACTCATCGATGCCACCAAACACCTGGTGCTGACCTCGGTCCACCCGTCGCCGCTGTCCGCCTATCGCGGTTTCCTCGGCTGCGGGCATTTCAGTCGGGCGAACAAGTTTCTGGAACAGAATGGCGAGACGCCGATTGAGTGGCGCTTGCCGCCGGTCTGAAGATTGTGGCGAGGGGGCTGATCGTTCCCACGCTCTGCGTGGGAATGCAGCCAGGGACGCTCCGCGTCCCATCAAAAGCCGAACGCGGAGCGTCCGTTGAGGCATCCCCACGCAGAGCGTGGGAACGATACGGTGTCAGGGCTGCTCAGGTTTCTGGTTCCAATACCTGAACAACGGCTCCGCCAAAAACAATACGAACAACAGCCGCATCACCTGCATCGCCGTCACCAGCGGTACCGATAGTTGCAGGGTCTCAGCCGTCAAACTCATCTCGACAATCCCGCCGGGCATCATGCCCAGTGTCAGCGAACGCAGATCCAGATGGGTCAATGCACTCAACCCCAGCGCCGCCAGCGTGGCGATCAACATGGTCAATACTGTGCCGATCAGGGTCCGGCCCATGAAGGACGGTGCTCGGCGGAAGAACTGTCGATTGAAATGGCAACCCAATCCGCTGCCGATCAGCCACTGGCCGATCTGACTGCCGCCGTTGGGCAGGCCGATGTGCAGGTCCCAACCAATGCTCACCGCCGCACTCACCAGCAACGGCCCGAACAGCCAGGGGTTGGGTTGACGCAGGCGCTCCCAGATCCAGGCGGCCAGGGCGCCCGCCGGGAACAGAAAGGCCAGCCACCACCAGTTGACGGTCGCTGCATGCAAGACCGGCGCACCGCCGCCCAACAGATACTTGAACGCCGCCGGCACACACAGCACCACCACCAGCACCCGCAAGCTTTGCCCCGCCGCGACACGGCTTAGCACCGCGCCGTTGCGAGCGCCGAGGTTGACCATCTCCCCGGAGCCGCCGGGCATGCTGGAAAAGAACGCGGTGGCGCGATCTTCACCGGTACGCCGCATCAACCAGACCCCGACCACCGCGGACAGGCTGGTGACCAACGCACCGAAGAAGATCAGACCGAAGTGGCTCAGCACCTGCTCCATCACCACCGGGGTGAAGTGCAGGCCGATGCCGATACCGACGACCCACTGGCCGCATTTACGGCCGCCAGGGATTTCCGCCAATTGCCAGGGTGTCAGGCAGCGCACCAGGATGATCGCCAGCAACGAGCCGACCATCCACGGTAGCGGCCAGCCGATCTGGCTGGCGAGGTAACCGCCCAGCAGACCGACCAGCGGTGTTCCCCACCAGGCTTTGAAAGGTGTTCGGTCAGACATCGGCGATAGCGCGCCGGGCGACCGAACGTTTGCGCCAGATGCGCAGCAGTGGCATCAGCAACATGATTGCAGTCAGCACCCAGCAACCGAACGTGATCGGGCTCGACCAGAGGATTTCCAGAGCACCGTTGGAAATCGACAGCGCGCGACGCAGGTTCTGCTCCATCAGACCGCCCAGGATGAAGCCCAGCAGCACTGGCGACAACGGGAAGTCCAGCTTGCGCAAGATGTAGCCGAAGATGCCGATGCCGATCATCAGGAACAGGTCGAAGGTTGTAGCGTGTACTGCGTAGACGCCGATCCCGGTGATGATCGCAATCACTGGCACCAGTGCCCAGTTCGGCACGGCGAGGATGCGGGTGAAGACGCGGATCATCGGGATGTTGAGGATCACCAGCATCACGTTGGCGATGAACAACGACGCGATCAGGCCCCAGACGATGTCTGGCTGCTGCTGGAACAACAGTGGACCCGGGGTGATGTTGTACAGCGACAGTGCGCCGATCATCACTGCCGTGGTACCCGAACCCGGAACACCGAGGGTCAGCATCGGCACCAGGGCACCGCAGGCTGCGCCACCGATGGCGGTTTCCGGAGCCGCGAGGCCACGCATGTCGCCTTGTCCGAAAGTGCCCTTGGCACCGGCGATACGTTTCTCGGTCATGTAGGCCACAGCGCTGGCCAGCGTCGCGCCGGCACCCGGCAACACGCCCATGATGAAGCCCAGCAAACCGCAACGGATGTTCACCACGAACACCGCCGAAGCTTCCTTGAAGTTGAACATCATGCGCCCGGTGGCTTTCACCGCTTCCTGGCCACGGTGGGTTTTTTCCAGCAGCAAGAGGATTTCGCTGATGGAGAACAGGCCCAATACCAGCACGACGAACTGAATGCCGTCTGTCAGATGAATGTTATCCCCGGTGAAACGGTATACGCCGCTGTTGGCATCGATCCCGACGCTCGACAGAAACAGACCGATCAGCGCAGCAATGAATGTCTTCAGCGGTCGGTCGCCGGCCATGCCGCCGAGACAGACAATCGCAAACACCATCAGCACGAAATACTCCGCTGGCCCGAAGGCAATCGCCCATTTCGCCAGCAACGGGGCGAACAGCACCATGCCGCAAGTCGCGATGAACGCGCCGATGAACGAACTCCACGCCGACAGCGACAGCGCCACACCCGCCAGGCCCTTGCGGGCCATCGGGTAGCCGTCGAGGGTGGTCATGACGGTGGAGGCTTCGCCCGGAATGTTCAGCAGGATCGAGCTGATCCGGCCGCCGTATTCGCAACCCAGGTACACCGCCGCCAGCAGAATCAACGCCGACTCCGGTGGCAGACCGAGGGCGAATGCGATCGGAATCAGCAACGCCACGCCGTTGATCGGCCCCAGCCCCGGCAGCAGCCCGACGACGGTGCCGATCAAGGTGCCGCACAGCGCGGTCACCAGGTTGTACGGGCTCAGCGCAACGCCGAAGCCCTGACCCAAATAGCCAAGAGTATCCATATCAGTTCTCCAGAACGTCGAGCACGCCCAACGGCAGTGGCACGTCCATCAACTTGTCGAACAGCAGATAAAGACCGATGGCCATCAGGCTGATGATCACCGCGCTGGGTAGCCAGCGGCCGCCATACAGGCGTGCCATCGGGACCCCGATCAGAATGCTGGCGACGATGAAACCAAGGGGTTCGAAGGCCCCGGCGAACACCAGCAACAGCAGCACGCAGATGCCGATTTTGGTCAGGGTTTCGCGGTCCAGTTTCGGGTCGTCATCGCTGTGCACGATCGGCGCCGGCCGAAACACCATGTACAGCAAAGCCAGGCCCATCAGGCCGAGCATCAGCAGGGGGAAGGCGCGAGGCCCGACCGGTTCGTAGGAAAAAGCCGCTTGATACGGCCACGCCATCAGCGCCAGGCCGACACAGACCAGCAACAGCACCGAAGCAAAAATGCGTTGTATGAGCATGGGGAACTCCTGGGCGACGACCCCGAGAACCGGGGCCGTAGCCACTAGACAGAGGCGATCACTGGATCAGGCCGAACTCTTTGGCCAGCACTTTGTAGTCCGCGACCTGCTTCTTCACGTAGGTGTCCAGCTCCGGGCCGGTCATGGCGAACGGGAACAGTTCACGCTGATCGCGCAACTTGGCAAAATCCTCGGAGGCCAGCAGTTTGTCGAAGGCGTTTTTCCACCAGGCGTAGTCTTCGTCGCTGACTTTTGGCCCGAGGTAGAAACCGCGAACCACCGGCCAGACGATGTTGTAGCCTTGCTCTTTAGCAGTCGGAATGTCTTTCATTTCCGGCTCGTCCAGACGCTTCTCGGAGAACACCGCCAGCAGACGCATGTCACCGCTCAGGATGTGTGGCATGGAGTCGGAGATGTCGGTGCTGCCGACCTGGATGTGACCGCCGAGCAGGGCGGTGGCGATTTCACCGCCGCCTTCGAGGGCGACGTAACGCAGGTCGCGCGGGTTGATCCCGGCCGCCTTGGCGATCAGGGCGGTTTGCATCCAGTCCTGGCTGCCGACGGTGCCGCCGGAGCCGATCACTACGGAGCTAGGGTCTTTCTTCAGGGCTTTGACCAGATCGTCCAGGGTCTTGTAAGGCGAATCGCTTTTCACCGCGATCGCGCCATAGCTGGTGCCAACCGCCGCCAGCCAGCGCACCGCGCTTTCATCAAAACGCCCGAATTTACCTTGCGCCAGGTTCAGCAGCGAACCGCTGGACCAGGCCACCAGCGTGCCGGCATCGGCCGGGCGCTGAGCGACCACCGCGTTGTACGCCACGGCGCCGACACCGCCGGGCATGTAGGTCACGCGCATCGGTTTGGTCAGCAGTTTTTCGTTGACCAGCGCGCTTTGCGCCAGTTTGCAGGTGAGGTCGAAACCGCCGCCCGGCGAGGCCGGGGCGATGCATTCCGGGCGTTTGGGTTCGGCCAGCAATTGGCCGGCGAACAGCATGATGCCGGTGGCCAGAGCAACTTTACGCAGTGATAGGTTCATTCAAGTCTCCTTAAGTTTTTGTTATGGACGTACTGAATTACCAAAGTGCAACGCTATAGCTCACCAGCAGACGCACTTCATCGGCATCGCGAGCGGAGTAGTTGGAACGGTAGGTGGCATTACGCAGGCGTACGGCAACGTCCTTGAGGGCGCCGCTTTGTACGACGTATTTGATCTCGGTGTTGCGTTCCCACTCTTTGCCTTCGTCGCCGTTCTTGAGTTTGATGTTGTCACCGCTCACGTAACGGCTCATGAAACTCAGGCCAGGAATGCCAAGTTTGGCGAAGTCGTAGTCGTAACGCGCCTGCCAGGAGTGTTCTTCGGCGCCGGCAAAGTCGTTGATTTGCACGAAGTTGACCAGGTACGGATCGCTGCCATCGACGTAGGGGAATGCACTGTCGCCGGACATGTGCTGATAGCCGGCGCTGAGTTTATGCCCGTTCAAGGCGTAGCTCACCAGCCCGTTCAAGGATTTATTGTCGATCTTGCCGCCACGGGCCGCTCCTTCGTCGTCACTGATGGCAAATCGCAGATCGGTACCGAAAGTACCGGGGCCGAACGGTTGCGAAGCGACAACACCGAGGAAGTGCTGATTGTAGACTTCATCGAGTTGGGCGAAGTGGTAGCTGCCGGTGATCTTGTCGGTGAACTTGTAGTCCACGCCGCCAAAGTCAAAATGCTTGCCGGCCACGGTGCCGGCGAAGCGGCTGTTCTTGTTGTTGAGGGCGATGTCTTCGAAGTCGGTGCTGTCGCGGTCCTTGGCTTTCTCCAGACGCCCGCCGGTGAAGGTCAGGTTCTTGATCTCTTTGGAGGTCAGCATCCCGCCTTCAAAGGTCTGCGGCAGAATGCGGCCGTCGTTGGGCTTGAGGATCGGCAGTTCCGGAATCAGGCTGCCGATTTTCAGTTCCGTGGCGGAGATCTTCACTTTGCCGGTCAGGCCGAGCTTGGAATACTCGTTCGCCGCGCGCCCGTCGTCATGGGTTGGCAGCAGGCCGGTACCGGTGCGGTCCGGACTCGAATCGAGTTTTACCCCTAGCATGCCCAGCGCATCGACACCGAACCCCACGGTGCCGTCGGTGTAACCCGATTGCAGATTGAGCATGAACCCCTGGGCCCATTCGTCCCGCTTGGATTGCTGGGCGCTGGTGCCGCTGCGAAAGTCGCGGTTGAAATACATGTTGCGGGTTTCGAAGGTTGCCTTACTGTCTTCGAAGAAGGCAGCCTGGCTCAACGGCGAAAAGCCGGCGAGGGCGGCGGCACTGACAAGGGCGGTTTGGCTGAGGCGGGAAAAACGAACAGGCGGGCGAGCCTGAAGCTGCATGGACAGCATGGTGACATACTCCGTTTATTGTTCTTATTTGGCGAAAACGCTTCGAGGCGTTTTTCGTACGCTATGTGCGGTAGCGACGGCAGTCGAAACTGTCCGTGGCTGGACTCTAACCGGCTTACCTTTCGCTAACCTTTCAGCTGACTTTCACGGTTTTCGGGCTTCACAGCGACGGATGCGGCTGTAAACTCCGCGCCAAAGAATGGCGTCGACCATCCCTGAATGAGGTAAAGATCCATGCGTGTTCTGCTCGTCGAAGACCATCTGCAGCTTGCCGAAAGTGTCGCCCAGGCGCTCAAAAGCACCGGGCTGACCGTGGATGTGCTGCACGACGGCGTGGCGGCCGACCTGGCCTTGAGCAGCGAGGAATACGCCATGGCGATCCTCGATGTCGGCCTGCCGCGCATGGATGGTTTCGAAGTGCTGGCGCGCTTGCGGGCCCGGGGCAAGAACCTGCCGGTGCTGATGCTGACCGCCCGCAGCGACGTCAAGGACCGGGTTCATGGCCTGAACCTGGGGGCCGACGATTACCTGGCAAAACCTTTCGAACTGACCGAACTCGAAGCCCGGGTCAAAGCCTTGCTGCGCCGCAGTGTGCTCGGCGGTGAACGCCAGCAGCGCTGTGGCGTGCTGGCCTATGATCTGGACACCCGGCGCTTCACCCTCGGCGAAGAATTGCTGACCCTGACCTCCCGCGAGCAGGCAGTGCTCGAAGCCCTGATCGCCCGTCCCGGCCGGGTGATGAGCAAGGAGCAATTGGCGGCTCAGGTCTTCGGCCTGGACGAGGAGGCCAGTCCCGATGCCATCGAGATCTACGTCCACCGCTTGCGCAAAAAACTCGACGGCCAACCGGTGGCCATCGTGACCTTCCGTGGCCTTGGCTATTTGCTGGAAAGCCGCGATGCATAAGCTCAGCAGCCTGCGTTGGCGGTTGCTGTGGAACCTCGCGCTGCTGCTGGTGGTGTTGATGATCGCCAGTGGTTTGAGTGCGTACTGGAACGGTCGCGAAGCCGCCGACACCGCGTATGACCGGACCTTGCTGGCCTCGGCGCGGACCATCGCCGCCGGCCTGTCCCAGCGCGACGGCAGCCTCAGCGCCAACGTGCCCTACGTGGCCCTCGATACATTTGCCTACGACAGCGCCGGGCGGATTTTTTACCTGGTCAACGACATCAATCAGAAGCTGATTTCGGGTTATGAAAACCTGCCGGCACCGCCGCCGGGAACACCGCGCACCGATGACTATCCGGCGCTGGCGCGTTTCTACAATGCCACTTATCAAGGGCAGAATGTGCGGGTGGTCAGCCTGCTCAAAGCGGTCAGCGAGCCGAACATGAACGGCATGGCGGAAATCCGCGTGGCGGAAACCGATGAAGCGCGGGTCCGCATGGCTCGCAGCCTGATGGCCGACACCTTGTTGCGGCTGGGCATGCTGGCGATCGGTGCGCTGTTGCTGGTGTGGTTTGCGGTCAGTGCGGCGCTGCGTCCGCTGGAGCGCTTGCGCAACGCGGTGGAAGAGCGTCAGCCCGACGACTTGCGGCCCTTGCCGCTGGTGGAAGTGCAGCACGAACTGGGGCCGCTGGTGCGCGCGCTTAATCACTTTACCGAGCGGTTGCGTGGGCAGTTCGAGCGCCAGGCGCAATTCATCGCCGATGCCGCCCATGAACTGCGCACACCGTTGGCGGCGCTCAAGGCACGACTCGAACTGGGCTTGCGCTCAAATGAGCCCGAAACCTGGCGCAGCACCCTGGAAACCGCCGCCCAGGGTACGGATCGTCTGACTCATCTGGCCAATCAATTGCTCTCGCTGGCACGGGTCGAGAATGGCGCCCGGGCCATCGCCGAGGGTGGTGCGCAGTTGCTCGACCTCAGTCAGTTGGCCCGTGAACTGGGCATGGCCATGGCGCCGCTGGCCCATGCACGTGGCGTAGCACTGGCGCTGGAAGCTGACGAACCGGTGTGGATGCGCGGTGAGCCGACGCTGCTGAACGAGCTGTTGAGCAATCTGGTGGACAACGCACTGGCCCATACCCCACCGGGCGGCAATGTGATTCTGCGGGTCACGGCACCGGCGGTGCTGGAGGTCGAGGATGATGGCCCGGGGATTCCCCTTGAAGAGCGGGAACGGGTGTTCGAGCGTTTTTACCGGCGCAACCAGCAGGTGGCGGGATCGGGATTGGGGCTGGCGATTGTCGGCGAGATCTGCCGCGCCCACCTGGCGCAGGTCAGCCTGCACGATGGCGAACTGGCGGGGCTGAAGGTGCGGGTGAGTTTTATTGCGGGAGAGTGAGCACACACCTGTGGTGAGGGAGCAAGCTCCCTCGCCACAGAAATCAGTAAAACATCGACCGTGACTCTTCCAGATCCTTGCACATCGCCTCGTTCTCCGGATCGATCCCCAGCTTCTTGAAGGCCGGCACACTGAACGGGTCGATACGGGCCAGGGGATGATCGGTGTCCTTGTGGCAATACAGGCTGGCCACTTGCACCAGATCGACATAGTCGACCCGCGCCGATTGCCGCTTGAAATCCAGATACAGCCCCGGCAATTGCACCAGCATTTCCGGAAAATCCCAGACCCTGAGCAATTTATCGCCGAGCAGCGGATGGATGCGTTCGATCACATGGTTGAGGCTGACCGGGTCCGACAACAATTCATAGTGATCTTCGGCGTAGGTCAGGATCGGCAGCACGCCAATCTGATGCACCAGCCCGCCGAGCGCCGCTTGATCAGGCTTGAGTTGTGTGTAGCTGCGGCACAGCGCATAGCTGACGCCGGCGATTTCCAGGCTTTTGCGCCAGACCTCGCGCATTTTCTGTTCCACCACTTCGGAACGGGCATTGAAGATCTGTTCCATCACCAGGCCGATGGCCAGGTTGCTGCTGTAATTGACACCCAGCCGGGTGATGGCCGTGTGCAAGTCAGTCACTTCCTGGGTCGCGCGCAGCAACGGGCTATTGACCACTTTGATCAGACGCGCCGACAGCGCCGTGTCGCGGCCAATCACTTTGCTCAGGGTGCTGACACTGATTTCCGGGTCTTCGGCGGCCTTGCGAATCTGCAGGGCCACTTCCGGTAATGTTGGCAGAACCAGGTCATCATTATCGATGGCCTCAACCAAATCCTGTTGGACCTTATCCGCCAGCTCACTCATTTCTTTTCTCTAGGGTATTGCGACAAGTGCTGCTGTTAACGCTGGATTTCGCGATCACGATCCAGTTGGTAAGGCAGGTCGAGCAGATGCAGGCCCGGACCTTCGAGTGCGCCAAGGTGCAGGTTGCCATCTTCTGCAGCTTCGGCTTGCAGCACGGCCAGGAGTTCAATGTTTTGCTCGGTGCGAGCAGCGATCACCACTTCACCGATCGAACTGCCGTGAGTCGGGGAGAACAGTGGGGTGCCGGGTTCAGGCAGTTCACTACCTTCCAGTTGCAAGCGATACAGACGACGCTTGAGTTTGCCCAGGTATTGCATGCGCGCAACGATTTCCTGACCGGTGTAGCAACCCTTTTTGAAGCTCACGCCGCCGACGGCTTGCAGATTGAGCATCTGCGGGATGAACAGCTCGCGGGTGCTCGGCATGACCTGGCCGATCCCTGCGCGGATCTGGCCCAGCAGCCATTGATTCAGTTCGCCTTCGGCCAACAGGGCGGACAGCTTGCCCTTGATGGTGTCGGCTTGATCGGTGCCCACCCAGAGTTCAGCGCGCTCAGGAGAGACGCGAAGGGCGATCAGGCCGTCATTACGCACAACGCTGTCGGTGTCTGCCGGTAGCGCCAGGCCCAGGCTGGCCAGTGCTGCATCGCCATGCTCAAGGCCAAAACGAACCCAACCGGCACTTTCGTCGGTCAGTTTCGATTTGGAGAACACTGCGTACTTTTTCAGGTCCGCCAGTTGCGGCTCCAGCAGTTCGCTGGCCATCGCCATGAGCACACCGTCGCCTTCCAGCAGAATGCGGAAGCTCGATTGCATCCGGCCTTTCTGCGTGCAGCGCGCGCCAAGGCTGGCCTGGGTGTCGCTCAGGTAATTGAGGTTGCAAGTCAATTGGCCTTGCAGGAATTTGCTGGCATCCGAGCCGCGTACCGCGAGAACGCCTTCGTGAGACAGTGTGCAGAAAAAAGCAGAATCGGCCATGGGTCATCGCAGGGTAAAGAGTCTGAGGGACATCATAAGGGGACGCCCTTGAAATGGGTAGTTCACAAAGGATCGTCAGTGCCGACCAAAGCCGACTGTTCGGCTCGCCTCGGGGCTGTATACTTGCGGCCTATTTGAGGAGCGCTCCATGGTCGATAACGTTGAACTGAACCGCCTCTTTTGGCACAGCCGTCGCGGCATGCTGGAACTTGACGTGCTTCTGGTGCCGTTCGTGAAAGAGGTTTACGCGAATCTGAACGAGGTAGATCGCGCGCTGTATGTCCGCCTGCTGGAGTGTGAGGATCAGGACATGTTCGGCTGGTTCATGGAGCGCAGCGAATCGGAAGATCCGGAGCTGCAGCGCATGGTTCGCATGATCCTGGATCGTGTCCAGCCCAAGTAACGCGTTCGAATGCCGCTGGCATGCCTCACGGCAGTTGCTGGCGGCCTATCTTCTCGCCCAGCTGTTCGCGCTGGGTTCGCTGTTTCTTCTCTCGATACCGCTCTGGGCCAGTCTGCTCGGCGTTGCGTTGTGCGTGACTCACAGCATGTGGGCATTGCCGCGACAGATTCTGCTGACACACCCACAAGCCTTTCGCGGCTTGCGTCGCGATGCCGATGGCTGGCAGTTGTGGAATCAGGCGCAAGGCTGGCAACCCGTCCAGCTACGGCCGGACAGCCTGGCGCTGCCGTTGGTCGTGGTGCTGCGCTTTCGTCTGCGGGGCGAGCGACGTATCAGAGCGATATGCGTGCCGCGGGATTCGCAGGCGGCGGATGTGCACCGACGCCTGCGGGTTCGGCTCAAGTTCAGTCGGCGTAGGTGGGCGGCACCAGAATAGTGTCCAGGGCGACCGGCAGCAGGTTCGGGTAGTCGAGGGTGTAATGCAGGCCGCGACTTTCCTTGCGTTCCATGGCCGACCGGATCATCAGGTCGGCTACCTGAGCCAGGTTCCTCAGCTCGATCAGGTCTCGGCTCACTTTATAGTTGCTATAGAACTCGTCGATTTCGTCCAGCAACAACTGCACTCGGTGCTGGGCCCGTTGCAGGCGCTTGTTGGTGCGCACGATGCCCACGTAGTCCCACATGAATCGCCGCAGTTCGTCCCAGTTGTGCGCGATGATCACGTCTTCGTCGGAGTCGGTGACCTGGCTCGCATCCCAGACGGGCAGGGCGGTCGGAATCGACACCTCTGGCAACTGCTCAAGAATGTCCGCCGCCGCCGAACGGGCATAAACGAAACATTCCAGCAGCGAGTTGCTGGCCATGCGGTTGGCGCCATGCAGGCCGGTGAAGCTGGTTTCACCAATCGCATACAGGCCCGGCACGTCGGTGCGGCCCCGCTGATCGACCATCACGCCGCCGCAGGTGTAGTGCGCCGCCGGCACCACCGGAATCGGTTGTTTGGTGATGTCGATGGAGAATTCCAGGCAGCGTTCATAGACCGTCGGGAAGTGCGTCTTGATGAAGTCTTCGGGCTTGTGGCTGATGTCCAGGTAAACGCAGTCGATACCCAGGCGCTTCATCTCATGGTCGATGGCGCGGGCGACGATGTCCCGTGGTGCCAGTTCGGCCCGTGGATCGAAGCGCTGCATGAAGCGTTCGCCGTTGGGCAGCTTCAGGTGTCCGCCTTCGCCGCGCAGGGCTTCGGTGATCAGGAAACTCTTGGCTTGCGGGTGATAAAGGCAGGTCGGGTGGAACTGGTTGAACTCCAGGTTCGCCACCCGGCAGCCGGAACGCCAGGCCATGGCGATGCCATCACCGCAGGCGCCATCAGGGTTGCTGGTATAGAGGTAGACCTTCGCCGCGCCGCCCGACGCAAGGATCACGAAGCGCGCGCCGTAAGTATCGACTTCACCAGTGCTGCGGTTGAGGACATAGGCGCCGAGGCAGCGGTCGCCTTCAAGGCCCAGGCGCTTTTCGGTGATCAGATCGATCGCGACCCGCTGCTCCAGCAGTTCGATGTTGGGTCGCTGTATGGCCTGGTCGAGCAGGGTTCTGAAGATCGCCGCGCCCGTCGCATCGGCGGCGTGGATGATGCGTCGATGGCTGTGACCGCCTTCGCGGGTCAGGTGAAACTCGAAACCGCCGTCTTCGGTGCCGGACTGTTCGTCGCGGGTAAAGGGTACGCCTTGGTCGATCAGCCATTGAATCGCTTCTCTGCTGTGCTCGACGGTAAAGCGCACGGCGTCTTTATGGCACAGGCCACCCCCGGCGTTGAGGGTGTCGTCGACGTGGGACTCGACAGTATCGGTGTCATCCAGAACGGCGGCGACACCGCCCTGGGCCCAGAAGGTCGAGCCATTGGCGAGGTCGCCTTTGCTCAATACGGCGATACGCAAATGACCGGGCAAGGTCAGCGCAAGACTCAAGCCGGCAGCGCCGCTGCCAATTACCAGAACATCGTGTTGAAACTGTTGGCTCATTTCAGGATTCCGCTCAAAGCGACCCGGGTCGGGGGTGGCGCAAGACAGCTGGATCGGCGAGTCAGGACAGCCACACAGCCCACTAGTATATAGAGGGGGGGAGCGGCACAATAGCCGGGCCCACATGGCATTGTGAAACTACTGTGACGGAAAAGACTGGACTCTTCGTCGGAAGTTTTTTTGACTGCTTTGGCGACAAGGCGACTGTATCGTGGATTTAACAGTCTTTTTCGCTTCACGGTTGCACAATGTCGGTTTCAGGCGGCTATAAATATGGAACTTTTGCCAAAGGCTCAAGATCAATAGACGGTTGCCTGAAACAAGGGACAGTGTCGGTTTCGGTGCGGGACTTGCGGTTGGGTCCCTGCTGACGAATCCGGCGACAAGATTATTCGCGCAGCCTGGGTTTCCCGCGCTGCGCTTTTCGTGCGTGCCAAATCAGAGCCCGCAGGAAACTTGCTTGGAGGGGGAGAACTTTTGCGAAAAGCCCGAGTCTATGTTTGCAAGTCTGGTCGTTCAGTAATGCAAGCCTCCTTCGAGCTTATCGAGGAGTGTTCATGCTAACCCAGGAAGAGGATCAGCAGCTGGTCGAGCGCGTTCAACGCGGCGACAAGCGAGCTTTCGATCTGCTAGTGCTGAAATACCAGCACAAAATTCTCGGGTTGATCGTGCGTTTCGTGCACGACACCCATGAAGCCCAGGATGTCGCACAGGAAGCCTTTATCAAGGCATACCGTGCACTTGGTAATTTTCGCGGAGACAGCGCGTTTTATACGTGGCTTTACCGTATCGCCATCAACACGGCGAAAAACTATCTGGTTTCACGCGGCCGTCGGCCGCCGGATAGCGATGTCAGTTCCGAGGATGCAGAGTTCTACGATGGCGATCATGGCCTCAAGGATCTCGAGTCGCCAGAACGTGCATTGCTGCGGGATGAGATCGAAGGCACCGTCCATCGAACCATTCAGCAACTGCCAGAAGATTTGCGTACGGCTTTAACTTTACGTGAATTCGATGGTCTGAGTTACGAGGACATTGCCAGCGTCATGCAGTGTCCGGTGGGTACCGTGCGCTCCCGGATTTTCCGCGCCCGGGAGGCCATCGATAAAGCCCTGCAGCCGTTGTTGCAGGAAAACTGAGACAGCGGCGACAGCCAAGAGAGGAACGCCATGAGTCGTGAAGCCCTGCAGGAATCGCTGTCCGCAGTGATGGATAACGAAGCGGACGAATTGGAATTGCGTCGGGTATTGAATGCCTTTGACGATGTTGAAACCCGCGAAACCTGGGCTCGTTACCAGATTGCTCGGGCGGTCATGCACAAGGACCTGCTGCTTCCTCGTCTGGACATCGCTGCGGCAGTCTCTGCTGCGCTGGCTGACGAAGCCGTACCGGCAAAAGCCTCCCGCGGTCCATGGCGCAGCCTGGGTCGTCTGGCAGTCGCTGCTTCGGTGACCATTGCCGTGCTGGCGGGTGTTCGTCTGTACAACCAGGACGAGATCGCTGGTGTCGAACTGGCTCAGCAATCCAGTCAACCGGGTCTGACCGCTCCTCAGGTCAAGGGCCCCGCTGTATTGGCAGGCTACAATGAGAGTTCGGAAGCCACTGGCCCTATGGCCAACGGCGTATTGCAAGGTCAGCCAGGCTGGCACGATCAGCGTCTGCCAGGTTACTTGCGCCAACATGCTCAACAGGCTGCACTGAAAGGTACTGAGAGCGCTCTGCCTTACGCTCGTGCAGCAAGCCTGGAAAACCGTTAAGGAGGATCATGCGCGCCATACCTCTACTTACGCTTCTGCTCAGTGGCTGGTTTATTGTTCCAGCCCACGCCGATGAAGCCCAGGACTGGCTGAAGCGTCTGGGACAGGCGGAGCAAACGCAGAGCTTTCACGGTACTTTCGTCTACGAGCGTAACGGTAGTTTTTCTACCCATAACATCTGGCATCGCGTCCAGGATGGCAAAGTCCAAGAGCGTTTACTCCAGCTCGACGGTTCGGCCCAGGAAGTCGTGCGCATTGATGGGCATACTCAATGCGTCAGCGGCACCCTGATAGCAGGACTGGGGGACTCACCCAACTCCGCCGCTCGTGCACTCGATCCACAAAAGCTAAAGAATTGGTATGACCTTGCCGTCATCGGCAAGTCGCGCGTGGCCGGGCGTTCGGCGGTGATCGTCTCGTTGACGCCTCGCGATCAGCACCGCTATGGTTTTGAGCTGCATCTGGACAAGGAAACCGGCTTGCCGTTGAAGTCATTGTTGCTCAATGACAAAGGGCAACTGTTGGAACGGTTCCAGTTCACCCGGCTGGATACTGCCGAGGTGCCTTCCGACAGCGATTTGCAGGCAGGTTCCGAGTGCAAGCCCATTAACCTCGACAGTGACAAGGCGTCCGCCGTCAAGACTGCGCAGGTCTGGCATTCGGACTGGTTGCCGCCAGGTTTCGAACTGACCAGCAGTACCTCTCACAAGGATCCGGATACCAAAGTCCAGGTCAGCAGTTTGATGTTCGACGACGGTCTGGCCCGCTTCTCGGTGTTCCTTGAGCCATTGAATGGGGCAACAGTCACCGACACTCGTACCCAGCTGGGGCCAACAGTCGCTGTGTCCCGTCGCTTGACCACTCCGCAAGGCGAAATAATGGTGACCGTGGTCGGTGAAATACCGATTGGCACCGCCGAACGGATTGCGCTGTCCATGCGCAACGATGCCGCGGCTACCAGCAAGCAGTGAGCTGATCAGCCATACTCATCAATCGGGGCCGGATGGTGCGCAAGGTCGCAATGCTGCTCCGTCGTTGAGGCCTCGAAATGTTTTGCCGAGCATTTTCATTTGCAAATATCCCGAAAATTTTTTATAGGTCAGAGCCCCTCGGCTCTGGCCTTGTTTGTTGTTCCCGGAACAAAAATACCGGCGTATCGTTTCCGGTGTTCCTTGCTCCATATCGCTTAACCATGCTCGTCGTAACGGGAGCCGTATGTCGATACCACGCTTGAAGTCTTATCTCTCTATTTTTGCCACCGTGCTGGTGCTCGGTCAGGCGGTCACTGCGCAAGCGGTCGAGTTGCCTGACTTTACGCAACTGGTCGAGCAGGCCTCGCCCGCGGTGGTGAACATCAGTACTACCCAGAAGTTGCCGGACCGCAAAGTGTCCAGCGAGCAAATGCCTGATCTTGAAGGCTTGCCGCCGATGCTGCGCGAGTTCTTCGAACGTGGCATGCCACAGCAGCCACGTTCGCCTCGTGGCGATCGCCAGCGCGAAGCGCAGTCCTTGGGGTCGGGTTTCATCATTTCGTCTGACGGCTACATCCTGACAAACAACCATGTGATTGCCGATGCCGACGAGATTCTCGTGCGCCTCGCCGATCGCAGTGAGTTGAAAGCCAAGTTGATTGGTACCGATCCGCGTTCCGACGTCGCCTTGCTGAAAATCGAAGGCAAGGACCTGCCGGTTCTGAAACTCGGCAAATCGCAAGACTTGAAAGCCGGTCAGTGGGTTGTGGCCATCGGCTCGCCATTCGGCTTTGATCACACTGTGACTCAAGGCATCGTCAGTGCCATCGGTCGCAGTTTGCCGAACGAAAACTATGTGCCGTTCATCCAGACCGACGTGCCGATCAACCCGGGTAACTCCGGTGGCCCGCTGTTCAACCTGGCTGGTGAAGTGGTCGGCATCAACTCGCAGATCTACACTCGCTCCGGCGGCTTCATGGGCGTGTCGTTCGCAATCCCTATCGATGTGGCGTTGGACGTTTCCAATCAACTGAAAAGCGGCGGTAAAGTCAGCCGTGGCTGGTTGGGTGTGGTGATCCAGGAGGTGAGCAAGGATCTGGCCGAGTCGTTCGGTCTCGAGAAGCCGGCCGGTGCGCTGGTAGCTCAGATCCAGGATGACGGTCCGGCTGCCAAGGGTGGTCTGCAAGTGGGCGACGTGATCCTGAGCATGAACGGTCAACCGATCATCATGTCCGCCGATCTGCCGCACTTGGTGGGCGCGCTGAAGGCCGGTTCGAAAGCCAATCTTGAAGTGATCCGCGAGGGCAAACGCAAGAACGTCGAGCTGACTGTCGGCGCTATCCCTGAAGAAGGCAAAGAGCTGGAAGCCCTGCCTAAATCCAGCGTCGAGCGCAGCAGCAATCGTCTGGGTGTTTCTGTTGCCGAGTTGACCGATGAGCAGAAGAAAACCTACGACCTCAAAGGTGGCGTGGTTATCAAGGAAGTGCAGGACGGTCCTGCTGCCCTGATCGGCTTGCAGCCTGGCGATGTGATCACTCACCTGAACAATCAGGCGATTGGCTCCACCAAGGAGTTCATGGACATCGCCAAGGCGTTGCCGAAGAACCGCTCGGTGTCGATGCGGGTTCTGCGCCAGGGTCGCGCCAGCTTCATCACCTTCAAACTGGCTGAATAAACCGGTTGTCGGCTGAATAAAAAACCGCCTCGAAAGAGGCGGTTTTTTTGTGCCTGAATTTTGACCTCGAAGCGGTCAGCCCATCATGTCCTTGACCATGCGTTCCTGCTCCATCAGCTCGCGTTGCCGTGCGTCGATCCGCGATGACAGCGGGAAGTTGCTGCCCGCCTTGCGCTTGGCGAAGTCCAGTTGCTGGATTGCCTGGCGATAATCGCCGATCAGTGCAAAATACTCCGCGCGTGCCTGATGCAGGCCGATGATGTTGCCAGACAGACCACGAGTCTCGGCCACCAGGTACCAGACGTCCGGATCTTCGGGACGGGTCTTGAGCAGGTTCTCCAGCGCTTTTTCCGCATCGGCTGCTCGATTCTGCTTGAGCAGCAGGTCAACACGCACCTGGTTCAGCGGGTAGTTGCCCGGATACTGCGTCAGCATCCGGTCAACCCGTGACTGAGCATCGGGCAGACGATTATTGGTGATGTCCAGATCGACCTGCGCCAGGTTGTAGATGATCTCGTTCGGCGATTTGGCCAGCAGCTGCTTGAGGTTCTCGCGAGCTTCATTCAGCTGGCCGCCCTTGATCTGGGCGATTGCCAGGCCATAACGCGCGACGTCGTTTTTCGGGTTTTCATCGAGTTGGGCGCGGAAGCGCTTGGCACCCAAGCCTGGGGTTTCTTCATAGATCAGCTGCACACGTGCACGAATCAGCTGATAACGCATACTGTCTTCGATACCGCCCGGTTTGGCCTGTTCGGCACGGTTGCGGGTGTCGGCGATACGCGATTCGGTCACCGGGTGAGTCAGCAGGAATTCCGGCGGCTTGGCATCGTAGCGGTACTGGCGCATCAGCCGTTCGAACATGGTCGGCATCGAGCGCGGATCGTAACCGGCCTTCTCCAGATTCATGATGCCGATACGGTCGGCTTCCTGTTCGTTCTGGCGCGAGAAACGTCGTTGTTCCTGCATCGCCGCCGCCTGTGTGCCGGCAATGGTTGCGATCCCGGCATCGCCTGCACCGGCAGCGGCAATCACGATCCCGGCCAGCAATGCAGCCATCATAGGCACTTGCATGCGTTGCGAGGCTTCGACACCACGGGCGAAGTGACGCTGCGACAAGTGGGCCAGTTCGTGGGCCAGGACCGAGGCATATTCGCCTTCGGTCTGGGCGTTGAGGAACAAGCCGCCGTTGACGCCGACGATCCCGCCCGGCGCGGCGAAAGCGTTGAGCTGTGGGCTGTTGATCAGGATGAACTCCAGGCGCCGGTCATTGACCTGGCTGGTTTCCACCAGCCGATAGACGCTGGACTCGACGTAATCCTTGAGTTGCGGATCGTTGAGTTGCGACACCTGGCTGCGCAGCATCGCCAGCCACGCACGGCCCAGTTGGTATTCCTGTTGCGGCGAGACGATGGCAGAACTGGCGTCACCGAGTGACGGCAAGTCGTCGGCGAAGCCCGGTGAGGCGAGCAGGCAAGCGAGCGTCAGCAGGGTAGGGCGCAAAAAAGTCATGCACAAAGCCTTAGTCGACAAAGACGTTACTGTAGCCGGACACTACGCTTGGGACCAGATATTCTAGACGGCTAAACCCCCAGCCCCGGAGTGATTCGATGACTGACGCTGTAACCCACGACGCCGAGCTGGACGCCAGCGGTCTGAATTGTCCGCTGCCGTTGCTCAAGGCCAAGATGGAACTCAACCGACTGGCCAGCGGAGCGGTGCTCAAGGTGATTGCCACGGATGCGGGCTCTCAGCGCGATTTTCGCACCTTTGCCCGATTGGCCGGTCATACGCTGCTTCGTGAAGAAGATGAAGCGGGCGTTTACCGCTATTGGTTGAAAAAAGCCTGAAACCTGCTGTGTTCGTTTTTAAGGATTATTGATGTTCAAAGTGTTACGCGACTGGATTCAGCGCTACTTCTCGGATGAAGAGGCCGTGGTGCTGGCGGTGCTGCTGTTTCTGGCATTTACCGCCGTGCTCACCTTGGGTGGAATGCTTGCGCCGGTATTGGCCGGAATGGTGCTGGCGTATCTGATGCAGGGGTTGGTGGTGATCCTCGAGCGTCTGCGTCTGCCGGGTGCCGCAGCGGTGGGGCTGGTCTTCGCGTTGTTCATGGGGGTGCTGCTGGTATTCATCATCGTCGTGGTGCCACTGCTCTGGCATCAGTTGATCACGCTGTTCAACGAATTGCCCGGCATGCTCGCCAAGTGGCAATCACTGCTGTTGCTGCTGCCCGAGCGTTATCCGCATCTGGTTTCAGACGAGCAAGTGCTGCAGGCGATCGAAGTGGCGCGGGGCGAGATCGGCAAATTCGGCCAGTGGGCGCTGACGTTCTCGCTGTCGAGCCTGCCGCTGCTGGTGAACATCATGATCTACCTGGTGCTGGTGCCGATCCTGGTGTTCTTCTTTCTCAAGGACCGGGAGATGATCGGCCAGTGGGTGCGCGGTTACCTGCCGCGGGAGCGAGCGCTGATCACTCGGGTCGCCCAGGAAATGAACCGGCAGATTGCCAATTACATCCGTGGCAAGGTCATCGAAATCTTCATTTGCGGGGGCGTGACGTACATCGCTTTCGTGGCGCTGGGGCTCAACTACGCGGCGCTGCTGGCGTTGTTGGTGGGTGTATCGGTGGTGGTGCCCTATGTCGGAGCGGTGGTCGTGACCGTGCCGGTGCTGCTGATTGCGCTGTTCCAATGGGGCTGGAGCGATCAGTTCATCTATTTGATGGCGGTTTACGGGATCATCCAGACGCTGGACGGTAACGTACTGGTGCCGCTGCTGTTCTCGGAAGCGGTCAACCTGCACCCGGTGGCGATCATCTGCGCGGTGCTGCTGTTTGGTGGGTTGTGGGGCTTCTGGGGCGTGTTCTTTGCGATTCCCCTGGCGACGCTGTTCAAAGCCGTGCTGGATGCCTGGCCGCGCAAGGAGCCGGAGGTGGCGCCGCTGCTTTGATCGTCGACTCGCTTCTACAGGGATCGTATGAACCCTGTAGAAGCGAGGCTTGCCCGCGAAGGCGTCCGAATAGACGCCAAAAGAATCAGGCCTTGTTCAGCGCCTGAGCAGCAGCCAAAACCGCATCCACATGCCCCGGCACCTTCACGCCGCGCCATTCCTGACGCAGCACGCCATCCTTGTCGATCAGGAACGTGCTGCGATCAACACCCATATATTCCTTGCCGTAGAGCTTTTTAAGCTTGATCACATCGAACAGCTGACAGATGGTTTCGTCCTTGTCGCTGATCAGCTCGAAGGGGAATTCCTGCTTGCACTTGAAGTTTTCGTGAGACTTCAGGCTGTCGCGAGATAGGCCGAACACCTCGGTGTTGGCCGCCTTGAACGCCGCGTACTGGTCGCGAAAACCCTGGCCTTCGGTGGTGCAGCCCGGCGTGCTGTCCTTCGGGTAGAAGTAAATCACCACTTGCTTGCCTTTGAGGGCCGCGAGGCTGACGGTCTGCCCGCTGGTGGCGGGTGCTTCGAAGTCGGCAACCGGTTGGTCGATGGCTACGGCCATGAAAGCTTCCTTACATTGGGTTTTGTGGGCGCCACGGTTCAATCAGTGCGTCCAGGTTCATGGCGTCGGCGAAATCCAGGAACTGGTCACGCAGCCAGCTGATCTGGGTGCCGGCCGGCAAGGTCACGGTGAACGTGGCGTTGAGCATGGTGCCGCCGGTCTGCGGAGCCTGATAGGTGTCGCAAGTCAGGTTCTCCAGCTCGACGTTGTGGTCCATGAAGAACTGGCACAGCTCGTTGATGATGTCCGGGCGGTAGGCCGAGCTGACGTAGGCGACGTACGGCAGGGCCTGGGGACGGTTCTCCAGGGCTGCGCTGCGTACCACGTTGACGGTGAAGGCGTGCCGTTTGGCCAGCACTGGCAGGCTGCCTTCGAGGCGCGCCAGGGCGTCCCAGCTACCGGAGATCTCGAGGATCAGCGCGCTGCATTCGCCATGACGCGTCAGGCGAGAGGTGACCACGGCGCAGCGGTTTTCATGGCTGGCGCGGCACAGGACGTTAGTCAGCTCCATGGGGTTGGCGCCGAGGGCACTGATGACAAGGAATTGTTCGCGAACTGTGGGGGTGGACATGCAGCATTCCTAAAGCGATGAGCGGTCGATACTGTTTATGGGCTTTTTTACCGGGGACGAGCCTGCGGATGCGAATTCACAAACCCCCAGCCGAAGGTTGCTACGTGCTCCAGTATGGCAAGAGCGAGGGGTGGCAACGCTGGATCGGGGCTTGTGATGCCGAAAATGGAGGCTGGAAACCGGCGTACGAGCTTATCAGTACCGATCAAAGTCTGAAGGGTAGCGAAAAGCAGCGCCAAGGGGAATGGCGGCAGCGCAGTACTTCGCTTGTACAAGCATCTTGGCGCCAGTACCATTACCGCTCTCTTTTTCCGGCAGGAGCGGTTGCATGATTGCGGGCAGTATGGTGGCACTGGTCACACCCATGGATGCACAGGGTCGTCTCGACTGGGACAGCCTGAGCAAACTGGTGGACTTCCACCTGCAAGAGGGCACCAACGCCATCGTGGCGGTCGGCACTACGGGTGAGTCGGCCACGCTTGACGTGAACGAGCACATCGAAGTGATTCGTCGCGTGGTTGCCCAGGTTGCAGGGCGTATTCCGGTGATCGCCGGTACGGGCGCCAATTCGACGCGTGAAGCGATCGAACTGACGACCAATGCGAAGAACGCTGGCGCCGACGCGTGCCTGCTGGTAACCCCTTATTACAACAAGCCGACGCAAGAAGGCTTGTACCTGCACTTCCGCGCCATCGCCGAAGCGGTCGATATCCCGCAGATTCTTTACAATGTGCCGGGCCGTACCGCGTGCGACATGCAGGCCGAGACGGTAATCCGCCTGTCGACCGTGAAGAACATCATCGGCATCAAGGAAGCCACGGGCGACCTGCAGCGCGCCAAGGACATCCTGGCCGGCGTGAGCAGCGACTTCCTGGTCTATTCCGGTGACGATGCGACCGCGGTCGAGCTGATGCTGCTTGGCGGCAAGGGCAATATTTCGGTGACCGCCAACGTTGCACCGCGCGCCATGAGCGAACTGTGCGCCGCTGCGATGGCCGGTGATGCCGTCAAAGCCCGGGCGATCCACGAAAAGCTGATGCCGCTCAATAAAACCCTGTTTATCGAATCCAACCCTATCCCCGTGAAATGGGCGCTGCATGAAATGGGCCTGATGCCGGACGGTATCCGTCTGCCGCTCACCTGGCTCAGTGCTGCCTGTCACGAACCGCTGCGGCAGGCCATGCGCCAGTCCGGCGTCCTGGTTTAATTGAGGAAGTACTACGCATGAAGCGAATGGCCGGACTTTCCGCACTTGCCTTGATTATCTCCAGCACCAGTGGCTGCGGATGGATCTGGGGCCCGGAAGGTTACTTCCGTGACCGTGGTAGCGATTACCTGGAAGCGCAACAGACTGCACCGATGCAACTGCCACCGAACGTCAGCACCTCCAAGCGTCTGGATCCACTGTTGCCGATCCCGCGTAACGTGGCTGACGATACGGCCAAGGGCGAATATGTCGTGCCGCGTCCGCAGCCGCTGTCGGCAGCGGCTGATATCAGCGCCTACTCCTTGCAGAAGAGCGGCGATTCGCGTTGGATCATGGCTCAGAACCCACCAGCCGAAGTCTGGCCAGTGGCCGTGCAGTTCTTCCAGGACAACGGTTTCCGTCTGGACGAACAGCGCCCGCAAACCGGTGAATTCACTACCACCTGGCAGCATTCCGACGAGCTGTCCGCAGCCATGGCCAAGCGCCTGAGCGCGGCCGGTGTCGGCGCCGACAGCGAAACCCGCGTGCGGGTTCGTATCGAGCCAGGTGTGCAGCGCAACACCAGTGAAGTCTACGTGGTCAGCGCCGAGCGTCCTGCCGGCAGCACCGCCAACGTCGATTTCACCAATCGTTCGGTCAACACCGGCCTGGACGCAGCATTGGTCGACGACATGCTCGCGAGCATGAGCCGCACTTCGGAGAAGGGCGGTTCGGTCTCCATGCTGGCTTCGCGTGATTTCGATACGCCAAGCCGTGTCAGCCTGACCGAGGACGGCAGCGGCAACCCGGTGCTCAACGTCGGTACCGACCTGGATCGTGCCTGGTCGAGCGTCGGTCGTGCGCTGGAACAGGGCGAATGGCGCGTTGAAGACATCAACCGCAGCCTGGGCCTGTACTACATCAACCTCGCCGAAAAAGCCGAGAAAAAGGACGAGAAGCCAGGTTTCTTCGGCAGTCTGTTCGGCAGCAAGCCGAACAAGGAAGAAGTTGAAGCCCGCGCCGAGCGTTATCAGGTTCGCCTGAGCAAGGTCGGCGAGAACGTACAAGTCACCGTCGAGAAAAACATCAACACCGTGGCGCCAGCAGACGTGGCGCGCAAAGTGTTGACCGTGATTCAGGACAACCTGGGCTGATCACATGCGTTTTGCCGTTCTCGGCAGCGGTAGCCAAGGGAACGGCACGCTGGTAGCCAGCGATGACACGTATGTGCTGGTGGATTGTGGTTTCTCCCTGCGGGAAACCGAAAAACGCCTGCTGCGCCTTGGGGTAAACCCTGCGCAGTTGAGCGCGATACTTGTGACCCACGAGCATGCCGACCACGTGCATGGCGTGGGTTTGCTGTCTCGGCGTTACAATCTGCCTGTCTACCTCAGTCGCGGGACCTTGCGCGGGATGCGCAAACCGATTGAACCCGCAGGCCTTCTGGCTGGCGGCGAGCAACTGCAAATCGGCCCTTTGAGCATCGGCGTCATTGCCGTGGCCCATGATGCACAGGAGCCGACGCAGTATGTCTTCAGCGACGGTCAGCGGCGTTTCGGCCTGTTGACCGACCTGGGCTCATACTGCAACAAGGTGCTGGACGGTTATCGGGACCTCGATGCGTTGATGATCGAGGCCAACCATTGCCGTGACATGCTGGCTCGCGGTCACTACCCGTACTTTCTCAAGCAACGGGTGGGCGGTGAATTGGGACATTTGAACAACCATCAGGCGGCATTCCTGGTGGCCGAGTTGGGCTGGCAAGGCCTGCAACACCTGGTCCTGGCCCATCTGAGCAGCAAGAACAACCTGCCGCAGCTGGCCCGGCAATGTTTTGTCGACACCCTCGGGTGCGACCCGGACTGGCTGCAACTGGCCGATCAAGATTCAGGGCTCGACTGGCGACACATCGCCTAGCCCACCTACTTAGCAAGCGGAGCCCATCATGGAAAAACGTGAAGAACTCTACCGCGGCAAAGCCAAATCGGTTTACAAGACCGACGACGCTGACCGCTTGATCCTGCTGTTTCGCAACGACACCTCGGCGTTCGACGGCAAGCGTATCGAGCAGCTCGACCGCAAAGGCATGGTGAACAACAAGTTCAACGCCTTCATCATGCAGAAACTCGAAGCAGCCGGCGTGCCGACTCAATTCGACAAACTGCTGGGCGACAACGAATGCCTGGTGAAAAAGCTCGACATGATCCCGGTCGAGTGCGTCGTGCGTAACTACGCCGCCGGCAGCCTGGTTAAGCGCCTGGGCGTTGAAGAGGGCATGAAGCTCAACCCTTACACCTTCGAACTGTTCCTGAAGGACGACGCCAAGGGCGACCCGTTCATCAACGAATCTCACGTCGTGGCATTCGGTTGGGGCACCGCCGAGCAGCTGGTTCGCATGAAAGAACTGTCGCTCAAGGTCAACGAAGTGCTGAGCAAACTGTTCGACGACGCCGGCCTGCTGCTGGTCGACTTCAAACTCGAATTCGGCGTGTTCTCCGACGGCTCCATCGTTCTGGGCGACGAATTCAGCCCGGACGGCTGCCGTCTGTGGGACAAGGCCACCGGCAAGAAAATGGACAAGGACCGCTTCCGTCAGGGCCTCGGTGACGTCATCGAAGCCTACGAAGAAGTTGCCAACCGTCTGGGCGTACCGCTTTAATCGACGCAAGCATCTGATAGCACGGAAAAAAATCGCAAAGGGGGTTCGCTTCCGGCGATTGTGCTGTTATGATGCGCGCCGTTGGAGAGATGCCAGAGTGGCCGAATGGGACGGATTCGAAATCCGTTGTACCTTCACCGGTACCTAGGGTTCGAATCCCTATCTCTCCGCCATATATAGAAAGCCCCGTAGATGAAAATCTACGGGGCTTTTTCGTTTGCGCAGCTTTTTCCATCGGGCCACTTTCGTATCCGTCCTGCTTTTCCTCCGGTTTTTTGGTGTCGGAAAAATCAGCACAACAGCGTAAGAAAGATATGTCCGTCCCCAGGAAAAGTTACTCCGCCGAGTCGTTCCAATTACCGCCCCCTGTATTCATTGATCGCGTCGGCAATCAAGGTTTTTCCTTCGAAATATCCCCTGACATTGAAAGACGTTACCGCAAAAAAACCTCATCTACTCTGGTTTCGCAGGTCACTGATCTGTCGTAATCAGCCATCGCAAGGAGCGATCAATGTACTTTGAGATTTACAGGCAAACCCGTGGCACCTCACAGACCGGCAAGGGCCAATGGCGCTGGCGTTTGCGGGCGGGGAATCATGAAACGATTGCCAGTGGGGAGGCTTACGTCAACAAGTCTGATTGCGTGCATGCCATCGGTTTGATCAAAGGGACTCAAGAGCAGACACCGGTCAAGGAAATATAGGTTCCAGGCGGTGAAGCTGCTCAGTCAGAGCAGCTTCGTTTCAGCCGGGCGCTCTTGTGTTGTGAGTGCTCCCGGTTTTTATGGATCGGGTCGTTTGCCAACCTGCATAGACGCCGATCGCGACACCTCCCTAAACTGTCACCCAGTCTTGGGGGCCGGGGTGCAACGGATGAATCGCAACGAACTACGCAAGGCCGACATCAACCTGATGGTGGTGTTTGAGACATTGATGCTCGAACGCAACGTCACGCGGGTGGCGGAGAAGCTGTTCCTCGGTCAGCCGACCATCAGTGCGGCGCTGAACCGCTTGCGGACGATGTTCAACGATCCGCTGTTCATTAGGGTCGGCCATCGCATGGAGCCGACAGCGCGGGCCGAGGAGATCATTCAGCACCTGTCGCCGGCACTGGATTCGCTGTCGGTGGCCTTGAGCCTGACCCACGATTTCGATCCGCTCACCAGCACCATGACGTTTCGCATCGGGCTGTCGGACGATGTCGAATTCGGCCTGTTGCCACCGTTGTTGCGCACCTTGCGCCAGGAGGCGCCGAAGGTGGTGTTCGTGGTCCAGCATGTCGACTACTGGCGCATTCCCGACTTGCTGGCGTCTGGCGATATCACCGTTGGTATCAGCCAGACCCGCGGCCTGCCGGCCAACGCCAAGCGCAAATTGTTGCGACATATCCAGCCCAGTATTTTGCGTGCAGATGCGTCGGACACGCCGTTGACCCTCGATGAATATTGCGCGCGGCCGCACGTGCTGGTGTCCCACACCGCTAACGTCAGTGGCTACGCCGATGAATGGCTGGCAGAGATCGGCCGTACGCGCCACGTCGTGCTGTCCGTTCCGCAATACAGCTCATTGCCGGCCTTGCTCGCCGGCACTGATCTGATCGCCAGCCTGCCGGATTACACGGCGGAGGCGATGGCCGCGTCAGGCCAACTGTTCAAGGAGCCGTTTCCGTTCAAGACGCCGACCCTGGACCTGTCCATGGTCTGGCTCAGCCATGTCGACAGCGATCCGGCTGAACGCTGGCTGCGCTCGCGTCTGGAGGCGTTCATGAGTGAGCGTCCTATCCTTCCGCTGTCCAGTGAGTAGGGCGGCTCTGTGTTATATCTACGACCTTTCTGCCAATCCTCAGGAACCCCGTCATGCCCCACCTGCACATGGAATACACCGCCAACCTGTCCGAACTGAATGCCGATGTGGCGTTGCTGCGACTCAACAACGCGCTGGTCGCTTCGGGGCAGTTTGAAGAGTTCGACATCAAGGCCCGTGCGGTGAAGGTCGAGACTTTCAGGGTGGGTACTGCACCGGGCGAGCGGGCGTTCGTGCATGTAAAACTGGCGCTGTTGAGCGGTCGCTCGCCGCAGATCAAGAAGCAGTTATCAGAAAGCCTGCTGGCGGTGGTGCAGGATGTGTGTGAATGGCCGGTCGGCGTTGAGGCCCAGCTGTGTGTGGAAATCATCGACATCGATCGAGAGTCCTACACCAAGACTGCCATCGGCCACTGAGTTTCAGGCCATTTCCTGCTCGGCGCAGGCCTTGATCACTTGCTCGCGCAGCCAGGTGTTGGCGCTGTCCTGGTCGACACTTTGACTCCATTGCATGTCCAGGGTGAAGCCCGGCAAACCATTGGGCGCTTCGCAGTGATTGAAGATCGCCTCGTTGGCCAGCAATTGCTGGATGCGCCGGGGCAAGGTCAGGATGAAGTCGGTGCCGGTGATCATCTTCAGCGCCGCGCTGTAGCTGTTGGAGCGCGCAACAATCTGGCGTTTGTGGGCCTGTTGAGCCAGCCAGCCGTCAACCATGTTGGTGGTGGACGTCCAGGGCGTCGGGAACACATGCCGACGTTCAGTGAACGCTTGCAGGCTCAAGCGCGGTTCCAGCGGCGTGGCGCGTTTGTCGAAGACGCAGACCAGATCGTCTTCCAGTAGCCGCCTGGAGTTGAAGTCGGTGTGGCTTCGATGAAAGTTTGGGCCGAAACAGATCACCAGGTCGAGGCTGCCGTCGCGCAGCTCTTCGGCCGGGATGTCGGTTTCGAACTTGTGCATGTTGACCATCACCGGCAGGTCGGCGAAATCGAAGCTCTTCAACAGGCGCGGCAAGATCAGCTGCTCGAAGTATTCCGGCGCGCAGATATTGAAGGTGACCGGTTGCAAGGTCGGATCGAACGTCGGTGTTCCGGCGTGACACAGGTTGATGCTTTCGAGAATCTTCAGCACATGGGCATACATGGTGCTGGCTTTGTAGGTGGGGCGCATACCCGTGCGGGTATTGATGAATAACTCGTCTTCGAAACTGGTGCGCAGTTTCTTCAGGCAGTAACTCACGGTGGACTGGCTGACGCAAAGTGCCTCCGACACACCGGTGACGCTGCTTTGCTCATACACGGCAACAAACACCATGAGGTCCTGCATATCGAGCTTTCTAAGCAAGTTACTGTTCAGCATCCGTTCTGTCTCGCTGTGCTCCTTGCGCTGACCGTGCGCAAACGTGTGCGAATGATCTTAGCGGAACGATAGTACCAAGAGAATGCCTTGTAGGATGTTTCATGGTCAGTTGTGGGACAGATAGTGTTATGAACACGACCTGTGAATTCAATCCCCCGAAACATGGCCAGAGGCCTTCAGCGCTGATTGCTGTGCAGGCATCGCATCGCGGCTGGATATTAACAGCGCCAACATGCCGACGCCCACCAGCAACGCGCCGATGATTTCCAGGGCGCGTGGCGACTGGCGTAGCCACAGCCAGTGGAACAGTGTGATGAACAGGGTGCTCAGGTAGATGTAGGAAATGACTGAGGAAGGGGCGATCACGCTAATGGCTCGATGCAGTAGCCAGAAAGTCGCCAGGGTGGCGAACAGTGCCAGGTAGATCAACCACCAGAGATCGCTTGCGCTCAGCAACAATGCCGAACGCCAGCCGCCGCTGAACCCACAGAACGCCAATAGAAACAGCGCGCCGAACAGCATGTTCCAGAAGGTCATGCCCACCGGGCCGCGCCCCTTGAGGCTGTTGGCCTTGAACCGTTGACTCAGGGGCGAGTAGAGCGCCATTGCCAGGCAACCGACCCCATACACCGATACCGCATACAACGACGGCAGTTCGCCGGGGCCTGCGCCTTTCAATACCAGCAACACGGCGCCGGCCGCGGCAACCAGCATGGGCAACACGCGTTGTTTCAGGCGGCTGTCGGGTGTCAGGATGGCTTCGAACAGCAGCGTCAGCAACGGCACCAGAGTGAACATCGTCCCAGTGTTCACCGCCGAGGTGTAACGCAGTGCTTCGAACAGCGAGCCGAAGTACAGCGCCAGCAGCATGCCAAGCACGGCATGACCGAGGAGGCCGCGGGCGGTCATGGCGGTATCGCCCTTGAACAGCAGCAGGGGCAAAAACACCAGGGCGCAACACAACAGGCGCAGCCCGGTCAGCAGAATCGGGTCGATGGCCTGGCTGACCTGGGCTGCCGCGGAAAACGAGACGGCAATCAACAGCGCCCAGAGCAACATGCCGACGTGAGCGGCAGCAAAACCTGTGCGTTTCATGATGAGGGTTCCGGGTTAATGAATGTGTTTGGCGTAATGCCGCGGATCGAAGCGCAGGACCATCAGGATCATCAACGCCATGACGCCCATCAGTGACCACCAGGCCCATTCGAAACTGCCCAGTTGATCGCGAATCATCCCGGCGATCAGTGGTGAGAGGCCGGCGATCAGGTAACCGATGCCTTGCACGAAGGCGGTCAACCCGCCCGCGCGTTGGGGATTGTCCAGATGATCCAGCGACACGATCAGGCTCATCGGGAACAGCCCGCCGATGCCCAGTCCCAGCAGGCACGGCCACAGCAGGCTCAGGTGTTGCGGGCTCAGAATCAGCCCGCAGAAACCGGCCATGATCAGTGCCAGTAACACCACCAGCACCAAGCGCCGGTCACGGCTGCGGTTGGCGATGGCGGGTGTCAGCAACCCCGACAACACTTCCATGGCCGTCAAAAAGCCCAGTAACAAGCCGGCCTGTTGTTCGCTCCAGCCTTTTTCCACGTAGTACGGTGCCAGCCAGGCCAGGACACAGGTGTAGGACGCCGTGCCCAGGCCGAAGAAGATTGCGAGTAACCAGGCGCGGGAATTGCCGGAAAAGGATTCTTTGCGGGACGACTTTTCCCCCATTGTCGGCATTCCCGAGCGTTGAGCGCACCAGAACAGCAATGCCGCCAGCGCCAGTGCAGCCCAGATCGCCAACCCCACTCGCCAACTGCTGGTGCGGGTCATCACCAACGGCGCGAATGACGCCGCGATTGCCGCGCCAGCCATGATCGACGTCACATAGAGACCCATGCACACGGAAACGTTGTCGCTGAAACGGGACTTGATCAGGGCTGGCATCAACGCCTGAATCAGCGCAATGCCGACGCCGGCCAACACGGCGCTCAGGATCAGCTCCGCCGCTGAATCGAGGAGCAGCCGCGACACCGTGGCCAGGCCGATGATCAGCAGCGACAGCACCACGGTGCGCTGCTCGCCCAGGCGCTGACTGATGCCGATACCAAAGAACATCGCCAGTCCCATGGCCATGACTGGCAGCATGGTCAACAGCGAGGCCAGGCTGAAATTCAGCGGGATGTCACCGCGAATGGCTGACAGCAAAGGGCCGACAGCGGCCATGGACGGACGCAGATTCAGGGCGACAAGAATGATGCTGAACATCAGCCAGAGGGCAGGGCGGGAGGTTGCGCGAACGTTTTCCATAATCGGACCTTCAGGAACAAGGAGCCGATTAGGCGCGCGAGCCCTGGAGGCGGCAAATCAGAAAGTCCGGAACAGTATTTAGAAATTAAATAACTGTACCGCCCGCCTAATCCCCCGGTCGCGAATAGTCAATTGTTTAGCCAATCCACACCCAAGGTTCTTCAAATCCCGATTTAACGGCTTAACCGCCCGTGTGACGCTGCTGTTCATCTGTTTGCTGCGGTCTTCTCTATGGACAGTTGTCCAGTCGCACTCCCTTCCGAACTCGCCTTCTGGGCCCTGTGGCACTGCCGTCACGCGCGCCCGCCGGATTCCTGCATCTCCCGCTGATTGTTCTGACAGGTCCCGCGCTGTGCGCCGGGATCAAACCGGCGGCGCCTGTGCGTTTGCCTGACGCGGATAGACGAGAATTCCCATGAGCTGTGCCACGACATCCTTTGCTACGAAAGAACAAGCCATGACGTTTCTTGAACAGAACCCGGATATCGAGATGTTCGAGCTGTTCATCCTCGACAACAACGGTGTGCCACGAGGCAAATTGCTGCATCGCGATGAGCTGCTGGCAGTGTACGAAAGCGGTCGGCCGCTGCCGAGTACCATCCTCGGCCTGACCATCAATGGCGATGACGTGGAAAACTCCGGGCTGGTCTGGGACGTCGGTGATATCGATTGTCGCGCTTATCCCGTCAGCGGCAGTTTGCAGCGCATGCCGTGGCGATTGATTCCCACGGCGGCGGTGCAGGTCAGCATGCATCCGCAAGAGGGCATGCCCGCGACCATCGCCGACCCACGGCACCTGCTGGCCAAGGTCATCGAAGGCTTGCAGGCCGACGGTTATTATCCGGTGATGGCAGCGGAGCTGGAGTTTTATCTGCTGGATCAGCAGCGCGACAGCAACGGTCGGCCGCAGCCGGCACGGGATGTCGATGGCGGGCGGCCACGCGGGACTCAAGTCTACGGCTTGCGTGAACTGGAACAGATCGAGCCGTTTCTAGCCGACCTCTACAGCGCCTGCAAACTCCAGGGCATCCCGGCGCGCACGGCGATTTCCGAATACGCGCCGGGGCAGGTGGAAATCACCCTCGAACACCGCATCGACGCTTTGCAGGCGATGGACGAAGCCGTGCGCTACAAGCGGCTGGTCAAGGGCGTGGCGCACAAGCACGGGATGACGGCTTGTTTCATGGCCAAGCCGTTCGATGACCTGGCCGGCACTGGCATGCACATGCACGTCAGCCTGGCGGATAAGGAGGGCAATAACCTGTTCGCCAGTGACGCCCCGGCCGGCACGCCGCTGCTCAAGCACGCGGTCGGCGGGATGCTCGCCACATTGCTCGATGCGTTGCTGTTGTTCTGTCCGAACGCCAACTCGTACCGTCGTTTCCAGACCAACAGCTACGCACCCCTGGCGGCCACTTGGGGCGTGGACAACCGCACCGTGAGTTTGCGAGTGCCGGGCGGGCCGGCATTCTCCAGGCATATTGAGCATCGCATCTGTGGTGCCGACGCTAACCCGTATCTGGCAGCGGCGGCGATCCTGGCCGGTATTCATCGCGGCATCCGCGAGCAACTTGACCCCGGAGCTCCGGTGGAGGGCAACGGTTACGCCCAGGCCGCGCAATTGTTGCCGACCGACTGGTTGACCACGTTGCGCGCGCTGGAAGGTTCGAATTGGGCCCGGGAAGCATTCGGCAGTGAGTTTCTTGGCGTCTATCTGGCAGTGAAAAGAGCCGAATACCGGCAATTCATGGGCGAAGTCGGTGAGCAGGACTGGCGCTGGTATCTGCATCAGGCCTGAAACGGGTCGCCAGTGTTGAAAGTTTTGGCCAAATGCCAAAAGCCAACTATTCGTTGGCTTCTTTTTCACGAAATATTGATGGTTGACTGCTTAAGATTTGTGGCGTCTCGGTCAATGAAATTTTCACATTTGCCGCGGGCACTTCTTTTCAGGAACAACCGATCACATGTTGAAGTTCAAAGCCGTGCGCCCCGAGTGGGTGACGTTGGTTTCCAGTGCTTTTCTATTGGCAGGGTTCAATTTAGTTCTCTGGCAACACCTCTTCGATATCACCGCAGCAGACGGTCAAGGCATCGTCATGCGTGTCGCGTTCGGGCTGATGATCCTGGCGGCCTTCAACATTGTGCTGACCTTGCTGGCATTCCGGCCCGTGATGAAACCCGTGTTGACGCTGATCTTTCTGATCAGTGCCGGTGTGGCCTACTTCATGAGCCAATATGGCGTGCTGATCGACGCCGGTATGTTGCGTAACTTCGCCGAAACCAATGCCACGGAAGTACGCGACTTACTCTCGCTAAAACTGTTTGTTTATATCGTACTGCTCGGCGTCTTGCCGTCGTGGTTGTTG
Source organism: Pseudomonas sp. GW822-FHT02G04 (assembly GCF_058802085.1). Classification (NCBI taxonomy): domain Bacteria; kingdom Pseudomonadati; phylum Pseudomonadota; class Gammaproteobacteria; order Pseudomonadales; family Pseudomonadaceae; genus Pseudomonas; species Pseudomonas sp. GW822-FHT02G04. The sequence goes on from NZ_JBXANU010000015.1 coordinate 146,486, forward strand.
TGGAAAATCCCGGTTAATTACCGTCGCTGGCACCGTGAGTTATTAAGTAAAGTGCTGGTGAGTGTCGCGTCGGTTGCGGTGATCGGCGGTGTCGCATTGGTCAACTATCAAGGCCTGTCGTCGTTGTTTCGCAATCACCATGAATTGCGCCTGATGGTGGTGCCGAGCAACTACATCGGTGCCTCGTTCGGTTATCTGCGTGAGCAAGTGGTGTCTGCACGGCAACCTTTCGCCAAACTGGGTGAAGATGCCCAGAAAAACCCGGCCTGGCAGGCCCACGACCGTAAATCCCTGACGGTACTGGTGGTGGGCGAAAGTGCCCGGGCCGAGAACTTCGGTATCCTGGGTTATGACCGCGACACCACGCCGAAACTGAATAAGGAATCCGGCCTGATTGCCTTCACCGATGTGCATTCGTGCGGCACGGAAACGGCTGTGTCGGTGCCCTGCATGTTCTCCAACATGGGCCGCAAGGATTACGACGCCAGCAAGGCGAAGAACCAGGAAGGCCTGCTGGACGTGCTCAAGCATGCCGGTCTCCAGGTGATCTGGCGCGATAACCAGTCGGGCTGCAAAGGCACCTGCGATCGGGTCACTGTCGATGACGTGAGTGACCTGAAAGACCCGGTGCTGTGCGCCAACAGTGAGTGCCGCGATGAAATTCTCCTGCAAGGTCTGCAGCACTTCATCGACACGCTGGATAAAGACACGGTGCTGGTGCTGCACCAAATGGGCAGTCACGGTCCGGAATACTTCAAGCGCTACCCGAAAGAATACGAACACTTCACACCTGTGTGTGAAAGCAATGCGCTGAACAATTGCAGCCGCGAAAGCATCGTCAATGGCTACGACAATACGCTGGTATATACCGATCACGTGCTGTCGACCCTGATTGATCTGTTGCGCAGCAACCAGGGCAAAGTCGATACCGCGATGCTGTATCTGTCGGATCACGGCGAGTCGCTGGGCGAATACAACCTGTTCTTGCATGGCACGCCTTACATGCTCGCACCGGAACAACAGAAACATGTAGCGATGCTGGCGTGGTTCTCCGACAGCTATCAAAAGTCGTTCTCGGTGGACACCGATTGCCTGCAACAGAATCGTGAAAAGCCCTTGAGCCAGGACAACCTGTTCCATTCGATGCTCGGTTTGCTGGAGGTCAACAGCACGGTCTACAACCCGGGGCTGGATATGTTCGCCGGATGCCGCGGCGCAATGGTCGACGGTGTGCTGGCCAAAAAATGAGCGACTCGACCTTTTTTTCACGTAACGACCGCTAATCTGCGGCGCCTGGAACATCCAACAAGAGCCATTACACATGTCCGCGCAGCCCCCATCCGCCTTCGAGCTTGAGTTCGCCCGGCGCTACGATCAGGAACACGCCCGCGTCTGCCATCAGCCGCGACCGCGTGGCCTGGTGGGGCGTTTGACGTTCTGGCGCGAAGAGCAATTGGTGCGTAATGCGCTTCAGGTCGCTGGCGAGCCGGGATTGATTCTTGATGTGGCCTGCGGGGTCGGGCGTTTCTGGCCGGTGCTGGCCGAGCATGCGAACCGGGTGATTCTCGCGACCGATCCATCTCAGGACATGCTCGATCACGCTAGCACCCACCATCCGCAGAACCTGCTGAAACGGATCAAGACCTTTCAGAGTTCAGCCTTCACCATCGGCTTGTCGGCGAATGCGGTTGACTGCATTTTTTGCCTGCAACTGTTTCAACGCATCGCCTGTCCCGAGCATCGATTGGCCATGTTGCGCGAGTTCCACCGGGTCAGTCGCGATACGGTGATTGTGGCGGTGCGGGTTGATGGGCGTTTCAAGCTCGAGCGTTCGGACGTGGAGGACGCACAGGCCCAGCCACAGGCCAGCAAGGCCGAGCTTGAGGCCGAGTTCAGGCAAGCGGGTTTCTGCTTGCTCAGTCATCAGGACTTGGTGCCGGGTTGCACGCGGATGCGTGTCTACGTGTTGCGTAAGGACAGCTAGTCTCCAACTGTCAGACAATTCTTGCTGTCCGGCAGGTATTTTCGCTAAAGCTCTTGTTCAGTGGATGCGCGGAAATCGCCGGGGGCGATATATACTGCGCGCCATTCTTCAAGGGAGAGCCGTGTGGCCATCGATATTCACTGGATTCGCGACAACGATAGCCTCGGTCAGTTTTGCACCGAGTGGCAGCAGCTGCCATTCGTTGCCCTCGACACCGAATTCATGCGGGTCGACACCTTTTACCCGATCGCAGGCCTGCTGCAGATCGGCGATGGCGTACGCGCTTACCTGATTGACCCACTGACCATCGACAACTGGCAGCCTCTGGCCGCGTTGCTGGAAAACCCGGCCGTGGTCAAGGTCGTGCATGCGTGCAGCGAAGACCTCGAAGTCCTGCTGCGCCTGACCGGCAGCCTGCCGGCGCCGCTGTTCGACACCCAACTGGCCGCCGCTTATCTGAACCTGGGTTTCTCCATGGGCTATTCGCGGCTGGTGCAGGACGTGCTCGGCATCGACCTGCCCAAGGGCGAGACCCGTTCCGACTGGCTGCAACGTCCACTGTCCGACACCCAGATCAGCTACGCCGCCGAAGATGCCGTGCATCTGGCGGAGGTTTTCGTACAGCTGCGTCCGAAGCTTTCTGATGAAAAATACGCCTGGGTCCTGGAAGACGGCGCAGAGCTGGTCGCCAATCTGCGGCGTGAGGTCGACCCGTACGAGGTCTATCGCGACGCCAAACTGGCCTGGAAACTGTCCCGAGCCCAACTCGCCGTGTTGCGTGAGCTCTGCGCCTGGCGCGAGCGTGAAGCCCGCGCCCGTGATCTGCCGCGCAACCGCATCGTCCGTGAGCATTCCCTTTGGCCGCTGGCGCGCACCCAACCGGACAACCTCGGCGCTCTGGCGAAAATCGAAGACATGCACCCGCGCACCGTGCGTCAGGACGGCGAATTTCTGCTTGATCTGATCAAGCGCTCTGGCAGTGTGTCGCCTGATCAGTGGCCGCCAGCGGTGCCGGAGCCATTGCCGGTGGAAGCCGCCGCGCTGGTCAAACAGCTGCGCGCCATTGGCCAGGCCGAAGCCGAGCGCCTGAACATCGCGCCGGAACTGATGCTGCGCAAGAAAACCCTGGAAGCGCTGCTCAAGAGCGGCTTCCCCAATGGTCCTTACCAATTGCCTGATTCGCTGCGTGGCTGGCGCCGCGAATTGATGGGCCAGGTGCTGCTCGACAGCCTGGCCACCGCCGGAGAACAGCCTTGAAACGTATTTGTTCCATTTATCGAAGCTCGAAGAAAAGCGGGATGTACCTCTATGTGCTCAAAAGCGATGCACTGGAGCGTGTGCCTGAACCCCTGATGGCGGCTTTCGGCAAAGCCATCCACGCTTTCGACCTGGTGTTGACCCCCGAGCGCAAGCTGTCGCGCGAAGATATTGCTGTAGTACTGGAGAACCTCGACAAGCAGGGCTACCACCTGCAAATGCCGCCGGCCGAGGATGAATACATCGAACACTTGCCGGAAGAATTGCTGCGCCGCAACGACCCGATGTAATCGGCAGACAGGCTCTGTTCAGAGCCTTATGAAACACTGGAATGATTTTGGCGATGGCCGTGACGATGGAGTGATCCTCCGTCGGCGGTCGTCTGCACTGTTTTTGAAAGGTTTGAAACATGCGCGTTCTGATTGCTGAACACGACCACCCTGTGTATGCCCAACTGTTGCGTCAGGCAGCGCCTGATCTGGAAGTATTGACCAGCGGCGACTCCGCCGAACTGGCCCGTCAGGCCGCCGACTGCCAGGTCTGGCTCGGTCAGCCGGACCTGCTGGCAACGCTGTTGCGTCAGGGCCACACGCCTGGATGGCTGCAGTCGACCTGGGCCGGTATCACGCCGCTGCTGGCCGATGGCTTGCCACGGCATTATCGGCTGACTCGCGCAGTAGGGATTTTCGGTCAGGTCATGGCTGAATACGTGCTGACTTACATGCTCGGCCACGAACGCGAAGTACTACCGCGGCTGGTCAGCCAGGTCGAGCGCAAATGGGACAATCGCCAGGGTCAAAGCCTGGCAGGACGCAAGGTGCTGATCGTCGGCACCGGTGACATCGGTCAGACAGTGGCGCAGTTTCTGCTGCCGTTTGGCGTTGAGTTATACGGCATCGCCAGCACTGCCCGGGAGCAGGCGCCCTTTGTCGAAGTCGGCGCGCTGAACGATTTGCCGCGTCTGGTCGGTGAGGCGGATTACGTGATCAATCTGCTGCCGAATACCCCCAATACGCACGACCTGTATGACGCTGCCCTGTTCAAGCAGTTCAAGGCGACCGGGTTGTTCATCAACGTCGGGCGCGGTGTTGCGGTGGTCGATGCGGACCTGGTGGAAGCCTTGAAGGAAGGGCATCTGGCGGGGGCCGTGATCGACGTCTGCCGTCAGGAGCCGCTGCCGCAACGTCATCCGTTCTGGACCGCGTGGGGCCTGCTGCTGACCGGCCATAGCTCGGCACCGACTTCGCCTCCGGCGATGGTGAAGCTGTTTGTCGAGAACCTTCGGGCGTATCAGGCAGGTGAAGCATTGCGTGGGGAAGTGGATTTCGCGCGCGGGTATTAAATTTACCCAGCTGATCGTTCCCACGCTCTGCGTGGGAATGCATCCCGTGACGCTCTGCGTCACATCCGAAGCGGAACGCGGAGCGTCCCTGGCGGCATTCCCACGCGGAGCGTGGGAATGATCAGGTCCGGCGCGCTTAGAGGGTGAAATTACCTTCAGCCGCCAACTCGCTCAGCGGACGACGCGGGCTTGGCTCTTCACGCGCTTGCAGGTACTCGGCCAGCGTTGCCTTGTCGCCCAGCTTGCCGATCGCCACGGCGGCGTGCAGCGCATAGCCTTCAGGAATGTTCAGCTCCTTGCGGGTCAGCTCCTGATCGAAACCGGCCATGCCGTGGGTGTGCCAGCCGCTGATGCTCGCTTGCAGCGCCAGGTGGCCCCAGGCGGAACCGGTGTCGAAGGTGTGCCACAGCGCCGGGGTTTCTTCGCTGGCGCCAGGTGCCACGAAGGTGGTTTTCGAGATCACGATCACCAGCGCCGAGGCGTGCTGCGCCCAGCTGCGGTTGAACTCGTTCAGCAGGCCCAGGTAACGTTCCCAGTTCGGCGTGTCGCGACGCGCATAGAGAAACCGCCAAGGCTGCGAGTTGTACGCCGATGGCGCCCAGCGGGCGGCTTCGAAGAAGCTCAGCAGGGTCTCTTCGGGGATGGTTTCGCCGGTGAAGGCGCGGGGCGACCAGCGATCGGTGAACTGAGGGTGAATGGCATAGTCGGCAACGCGTGGATTAGCACTCATCAAGAGATTCCTTTACGTTTTAAAATGAGGGTCGTCGAAAAACCGGTGGCTGCAGTTGAGCTGAGCGCCAGGTTTTTTTTGAGCCGGCAGTTCACCTGAATGCAACGCGGTTGAGCGTTAATGGCACTTGGGTAGGGCTCCTTGCGACTGGCAAAGCTACTGGGTGGCGCAAGAACTGACAAGTGCCGTTGTACCGGTAGTCGCCAATGCTTGGCCCGCCGGTGCCTTGGCACTAGACTGGCGGCCTTTTCACCACCTGATGTTGATGCTTGAGCCATGGCCGCCAAAGTCGAACCGTTCTGGATACGCAAAACCCTCGATCAACTCGATCAAGAGGAATGGGAATCGCTGTGCGACGGCTGTGGCCTGTGCTGCCTGCAAAAGCTCGAGGACGAAGACGACAACGCCGTCTACTACACGCGCATCGCCTGCAAACTGCTGGACCTCAAAACCTGTCAGTGCACCGATTACCCCAACCGTCGCGACTTTGTCCCCGATTGCATCCAGCTCACACCGGGCAAGGCCGATGAGTTCAAATGGTTGCCACCGACCTGCGGTTATCGACTGGTCAGCGAAGGCAAGGACCTGCCGCTCTGGCATCACCTGGTGTGCGGTGATCGTGATGCGGTGCATCACGAACGTATCTCCCAGTCCGGGCGCATGCTCGCCGAAGGCAGCGTGGCCGAAGACGATTGGGAAGATCATCTGATTTTTCGCGCGGGTTAATTCCCGATGCCATTTAGTCTGTGGCGAGGGAGCTTGCTCCCGCTTGACCGGGCTGGCGCTCCAGTGCGTAGCACTCACAAAATCGGCGGTGATCACAAGAATTTTGGGCCGCTACGCAGCCCAGCGCGAGCAAGCGCGCTCGCCACAATAGGAGTGTGTATGGCGGTGGGAGTGCTGCGGGCGTTGGCTGTCGGGCTGCTGGCCCTGAGTTCGCCCGTATGGGCGGCGAAGAAAGTCGATCTGGATTATCACGTACGCCTGTTGCCGCAAAGCGATCAGGCCGAAGTGCGGCTGACCCTGGCCCAAGGCTCGGCGGTGCGCAGTCTGGATTTCGATTTGGGCGATGGCAGTCACTACAGCGATTTCAAGGCCGACGGCCAATGGCAGCTCACACCGGGCACGCAGGCCCGTGGTGTCTGGCGCCCGGCCGCCGACAAGGCCAGCCTGACCTACCGCGTGCGCATCAGCCATGGGCGCAAAAGCGGCAGCTTCGACACGCGCATGACGCCAGCGTGGGCGCTGATGCGTGGTGATGACCTGGTGCCCGCGGCCAAACTCGATCAGCAGGACGGTATCGAGCTGGTGTCACGCCTGGAATTCGAATTGCCCACCGGTTGGAAAAGCGTCGAAACCGCCTGGCCGCGGATCGGCAAAAACAAGTTCCGCATCGATAACGTCTCGCGCCTGTTCGACCGTCCTACCGGTTGGATGCTCGCCGGTAACCTCGGTAGCCGTCGCACGCGACTGGGGGAAACCGAAGTCACCGTGGCCTCGCCCCAAGGCCAGGGGATGCGCCGCATGGATGTGCTGACGCTGCTGACGTTCGTCTGGCCGCAAGTGCAGGAAGTTTTTCCGCGTCACCCCAGCAAACTGCTGATCGTCGGCGCCAATGACCCGATGTGGCGTGGCAGCCTGGCCGCGCGGGAATCGATCTATCTCAATAGCCGCCTGCCGCTGGTCAGCGAAAGCGGCACCAGTGCCTTGATGCGTGAAGTGGCTCAGCTGTTCGGGCGGATCAACGACAGCCAGCGCAGCGACTGGATCCGTGAAGGGTTTGCCGAGTATTACGCCATCGAACTGGTGCGCCGCGCGGGCGGCATGAGTGATGAGCGGTATGAGAGCCTGCAGAGCAAATTGGCCAAGGACAGCCAGAAGGTCACCACCTTGCGCGGAGAGCAGATCAACCCGGCGCAGGTGGCCAAAGCGGTGGTGTTGCTGCAGGAACTGGATCGCGAGATTCGCCTGAAGACCCGCAACAAGCGTTCGCTGGATGATGTGCTGCGTGGGGCGATGCGTTTGGAGAGTGTCGATACCAAGGAATTCGTTCAGCTCAGTGAGAGCGTTATTGGCGAGTCTTCCAAGGTGCTTGATACCGGGTTGTTGCAATAGAAAATCAAAAGATCGCAGCCTTCGGCAGCGCCCACAGGCGCGTAGGAGCTGCCGAAGGTTGCGATCTTTTGATCTTAAACCCCGGCTTTCGGCGACTTCAAAGAATCATTGCCCGTCACGGTCGCAGTTTTGGTCGCCGCCTCGGCATTCGCCTTCAACCGACTCAACTCTTCCCCGGCACGCTCAATCTTTGCCCGAACGTTATTCATGTCCTGACGGCTTTTTTCCAGAAAGCTTTTCGCCGAACTGTGCCCGGTAATACCCCGCGCCAGCGCCACGCCGCCAATCGCCACTTGAATCAACCCGAACACGCCACCGCGCCGCAGGCCCTTGCCGACCATCACCACGCCGCCGGCCAGGGAACCGATACGCTCCCAACCCTGGACGTTCTGCGCGGGCTGAGTCTGGAACGGGGTGGATTCGATGCGCTCTACGCGTTTGAGGTCGCTCATGATCTGTCTCCAGGCTTCAAGAATGGATAATTAAGCTGACTGTCGAGGCGGTCGGCTCGTTCCATCGGATATGCAGTGATTCAGCGGAATTTCGGGCCAGAGCGGGTGTTGTTGCCCTTGGCCATGCGGTCGTACAGCACCACGTTGACCGTGGCCGCCAGGTTCATGCAGCCGGTGGTCGGGATGTAGACCACGTCTTCGCACCAGTCGCGGATCTCTTTATCCAGCGAGCCGTCTTCGGGGCCGAAGATGTAGAGGGCGCGATCCGGGTGCGTGTATTCCGGCAGCGAACGGGCTCCGTCGACCAGTTCCACGGCAACCGGTACACAACCCAGCGGCAGGATTTTCTTCAGGTCATCAATGCCGATCAGCGGAATGTCGTAGTGGACTTTCTTGGTGTCGGTGACGAAATCAGCGGCGCGTTCATAGCGCTTGCCGGTGTAAAACACCGACGCCACGCCATAGCAACCGGCGGCGCGCATCACCGAACCGACGTTCTCCGGTGATTTGGGGTTATACAAACCAATGCAGCTGTACCGTTTGTCTGCCACGAGCGGGGTGCCTTCGGGAAAAAAGCGCGATTATACGGGGATTGGGGGAGGGGTGTTCAGTTTGGAGATGATCGTACCCACGCTCTGCGTGGGAATGCCTCAACGGACGCTCCGCGTTCGGCTTTGGGAGGGACGCGGAGCGTCCCGGGCTGCATTCCCACGCAGAGCGTCACTAGTGTCCGGTAAAAACTAAAGGGGGAGCTTGCTCCCCCTTGCTGTGCCTGCTTC
>NZ_JBXANU010000016.1:0-150229 GCF_058802085.1 Pseudomonas sp. GW822-FHT02G04
GAAGGCAAAAGCGAACAGAGCTGAAGGCTGCCCAAGGCAGCCTTCAGCTCTGAAAAGGTTTTACCGGACACTAGTGATGCTCCGCGTGGGAATGCACCTCATGACGCTCCGCGTCACTTAGAGCGGACGCGGAGCGTCCGTGGCGGCATTCCCACGCAGAGCGTGGGAACGATCACTGAAGGCCGGTGAGCAGATGCACCACTCCACCGTCCAGCATCATGACGCCTGGCACTCCAGCCGCCGTCAACGCCTGCCGGTCCATCCGCGCCACATCCCGCAACTCCACCCGCATCCGGGTCAGCGCCACGGGCTGATGCGACTTGAGGTTATCCACACCGCCCAGGGCGGCCACGACTTTCGGCGCCAGACCAGAAACGGCTTGAGCCACCGCTTTCGGCTCATCCACCACCAGGTCCGGGGTCAATGCTTTCCAGAACGCCCGCTGCATTTTCTCGAACATGCTCAGTTCTCCAGAACCAGTGAAGTATCTACCGTCGCCTCGTGGTGCAGCCGCAATGCCTCGCGCACCTGCTCGGCACTTTCCAGCCCCAGCACTTGCTGGGCGATGGCCTGGCAGTCCAGCAGGTCCACTTCGCGAACCGCCGCCTTGATCGCCGGAATCAGCGGTACGCTCACCGACAACTCATCCACGCCAAGCCCCAGCAACAACGGCACCGCCAGATGTTCCGAAGCCAGGGCGCCACACACACCGACCCATTTGCCATGGGCATGGGCGGCTTTCACGGTACCGGCGATCAAGCGCAGCACCGACGGATGAAAGCTGTCAGCCTGGCTGGACAGCCGCGGGTGATCGCGGTCCATGGCCAGGGTGTACTGGGTCAGGTCGTTGGTGCCGATGGAGAAGAAATCCACCTCGGGCGCAAACAGATCAGCCATCAGCGCCGCTGCCGGTACTTCGATCATGATCCCCAGTTTCGGCAGTTCCGTGAGCCCTGCTGCCAGCGCCTCCTCTTCAAGCAGCTGACGGGCCAGCCGCAACTCCGACAACTGCGTGACCATCGGCAACATGATGTGCAAGCGAGCCAGCCCGGCGCTGCTCAGGATCGCCTTGAACTGATCGCGCAGCAGCTGCGGACGCTCCAGGCACAAACGAATGCCGCGCATACCCAAAAACGGGTTGGTTTCGCGGTCCATCGGCACGTAGGCCAATGGTTTGTCACCGCCGACATCCAGGGTCCGCACCACCAGATTGCGCGTTGGCCCCAATGCTCGGGCGATAGCGCTGTAAGTGGACGCTTGCTCGTCATGGCTCGGCGCATGATTGCGATCCAGATACAGAAACTCCGAACGCAACAGACCGACGCCCTCGCCGCCCAGCGTCATGGCCTGTTCGGCTTCGGCAAGCGAAGCGATGTTGGCGGTGATTTCAAAGTGATGACCATCGCGGGTACAGGCAGCCCGTGCGGCATTTTCCAGCTCGTATTGCTGGCGTTTCTTTTGTCGCTGACGATTGGCTTGCAACTGCTCAATGGCAACCAGCTCGGGATCCAGCTGCAACTCGCCTTTGTCGGCATCGAGCAAAACCCGGGTGCCATTGGCCAGTGCCAGCACCTGAACCGACAAACCGCAGATCGCCGGCAAGCCGAAGGCCCGGGCGAGAATCGCCACGTGGCTGGTGGCACCACCGCCGACCGTCGCGAACCCCAGCACCTTGCGCGTGTCCAGGCCTGCCGTCTGCGAAGGGGTCAGTTGCTCGGCAATCAGAATCGCCCCTTCCGGCAACTCCAACGCATGATCCTCTACACCGAGAATCAACTTGAGTACCCGTTGACCGACGTCGGCCAAATCCGCGGCCCGTTCGGCCAGCAAGGCATTGCCCAGTTTTTTGAACAAGGCGGCTGTCGACTCGGTGGCCGCCCGCCAGGCGAAACCGGCGCTTTTGCCGGCGTCGATCAGTGCCAGGGCCTGATCCAGCAGGCTTGGGTCTTCGAGCAGTTCCTGATGCGCCTTGAAGATATCTGCCTGGGCGTCACCCGTGGCCTGGTCACGCAACTGCTGCAGGTCCAGGACCGCCGCCGCCAAGGCACGGTACAGGTGCTCGCGCTCAACTTGCGCGCCCCGACCGGATTCAATGACTTCAAGGGTCTGCTGCGCGATCTGCACCACCTGACCAAACGCCGACCCCGCCGATGCACAGACGCCGCGCAGCACCTTCAGCGATGACGCATCAGCCACAACCGGCTCAACCTCTGCCATCACCGTCACGGCTTCTCCGCAACCGGCGGCCAGCAACTCGGCCAGGGTCTTGATCGCCACTTCGGCATCCGCGCCCGCCGCGCTGACTTGCACGATGTCGCCGTGAGCGGTCTGCAACGCCATGATCGCCACCAGGGATTTGGCGTTCGCGCTGTCCTGCTGTTTATGCAGGCAAATACTCGCCGAAAAACCTTTCGCTGCCTGGGCAAACACCGCCGCAGGGCGGGCGTGCAAACCATTGAGATTGGGCAGCGTCAGCGGTTTGGAGAACAGTGCCTCGCCCTCCTCCGGCACTCGCTCATCGGCCCCCTCTTCGGATGGATTCAGACTCAGCAGTGGCTGACCGCTTTGCACTACACCCGTTTCCGGCGCCAGCCAGGTGAACGGCTCTGCGCTGACCACCAACATCAAGGTCAACAAACTGCGGGCGTTCAAGGCGATGTAATCGGCATCGAACTCAATCAGCGCCTGTCCCACCTCAACCCGCTGACCTTCCTCCACCAACCGGGTGAAGCCCTTGCCGGCCAGGTTCACGGTGTCGAGGCCGATGTGCATCAACACCTGCACACCGTTGTCGTCGGTGATGCTGACGGCATGCCCGCTGGCCTGCACATTGCTGATCACTCCGGCCAGCGGAGCGCACAAGGTTTGCGAGGTCGGATCAATGCACAGACCGTCGCCGATCACGCGACTGGAAAACACCTGATCGGGCACCTGGTCCAGCGGCATCAGCACGCCGGACAAGGGTGCCAGCAGTTGCAATTGTTGGGGTGTGGCCATGACGTCACCTGCTGTTTTGTTCTTTGAAGTGCCGATGGAGCGCGAGGCCCCGACAGCATCGCTTATTTCCACCAATACTCGACCTGCAATCCGACGTTCGAACCATGCCGTGCCGTGCCGAAGGCGCCGGTGTCGGATAACGCCGAACCTGCCGCCAGTTCATTGGCCGCCCGTTTGGCCGCCTCGTTCCAGCTGGCATAGGTGTAATACAGACGCACTTCCGGGCGCGCCCAGAAATCCGGGCCCTTGGGCGACCAGGTCGGGGCGATGGTGAACTTGCTCAGTTTGCGCGTGCCGCCGGTGGCCTCGACCTGATCGTGGCCCAGTTCGGTCACCAGTTTGATTTGCTCGGTGATCGCATAGGCCGGGCGAATTCCGAGGGAAATCCAGTTCTGGTCGGCGCCGTCAGGGCGAATGTCCTTCTGATAAACCGCCTCGACCTGCCCGCCGAAGCGCGGCGTCACTTGCCAGTCGAAGAACTCCACCACGCGATAGCTTTTACTGCTGTCGTCCAGTTTCACGTTACCGGTATAGCCCAACCCGGTGCCCGGGCCTTCGCCGTACTGGAAGGCCAGTTTGTTCTTGCCGCCCAGAAAGCCCTTCTGCACATGCTGGGTGGTGATCGCCCAGCCACGGTGAGCGTCACGGCTGTCGGGTTTGTCGATGTAGCTCAAGCCGAATTCCAACTCGCCGCCGGGGTTGGTGTTGAAGCCGGCGACGTTGAAATCGTGACGGTTGATGTAGTCCTTCTGGTACAGGTTGTCCTTGCGCGAGAAGGCGTAGCTGTACTTCAGATCGCCGATCAGCACGTCTTCGATACCGCCGCCGGTAGCGCTCTGGTTCCAGTAGTAGAAGTCGGAAATATGGATGTCGTTCCGTTTGTAGTAACGCCGGCCGGCCCACAGCGAACCACCATTGAGGCTGGGCATGTTCGACCATTGCGCATACAGCTGCGGCATGCGCACCGAGCCGTTGTCGCCGTTGAACGTCAGGCTGCGGTCGTACTGGTTATACAGCGAAGCCATGCCGTCGACACTGAGCACCGAACCATCGTCCAGCGTGAACAGATCCTGACGCAATTCCAGCTCCGCATACTGTTCGCATTCGTTGCCCAGGCGGTATTTCGATTGTGCGCCCGGCAATTGAAAGCACGACTGCGAACTGCTGTTGACCGAGGTGCCGACACCGCTACGCAAATAGCCGGCGAAGTCCAGCGCCTGAGCCGACAACGGTAACCCCAGGCACACACCCGCGACTGCAAGGCTGCGATTTATTGTTATCTTCAAGAACCACCTCATTATTTTTATTGTGTGATGCAGCAAAACCGGCGCGCAAAACTCCCCCGCGCAACGTTCTGCGTGTGTTTTTAAACGTTGTTTTTAGTTGTTGGTCAGGTGCAGAACGAACGACTCATAGGGCCGTAAAAAGACCTGCCGATGTCGTGGCGGACAGTCCGGGTAATTGCTGATCACCAGACGCTGCGCCATCGCTTCGCTGATCACCTCTGGCGGCAGTTCGACCTCGCACGGCGTGCCATAAAAGTTGTTCAGCACCAGCAAACGCTCGCCATTGCCTTCCCGCACGTACGCCCAGATTTGTCTGTGTTCAGGCAACAACTGCCGGTACACACCGTCGGACATCAGCGCTTCACTGCGGCGCAGGGCAATCAGCTGACGGTAGTGATGCAGCACCGAATCAGGATCGTCGAGTTGGTGGGCGACGTTGATTTGCGCGGCATTGGCCGGCACCCCGATCCACGGTTCGACAGCGCTGAAACCGGCGTTCGGCTCGGCGCTCCAGTGCATCGGCGTGCGACTGTTGTCCCGGGACTTCTGCATGATCGCCGCCATGTTGTCGGCGTCACTCGCACCGGCCTCGCGCTTGAGCCGGAAGATGTTCAGGGTCTCGACATCGCGGTACTGATCGATGTGATCGAAGCCCGGATTGGTCATGCCCAGCTCTTCACCTTGATACACAAATGGCGTGCCCTGGAGGAAATGCAGCGCCGTGCCGAGCATCTTCGCTGACACCACCCGATGCTCGCCGTCATCACCAAACCGCGAGACCACCCGCGGCTGGTCGTGGTTACACCAGAACAGCGCATTCCAGCCACCGCCGGCCTGCATGCCGGTCTGCCAGTCGGAGAGGATGCGCTTGAGTTCAAGGAAATCGAAATCGGCACGAATCCACTTTTGCAGGTTCGGGTAATCAACCTTCAAGTGATGAAAGTTGAAGGTCATCGACAGCTCTTTCGACTCCGGTCGCGAGTAGCGAATGCAGTGTTCCAGGCTGGTGGACGACATCTCGCCGACGTTGATCAGGTCATGACCTTCGAACACTTCGCGGTGCATCTGCTGCAAGTACTCGTGGACGTTCGGGCCGTCGGTGTAAAAGCGTCGACCGTCGGTGTTGTCCTCGGGGAAATCCGCCGGTTTGGAAATCAGGTTGATCACGTCCAGACGGAAACCGCCCACGCCCTTGTCGCGCCAGAAACGCATCATCTTGAAGACTTCGGCACGCACCTTGGGGTTGTCCCAGTTCAGGTCGGCCTGCGTATGGTCGAACAGGTGCAGGTAGTACTGACCGGTCTGGGCTTCGTACTCCCAGGCCGAACCGCCGAACTTGGATTCCCAGTTATTCGGCTCATCGCGCCAGATGTAGAAGTCACGGTAAGGGTTATCGAGGCAGCTGCGGGCCTGCTGGAACCAGGTGTGTTCGATCGAGGTGTGGTTGACCACGATGTCGAGCATCAGCTTGATCCCGCGCTTGGCGGCTTCGGCGATCAGCAATTCGCAGTCGGCCATGGTCCCGTAGCTCGGGTCGATGGCGTAGTAATCGCTGATGTCGTAACCGTTGTCGCGCTGGGGTGAACGCAGGAACGGCGTGATCCACAGGCAATCGACACCCAACCAGTGCAGGTAATCGAGCTTGGCCACGACGCCGAGCAAATCCCCCGTGGGGTTGCCGGCGTGGCTGTGAAAACTCTTCGGGTAGATCTGGTAGATCACCGAACGTTGCCAGTCTTGCATGGCGGGTTCCTTTTTGAATATGTACTGGCGAATGCGATCTATCAGGCGACCCGATACCCAGGCCGGACAATCTTCATGCTCAACCCGCAGGTCAGGACAAACGGCACGACCATGGCAATCACCATCCCGACCACGAACATCGGGATGAACTGCGGGATGATCGAGATGAAACCGGGCAAGCCGCCGACGCCGATCGCCGAGGCCTGGACCTTGTTCAGCGACAGGAAGATGCAGCCTAGGGCCGAGCCGATCAGGGCCGCATAGAACGGAAACTTGTAGCGCAGGTTGACCCCGAACATGGCCGGTTCGGTGATGCCGAAGTAGGCAGAAATTGCCGAGGTCGAGGCCATGCTTTTGTCCCGCACATTACGGGTCATGTAGAACACTCCCAGTGCCGCGCTGCCCTGGGCGAGGTTGGACATGACGATCATCGGCCAGATGAACGTGCCGCCCTGGGTGGAGATCAGTTGCAGGTCGACCGCCAGAAACATGTGGTGCATGCCGGTGATCACCAGCGGTGCGTAGAGCAGACCGAAAATCGCCCCGCCAACCATCGGCGCCAGGTCGAACAGGGTGACTACGCCTTCAGTGATGAGAATTCCCAGATGGCGAGTCACCGGACCAATTACCGCCAGCGCCAGCACACCGGTGACGACGATGGTGGTGATCGGCACCACCAGCAACTGCACCGCATTAGGCACCCGTGCCCGCAGCCATTTTTCGATGACGCTCATCACATAGGCTGCCAGCAGGATCGGCAGGATTTGCCCCTGATAACCGACTTTCTCGATCTGGAACACACCGAGGATGTCGAAGTACGGCAAGCTCTGACCCTCAAGCCCGGCCACCGCTTTGCCGTAGTTCCAGGCGTTGAGCAGGTCCGGGTGCACCAGCATCAGGCCGAGCACAATGCCGAGGATTTCGCTGCCGCCAAAGCGCTTGGCCGCCGACCAGCCCACCAGCGCCGGGAGGAACACGAAGGATGTGTTGGCCATCAGGTTGATCAGGCTCCAGAGCCCGTCAAGCTTGGGATAAGCGTCCAGCAGGGTCTTGCCCTCGATGAACATGCCCTTGGCGCCGATCAGGTTGTTGATGCCCATCAGCAGGCCGGCAATGATCAGCGCCGGGAGAATCGGCATGAACACGTCGGAAAACACCCGCACCAGTCGCTGCATGGCGTTGATCTTGTCGGCGCTTTTCTGTTTGACGTCAGCGATGGTCGAGACGGCGAGACCGGTTTGCCGGCGCAGCTCGGCGTAGACCTTTTCCACCTCGCCGGGACCGATCACCACCTGGAACAGGCCACCGGTATAGAACGAACCCTTGACCAGATCGATCTGGTTCAGCGTGGCACTGTTGACCAGGCTCGAGTCCTTGAGGGCCAGGCGCAGCCGTGTGACGCAATGCGCGGCCTGCTCGAGGTTGTCGCTGCCACCGAGGCTGTGCAGCAGCTCGGTGACGATGTTCGGATAGTCATGGCTCATGCTTGTTCTTCCGCTGTAGTTTTTTGTTATTGGCAGCACGCCGATGCGAAAAATACTCGTCTGTACGAGTTAAAGCAACAACTCGTACAGACGAGTTTGATTTTGTTTATCCTGAACCCGACAGGCGGCGATATTTCCTACCTCCGAAGTCAAAGAAACCCAAAGCCGCATGGACAAACCCCTACCCTGCCCTTAAGGTTCAAAACCTTGAGCACAACGCGGCACAGAGCCATCCCCATGAGTAAATACAACCAGATCTACAGCGATCTGCTTGCCAGCATCACCACCGAACGTCTGGAACGCGGCGCCCGATTGCCTTCCGAAACTGAACTGATGGACAGCTATCAGGCCAGCCGCGGCACCGTGCGCAAGGCCATCGAGCAATTGCAGGAGCGCGGTTTCGCCCAGAAAGTCCACGGCAAAGGCACCTTCGTGCTGTCCACCAACCCGATCGAGTTTCAGCTCGGCGGCATCGTCAGCTTCCAGGAAACCTACCCGCGACTGGGCAACGACGTCAGCACCGAAGTGGTCGAGTTCACCCAGATTCCCCTCGAAGGCCCGCTGCTCGAACACATCAAGGCCGAAGAGGGTAGCCTGATCACCCGGATCAAACGCGTGCGGCGGATCGACGGCAAACGCGTGATCCTGGACATCAACCATTTCGTCAGCGACGTGATTCCCGGCTTGTCCCGCGACATCGCCGAGCACTCGATCTACGCCTTCATCGAGCAAACCCTGCAACTGCAAATCGCCTACGCCCAGCGCACCATCGAAGCGGTGCCCCGCAGCAAGGACGACCAGCAACACCTGGACCTCGACGGCCAGAGCCATGTGATTGTGGTCAGCAACCAGACCTTCCTGCAGGACGGTCGTCAATTCGAATACACCGAATCGCGGCATACCCTCGACAAGTTCTACTTTTCGGACGTGGCCCGGCGCTGACCCTACCTTCTTATCAATCACGTTTGGGCATAACTATGTAGTGCACTTGCTTTGACTAAATGGGTAATCCTCACGGCCCATTTCTCAAGGAGCGAGAGCATGCCTGTTGATCAGAGTACTGAAGCGTTACCCAATGCTGCCGACAAGGAACAGCTTAAAACGATTGCCCCCGTCATCGTCGCTGCCTGCCCGGGCTTGCAAGAAGAAGCCCATGCGGTGGCCAGCGAAATACTGAAAAAACATGGCATCACCGACAGAGACCCGGATCAGGTCTGGTGGCATCGTTTTGACAATACCTCGGTCAGTAACGACCAGACATTCCTAGGGTGGGAACACTACCCAAAACCCATTGAGTCATTGACCTTGACGCAGCTGGTCATTCACCGATACCGCGTTACCGATCAAGACGACGCCCTCGAGCTGAACGGTAATGGCGGCTTTTACTCCGAAGATGCAAACGCCAGCATTTTCAACGAAACCAATGAAGTGCGGATGTACCCCAGCAAGGTCCTCGCGGACCTGTGGGAGATGAGCCTCAGTGACCACTATCTGAACAAACTGAATGCCTTCTGGACCTCTCATTTCGATGACTTCCGGACCTTGGCCAAATGCAATTACCTCACCAAAGCCGTCGAGGCTCGGCAAAACGGCCAACTGGAAGAAGAAGATTTTCAGACTGTCGTCAGGGCCGTCGTCAGTGAACCAGTCTGGCCGATCACCTTGGCAACGCTGCAGGCCGAATCCGCCGCCCCTACAGGTATCACCATGTGCGCCCTGGATGTAGCTGGACATGTCGCCACCGATATTTTGCGCATTGTTGCCGGCAACGGTAGGCAGATCACCTATGTTCCCGGCGCGCCGCAAGCCTTTCACGTGCACCCGACACCGACAGATATGCACTGGTGGATGCTGCTTCAAATGAACGAAGAGCAAGCCCGCAGCGAATTCATGACCCATTTCCCGCTGTCGGTACGCAAGGAAGTCCACGACAACATCACCCTGCTGATGAATCAGTTGGTCGGCACCTGGGGTAAATACGATCACCACTTGATCAATCAGAAAAACATCACTATCAGCGGCGATGCGTTCATCTGGCAGAGCCGGGCCGTACAAAGTGCGATGCTGGAAGAGGCCGATCTGACACTGATCAGTAACGGCCAGATGCGCAAACAGCTATGGCTAGGTTACTTAACCGTCGGCCTGCATGTATTCGGCCCATTGGCGATCCTCGGCTGGCCGATCGCATTGCCAGTGATCGGGGCCAGCATCGCGGCGATGGGCTTGAACATCGACAAAGCGGTGAATGGCAAAACCACAGCGGAACGCAAGGCTGGCATCATCGGTGCGGTACTCGATGGCATCAATGCATTGTTCAACATCCCGCTGCTCAAGGAAGTCAGTGTATTGGAGGAAGCGGGGGCGTCGGTCGATGCCGCGGAAGCGGCCGAGATGGCAGATCTGAAGAAGACGGTTGATCCGGATGAACCGGTGGGCGAACAGGCGCCTCAAGCGTCTGACAGTTCACAGAGAGCAACCCCTCTTATTGACGAGCTCACGCCCCTGGCAAAGGAACCCGACCAGACCGTTGAAGTACCGGATCACTGGCAAAGCAATGAGATCCTTGAAAGCCATACCCCTCTCGCCACAAGCGGCAAGTACCAGGGCATCTACTCGCTGGAATCCAACCCTTCCAATGCCATCCTGATGAATGACCAGGCTTACTACGTGCGCTACGAAGCCGACGTCAACGGCGGCGGTACGTGGGCCATCATCGACCCGGAAAATCCTCACGCCTCGACAGGGTCAATTCCAGTACGCCTGAATGCCGAAGGTGAATGGGAACTGGCACCCAAAGCCGGCTTGAAGGGTGGCGGCAAAGGCCTGAGCAAGGCTGCTCCCGGACCGTCCCGTGTGCCCACTCATGCCCGATCACCTGCTAGATTTTTCAGCCACCTGACGAAATACGATACCCCCAATGGGCGCTCACTGAGATACCTGGCACTGGGCAAAAAAGAAACGCATGTGAAAATCGTCAACCTTCCCGATGGGACGATAAAGGGAGTTTCTCCCTATGAAGAATTTGTCGCCCAGCGTCGCACGGCACTGGTGAAAGACGCGCGTGAATTCCATTCTGCAAATGACTTTTTTGCCACATTGCCCGCGCGTACGGTGCAGCCTGTCATTACGCCAACCACGACCGTCCCGGAGCTCATCGAGAAAATATTCGAGGCAGCGCCCGGCCTGGTGATCGGTGAAAGTCAGGACCGCATCGCCAGCATGCGATTCCTGATCGAGAACATGGAGACTCTGGCCCGACAAGGTGTCAAGACGATCTATATGCAGCGTCTGCTCAACGATTTCAGTCAAGTAGACCTGAACAACTTCGCTGAAACAGGAACGATGGACGCAATGCTGGAAGAGTATCTAACCCGGCTGCAAAGCGATCCTGCCGGGCAGTTCACCCCGCTTGAAGTCGTCAGAACGGCGCGCCAGTACGGCATTCGAATCCAGGCGACCGACTGCCTGGCAAGCTATCGGTACGAAGGTACCTATGGCGCTACATTGCAACAATCCATCAAGAACTACCTCACACACACCATTATCCAGGCCAATGAAGCCTACGGCGGCCCCGGAAAATGGGTGGTGCTGACAGGCCAGGAGAACACCAATACGTTCAGGAACATTGCCGGCATTAGCGAAATGGAGGGCGGGATCGGCCTGCGCATCGAAGAAGTAGCTCCCGACCAAAGCCTGCAGATGGAGATAGACCATGGTATCGACGTTGGCCGCAATGTTGGGCCCGCACAACCACTCATGCGCGGTGACTTTGACACCTTGTATGCCGACATCAGCCTGAAAATGCCGACCCCTGTGCCTGCTGCTCAAAAAACCACCGCTGAACTCAACCGGCTGCTGTTCCGTCAAGGCATGTTTACCATTGATAAATGGGGCGATACCTTGACGTTGATTCATCGCAGCAGGAACGGAGCTCTTGTGCGAACGGTGATCAATCGGTCGAGGACTGGCGGCTTCAAGATCGACCGTCCGGCCTGGACCGATGTGCATCAGGTCGACTACCCGAATCTTGTCAGCCTCACACTCGCGCTCAGCCGTATGGGCATGACGCTGGAAGGACGCCTGCCGACTTTTGCTGTCTGATACGCAAAAGGCCCCGTGAACTCACATTCACGGGGCCTTTCAGGTGTTATAGACGATCAGTCAGACCGGGATCACTCCCACTCAATCGTCGCCGGCGGCTTGCTCGACACGTCGTAGGTAACGCGAGAGATGCCTTCGATTTCATTGATGATGCGGCCGCTGACGGTTTCCAGCAGTTCGTAAGGCAGGTGCGCCCAACGCGCGGTCATGAAGTCGATGGTTTCCACGGCACGCAGGGCAACGACCCAGGCGTAACGACGGCCATCGCCGACAACGCCAACCGATTTCACAGGCTGGAACACTACGAACGCCTGGCTGACCTTGTGGTACCAGTCGGCCTTGCGCAGTTCTTCGATGAAGATGTGGTCGGCACGACGCAGCAGGTCGGCGTATTCCTTCTTCACTTCACCGAGGATCCGCACGCCCAGGCCCGGCCCCGGGAACGGGTGACGGTAGACCATGTCGTACGGCAGGCCCAGTTCCAGGCCCAGACGACGGACTTCGTCTTTGAACAGCTCGCGCAGCGGTTCAACCAGCTTGAGGTTCATTTCTTCCGGCAGGCCGCCCACGTTGTGGTGCGACTTGATCACGTGTGCCTTGCCACTTTTCGCGCCAGCCGACTCGATCACGTCCGGGTAGATGGTGCCCTGGGCCAGGTACTTGATGTTGTCCAGCTTGCAGGATTCGGCATCGAACACGTCGATGAAGGTACGGCCGATGATCTTGCGCTTCTTCTCCGGGTCCGACTCGCCCGCCAGGTTACCGAGGAACTGTTCTTCGGCGTTGGCGCGGATCACTTTGACGCCCATGTTCTCGGCGAACATGGCCATCACTTGCTCGCCTTCGTGCAGACGCAGCAGGCCGTTGTCGACGAAGACGCAGGTCAGTTGGTCGCCAATGGCTTTGTGCAGCAGCGCGGCAACCACCGAGGAGTCCACGCCGCCGGACAGGCCGAGCAGTACGTTGTCGGTGCCGACCTGAGCGCGGACCTGGGCGATGGCGTCTTCAGCGATTTTCGACGGTGTCCACAGCGCTTCACACTCGCAGATATCGAGGATGAAGCGCGACAGGATGCGACCGCCTTGCTTGGTGTGGGTCACTTCCGGGTGGAACTGCACGCCGTAATAACGACGCTCATCGCTGAACATACCGGCGATCGGGCAGCTCGGGGTGCTGGCCAGGATGTGGAAGTCTTCCGGCATCTTGGTGACCTTGTCACCGTGGCTCATCCAGACGTCAAGGCCGAACAGGCCATCGGCGTCGATGTGGTCTTCGATGCCGTCGAGCAGGCGGCTCTTGCCGACCACATCGACACGGGCGTAACCGAACTCACGCAGGTCGGAACCTTCAACCTTGCCGCCCAGTTGCTCGGCCATGGCCTGCATGCCGTAGCAAATACCGAAGACTGGCACGCCCAGGTCAAACACTGCTTGCGGGCAGCGAGGGCTGTTAGCTTCGTGTACGGACTCGGGGCCGCCGGCGAGGATCACGCCTTTTGGAGCGAATTCGCGAATGGCTTCCTCGTCCATGTCGAACGGATGCAGTTCGCAGTAAACGCCGATTTCACGCACGCGGCGGGCGATCAGTTGGGTGTACTGGGAACCGAAATCGAGGATCAGGATGCGGTGAGCGTGAATGTCGAGGGCCATGATTCAGTCTCGTCTAAGTAATTCAGAAACAGTCGTGATTCAGAAACAACTCGGGGCTGAATAGAACAGCCCCGGTTGCTTAACGATTTGCTTGAAGCCTCAACCTACGCGGTAGTTTGGCGCTTCTTTGGTGATCTGTACGTCGTGAACGTGGGACTCGGCCATGCCAGCGCCGGTGATCCGCACGAACTCAGGCTTGGTGCGCATTTCTTCGATGTCGGCGCTGCCGGTGTAACCCATCGAGGAACGCAGGCCGCCCATCAGTTGATGGATGATGGCGCTCAGGGTGCCCTTGTAAGGAACACGCCCTTCGATGCCTTCCGGAACCAGCTTCTCGGCACCCGCGGAGGAGTCCTGGAAGTAACGGTCGGAGGAACCTTGAGCCTGGGACATGGCGCCCAGCGAACCCATGCCACGGTAAGCCTTGTACGAACGGCCCTGGAACAGTTCGATCTCGCCCGGCGCTTCTTCAGTACCGGCGAACATCGAGCCCATCATCACGCAGGAGGCACCGGCTACGATGGCCTTGGACAGGTCACCGGAGAAACGGATGCCGCCGTCGGCGATCAACGGAACGCCAGTGCCTTCAAGGGCGGCGGCGACGTTGGCGATGGCACTGATTTGCGGGACGCCGACACCGGCGACGATACGGGTGGTGCAGATCGAGCCTGGGCCGATACCGACCTTGACTGCGTCTGCGCCAGCTTCGGCCAGGGCCTTGGCGGCAGCGCCGGTGGCGATGTTGCCGCCGATGACCTGCACTTCAGGGAAGTTCTGTTTAACCCAGCGAACGCGGTCGATCACGCCTTTGGAGTGACCGTGGGCAGTGTCGACCACCACCACGTCCACGCCGGCGTTGACCAGGGCGGCTACGCGGTCACCGGTGTCTTTACCGGTACCGACTGCAGCGCCAACGCGCAGACGACCTTGATCGTCCTTGCTGGCCAGCGGGTAAGCCTTGGCTTTTTCGATGTCGTTGACGGTCATCATGCCTTTGAGGGCGAATTTGTCGTCGACGATCAGCACGCGCTCGATGCGGTGCTTGTGCAGCAATTCACGCACATCGTTCTTGTTGGCGCCTTCCTTGACCGTGACCAGACGCTCTTTGGGCGTCATCACTTCACGGACACTGATGTCCAGACGGTTTTCGAAGCGCACGTCACGGGAAGTGACGATGCCGACCAGGTCGCCATCGTGCAGTACCGGAACGCCGGAGATGTTGTGCAGGCGGGTCAGTTCGAACAGATCACGAACCGTGGCATCAGCCTCGATGGTGATCGGGTCCTTGACGACGCCGGCTTCGAACTTCTTGACCTTGCGCACTTCGGCAGCTTGCTGCTCGATGGTCATGTTCTTGTGGATGATGCCGATGCCACCTTCCTGAGCCATGGCGATTGCCAGACGGGCTTCAGTAACGGTGTCCATAGCGGCGGAAACCAGTGGAATATTCAGCTCGATGCCACGGGTAAGGCGGGTCTTGAGACTGACTTCGTTAGGAAGCACCTCGGAATAACCGGGCACTAGGAGAATGTCGTCGAATGTCAGAGCTTCTTGGCTGATACGCAGCATCGCGGGGGCTCCCGAGCGGGAAAATGGAAGCGCGCCATTATAGTCAGACACCCCCTCGGGTTCAATGTAAAACTCTGCCTATTATTGGCATTACTGACATACGGAGAAACATTATCCCCCGTACGGGACCGACGCCGGCATTTAGAGTTCGACTTTGACCCAACTCACGGGCTGATCCAGCCAATCGGCAAACTCATCGATGAAGTCCTGCTTGAACCCGGCCTCGAGCCAATTGTTGAAGATGAACCCCAGGCTGGAAAAGCCGCATTCCTGCAAAAACAGAAAGCCGTTGATGTCGTCTTCATGCCCGCATTCAGGGCACGTGAAGTTATCGGTGCGCCCCGGCATCCAGTCTTCCAGGCTTTCGAACAGCGCTTCGCCGATTTCCTTGCGGCACTCGGCGCAGCCGGCTTCTTCGAGGAAGCCCTTGGCCGGCGTATAGATGCAACGCTTGGTGATGATCTCCAGGCCATTGATCGGCTCGCCAAACGGCAGCGCTTCAGGGTGCAGGACCACGGAGCGGGCGCCGTCGGCGATGGCGTGGGCCATGTGATTGCCGGTGCGGCCACAGGTGGTCAGCTCTTCTTTAATGATGTTCTTGCGCACCAGCCACCGCACGACCGCCCGGGCCCGGGGTTCGTGTACCGGCAGTGTGGAGATTTTCGGGACGATGATGCTTTGCGAATTCATGGTGCAAGCCTACTGCGTCAAATGGATGTTCCTGCGGTGCGCCGATTGTCAGGGCGGCCGGCAGCTTAATCCCTGACGAAATCCGGTCAAGTACTCAAATAACGCCCGATCAACGCAATCCCACTGGCCAGCACCAGCCAGGTCACCAGCCGCACGAAAGCCTCGCGGGACAATTTCATGGTCAGGCGCCGGCCGATCCACAGCCCCAGCGCCATCGCCGGCAACAAACACAGCGCCAATACCAACAAGGGTAGCTCGGCATACACCCCGGCGACGGCAAACAGGCTCAAACGCACCACGGTGCTGCAACTGATCAGCGCACTCTGGGTGGCCCGGGCCTCGTCCTTGGGCAACCGACTGTTCAAATAGATCGCATATAAAAAACCGCCACTGCCAAACAGCGCCCCGAACATCCCGCCCACCGTGCCCATCGGCACCGCCCAACCTGCGGACAATTGCCTCGGACGGGTTTTAATCCACAGGCTGTAAATCGCATAGGCACTGATAAACAGCCCCATCAACAGCAGCAACACATCGGATTTCAGGTTCAGCAGAAAAATCACCCCCAACGTGCAACCCACCGCCATGCACGGCAACAGTCGCAGCAACTCGGGGCGCGCTACATTCCGGCGCGAGGGCAGCAGGTTGCCGAACGCGGCGACGAAATCCAGCAGCACCAGCAGCGGCACGATTTTCGACAGCGGCATGAACAGAATCAGAATCGGCCCCGCCACCAGCGCGGTACCAAAACCGGCAATGCCGAACACGATATAGGCCAGGGCAACGCCCAATCCGATCACCAACCAATCCACCACACCCCACGGCCATTGGCTCAACAACTCCAGCACATTCATCGACACGGCTTCCTTTTATTCCTGTGATGACTTTAGCCAGCGCCGGGCGTTGCGACTAATATCTTCAAAATCGACCACCCATCTCAAAAAGGCATACCTGGTGTTTTCAACCCGCCAATTGCGTTACTTCGTGGAAATCGCCGAGAGCGGCAGCTTCAGCGCAGCGGCCGAACGACTGTTTATTGCTCAGTCAGCCTTGAGCCGGCAGATCAAGGACATGGAAACCCGCCTGCAAACGCCGCTGTTCGAACGCACTGCCCGCCAGCCCCGCCTGACGGCAGCGGGTGAAGCCTTTTTGCCTCGGGCCAGAAACCTGCTGAACGAACTGACCAAGGCCAGCGAAATGGCCACTCAAGTGGGCACCGGTCAACTGGGCGTCTTGCGCCTGAGCCACTCAAGCACCGTGCCCATGAGTGGTCGACTGCTGCGCGGCATCAGCGTTTATCTGGATCAGCACGTTGGCGTGTCGATGGACATCGTCAAGCTGTCCTCCGAAGCGCAACTGGAAGAATTGGCCGAAGGTCGCCTGGATGTGGGTCTGTTGCGCCTGCCGGTGCTGCGTCAGCGTGAAGGGGTGCAGATTGTTCCGCTGTACAGCGAGCGTCTGTTGCTGGCGGTGCCGCCGAATCATCGGCTGGCTATGGATAAGTCCACGCACGGCATCGATCTGGCACAGTTGAAGGATGAAGCGTTTATTTCCATCCCTCATCCACAGCGTGGCGGCCTGAGCTATCTATCTGCCGAGTTGTGCATGCGCCAAGGGTTCTTTCCCAAGGCGGCTCGGGTGGTGTCGCGCAAAACCACGCAACTGCAATTGATCCAGGCCGGGTTCGGCATCGCGCTGTTACCGGAGTCGATGCAGGACATCGCGCCGCCTGATATCCACTTTCTCCCCTTGGCCGATCCGGATTGCCACAGCACCGTCGCCCTCGCCTGTCGGCAGAGTCCCACGACGCTGGTTCAGCAATTCATTGAACACTTCACCCGATCGGCGTAGGAGCTGCCGAAGGCTGCGATCTTTTGATCTTGATTTGCGGCGGAACTGGAATTGCTGAAGATCAAAAGATCGCAGGCTGCGCCAGCTCCTACGGGACTTGCGTGCATCCGCTCGATCACCGATGTACTCGGTCAACAGGGGGATCGTGCATTGCGCAGGAGATTGCCTTTATCATGCGCCCCATGATTAAAGATCCCTTTGCAAGACTCGGCCTGGACCGGGAAGTCCTGACTGTCAGCCAGCTCAACGGCCGCGCGCGGGTGTTGCTAGAAGACGTGTTCAGCAACATCTGGGTCGAAGGCGAAATCTCCAACCTCGCCCGCCCGGCGTCCGGCCATGTGTATTTCACCCTCAAGGACAGCGGCGCCCAGGTGCGTTGCGCACTGTTCCGGCAGAACGCGGCACGGGTTCGCCAGGCGCTGAAGGATGGCCTGGCGGTCAAGGTTCGCGGCAAGGTTTCACTGTTTGAAGGCCGTGGTGACTACCAACTGATTCTCGACACCGTGGAGCCGGCCGGTGACGGTGCCCTGCGTCTGGCTTTCGATGCTTTGAAGGAAAAACTCAGCGCCGAAGGCCTGTTCAGTGCTGAGCGCAAAGTGCCATTGCCAGCACACCCGCAACGCATCGGCATCATCAGTTCACCCACCGGCGCAGTGATTCGCGACATCATCAGCGTATTCCGCCGCCGCGCGCCGCAGGTGCAACTGACACTGATCCCCACCGCCGTACAAGGCCGCGAAGCCACCGCGCAGATTGTCCGCGCGCTGAAACTGGCGGATGCCCGTGGTTTCGATGCGTTGATCCTGGCCCGTGGCGGCGGCTCGCTGGAAGACCTTTGGTGTTTCAACGAAGAAGCCGTGGCCCGCGCCGTGGACGCCTGCGTGACACCGATCGTCAGCGCCGTCGGCCATGAAACCGACGTGTCGATCAGTGACTTCGTCGCCGACGTTCGTGCCCCGACTCCGTCCGCCGCCGCCGAACTGCTGGCGCCTGACTCCAGCGATCTGGTGCGTCGGGTCGAAAGCCTGCATCGACGACTGGTGATGCGCATGCGTGACCGCTTGATGCGCGATCGGCTGCGTCTGGAAGGCATCTCTCGCCGCTTGCGCCATCCCGGCGAACGCCTGCGTCAGCAAGCGCAACGCCTGGATGATCTGGACATGCGTCTGCGCCGCGCCTTCGAACGCAGCCTCAACACCCGTCGCGAACGCTTGATCCGTCTGGAAACCCGCCTCGCCGGGCAACATCCCGGGCGGCAGTTGGCGATGCTTCGCCAGCGTCTCGATAGCCTCGCCGAGCGCCTGCCCCGGGCCATGCGCGAAGGGCTTAAATCCCGTCGTCTGCAACTGCAAAGTCAGATGCAGACGCTGCATGTGGTCAGCCCGTTGGCGACCCTCGCTCGTGGCTACAGCATTCTGCTGGACGAGCGCGGCAACGCGATCCGCAGCGCCGCGCAAACCCATACCGGCCAGCGCCTGAAAGCCAAACTCGGCGACGGCGAACTGCAGGTGCGAGTCGAAGACAATCACCTGACGCCTGTCACCCTTTCTTTACTGGATTGATCCATGCCGCGTTTTTTCGCTCCGCTGCTATTGCTGTGCCTGACCTTCAACGCCCACGCCGACAGTTACATCACCCGCCTGTTGAACAAACCGGTGCCGGGTGGCGTGGCAGTGGTGGATCTGGGCAGCTCCGCCCAGGCGCCGAAAGCCAGTTATCAAGGCAAGCCCGTATTGGTGGTCAAGGAACAGAACAATTGGCTGGCCATCGTTGGCGTGCCGCTGACGGTCAAACCGGGCAGCCAGTCGCTTAGCAGCGGTGGCCGCAACCTGAGCTTCACCGTCGGCAACAAGAAATACCCGGAACAGCACATCACCCTGAAGAATACGCAACAGGTCAATCCGAACCCGGAAAATCTCAAGCGCATCGAAGGCGAGTTGGCCGAGCAGATCCGTGCCTACCGCAGCTTCAGCCCGAATACCCCGAGCAACCTGCTGCTGGACAAACCGGTCAACGGACCGCTGTCGAGCAAGTTCGGCGTGCGCCGCTTTTTCAATGGCGAAGAGCGCAATCCCCACGCGGGCCTCGACTTTGCAGTGCCCGCCGGCACGCCGATCAAAACCCCGGCCGCCGGCAAGGTGATCCTGACCGGGAATTACTTCTTCAACGGCAATACAGTGTTCGTCGACCACGGCCAGGGCTTTATCAGCATGTTCTGCCACATGTCGAAGATCGACGTGAAAGTCGGCCAGCAACTGGCGCGTGGTGACGTGGTCGGGAAAGTCGGCTCAACTGGCCGCGCGACCGGGCCGCATATGCACTGGAACGTCAGCCTGAACGATGCGCGGGTAGATCCGGCGATTTTTATTGGTGCGTTTCAGCCCTGATTAAAATCAAAAGATCGCAGCCTGCGGCAACTCCTACATCGACCGAGTACACCCGCGACATTGCGGTGTATGCATATCCTGTAGGAGCTGCCGCAGGCTGCGATCCTTTCAAGGCAACTACTCAGCTTCCAGGTCCTCGATACTCCGCTCAGCCCGTCAACCTCTAATTGCGCATCGCTCAAACCTCACGCAAACATAAAAACAATCGCTGCCATTCCAAGCAATAAAATCGCGACAAACTGTATTTTTCGACTATTCCTCTCAAAGTTTTTCGACTGCTTGCCATCCTTTCCCCCCGCGGTTAGGGTTGAAGGCATGAAAACCTCTCACACCCTCATTCAGCTCCGCCAGCACCGCAGCCTGTGCCTCGTCAGTGCACGACTGCCAGGCTGAATCGCGGTGCCTCGTCTGACGCTTTACCAGAACATTTGAACCACCGGCAGGCCGCCTTTTTTCGGCCCACACAATAAGGATTTTCCAATGAGCATGCTCAAAGACCCGTCTTCGAAATACCGCGCGTTCCCGACCATCAACCTGCCGGACCGCACCTGGCCATCGAAGACCATCGACGTCGCGCCGATCTGGTGCAGCTCGGACCTTCGTGACGGCAACCAGTCGCTGATCGAGCCAATGGACGCGGTCAAGAAGCTGCGTTTCTGGAAGACCTTGGTATCCGTTGGCGTGAAAGAAATCGAAGCCTCGTTCCCGGCCGCTTCGCAAACCGACTTCGACTTCGTGCGTACCCTGATCGAAGACGGCCACATCCCGGACGACACCACCATTCAGGTGCTGACCCAGGGCCGTGAAGACCTGATCGCGCGCACCTTCGAATCCCTGCGCGGTGCCAAGAAGGCCATCGTTCACCTGTACAACGCGACCTCCCCTTCCTTCCGCCGCATTGTCTTCAACCAGGACAAGGACGGGATCAAGGCCATCGCCGTAAACGCCGCCAAGCTGTTCGTCAAATATGCCGCCCAGCAGCCGGACACCGAGTGGACTTTCGAATACTCGCCAGAAACCTTCAGCGCCACCGAACTGGAATTCGCCAAGGAAGTCTGCGACGCGGTGATCGAG
This sequence comes from Pseudomonas sp. GW822-FHT02G04, assembly GCF_058802085.1. Lineage (NCBI taxonomy): Bacteria > Pseudomonadati > Pseudomonadota > Gammaproteobacteria > Pseudomonadales > Pseudomonadaceae > Pseudomonas > Pseudomonas sp. GW822-FHT02G04. Next base: position 20,832 of record NZ_JBXANU010000016.1, read on the forward strand.
GTGTGGAACCCGACGCCTGAGCACAAGGTGATCCTCAACCTGCCTGCTACCGTCGAATGCGCCACCCCGAACATCTATGCCGATCAGATCGAATGGTTCGGCCGTCACATCAACCGTCGTGACAGCGTGATCATCAGCCTGCACACCCACAACGACCGTGGCACCGGCGTGGCCGCCACCGAGCTGGGCCTGATGGCCGGCGCCGACCGTGTAGAAGGCTGCCTGTTCGGCAACGGCGAGCGTACCGGTAACGTCGATCTCGTCACCGTGGCATTGAACCTCTACACCCAGGGCGTCGATCCTGAGCTGGACTTCTCCGACATCGACGGCGTGCGCAAAGTCGTCGAAGAGTGCAACCAGATTGCGGTGCACCCACGTCACCCGTACGTCGGCGACCTGGTTCACACCGCGTTCTCCGGCTCGCACCAGGATGCGATCCGCAAGGGCTTCGCCCAGCAGCAACCGGACGCCCTGTGGGAAGTGCCGTACCTGCCGATCGACCCGGCCGACATCGGCCGCAGCTACGAGGCGGTGATTCGCGTCAACAGCCAGTCGGGCAAGGGCGGTATCGCTTACCTGCTGGAACAGGAATACGGCATCAGCTTGCCGCGTCGCATGCAGATCGAGTTCAGCCAGGTCGTGCAGCGTGAAACCGATCGCCTGGGCCTGGAGATGACAGCCCAGCAGATCCACGCACTGCTGCACAGCGAGTACTTGCAGGCCAACACCCCGTACGCGCTGGTCAGCCATCGCTTACAGGAAGAAAACGGTCACAGCGCCGTGGAAGTCGAAGTTTCCAGCAAAGGTCAGGGCGAAACCAACCTGCACTGGCGTGGCAAGGGCAACGGTGCGCTGGAAGCACTGGTGGCCGGTCTGCCGATCCCGGTGGAAATCATGGACTACAACGAACACGCCATCGGCGCGGGCACCAATGCCAAGGCCGCGGCCTACATTGAACTGCGGGTGAATGGTGAGCGTGCGGTGCATGGCGTCGGCATCGACGAAAACATCACCACCGCCAGCTTCAAGGCCCTGTTCAGCGCACTGAACCGTTCCCTGAGCCAGCCGGAAGCGAAAGCGGCATAAGCTTCACTGCAATGCAAAAGGCCCCGGGGTGAGAACCTTGGGGCCTTTTTTTGTGCTATTGATCGTTCCCACGCTCCGCGTGGGAATGCCTCAAGGGACGCTCCGCGTCCAGTGACGCGGAGCGTCACGGGCTGCATTCCCACGCAGAGCGTGGGAACGATCAGTCAGGTGAACTCGAAGGTATCCGCATCCAGATTCGCCGGGAACCGTGTGCGATAAGCCGCCAGTTCCGCCGCGTCCAGCACGACCTTGAACACGCCATCGGCATCGCCTGCGCTGAGCAACGTCTCACCCTGAAAATCCAGGACCTGACTGTCACCGGTATACGCAAAGCCTTTGCCATCGGTACCGATGCGGTTCACCGCCGCCACATAGCAGAGGTTTTCGATCGCCCGTGCCGGCAGCAAACGGTTCCAGTGCTGACGCCGTGCTCCCGGCCAGTTGGCGGTGTACAGCAGCAAATCAGTGTCTTGCGCATCGCGACTCCAGACCGGGAAGCGCAGGTCGTAGCAAATCAGCGGCCGCACTCGCCAGCCCTTCAATTCGAACTGCACCTGACGCTCGCCCGGGGTGTAGTGGTTGTTCTCGCCCGCCATGCGGAACAGATGACGTTTGTCGTAGTGCCACACCTCCCCGTCCGGCCGTGCCCACAGCAGACGGTTGCGATGGCTGCCGTCAGCCGCCTGGACGATGATGCTGCCGGTCACCACCGCGCCCAGCTTCGCCGCCTGAGCCCGCATCCATTTACTGGTGGGGCCATTTTCCGGCTCGGCGAGGGTTTCCGATTCCATGGAGAAACCGGTGGTGAACATCTCCGGCAGGATGATCAGGTCCGCGCCGCGAGCCTGTTCCAGCAACGGCTCGAAATGCTCCAGATTGGCCTGACGATCGTGCCAGGCCAGGGTGGTCTGGATCAGCGCAAGATTCAGATTGGGCAGAGTACTCAGATCACGCATAGTTTTGCCGCTGCTTCACGCAGGGTCTCCTCGCGCTTGGCAAAGCACAGACGCACGAGGCGCTGGCCTTCAGGTGGAGTCTGGTAGAACACCGAGATCGGAATGCTCGCGACGCCATGCTCGCGGGTCATCCACAGCGCCATCTCGACGTCATTGAGGTCCGGGCGAATCTGCGAGTAATCGACCAACTGGAAATAAGTACCGGCCACGCGGGTAAAACTGAAGCGCGACGGCGTCAGCAGATCGCAGAACAGATCGCGCTTGGCCTGATAGAAGCCCGGCAGCTCTTCGACGTGTTCCGGGTGCTCGGCCATGTAATCGGCCAACGCGTACTGCAACGGCGTCACGCCGCAGAAACTGACGTACTGGTGCACCTTGCGCAGCTCCGCGCTAAGGGCCGGCGGCGCCACGACATAGCCGGTTTTCCAACCGGTGACGTGATACGTCTTGCCGAACGAACTGACCACGAAAGCGCGCTGATACAGCTCTTCATGGGCCAATACGCTGGCGTGAGGCACACCGTCGAACACCAGGTGTTCGTAGACTTCGTCGCTGATCACATAGATGTCGCGGTCGCGAATCAATGCCGCCAACTGATCCAGCTCGGCGCGGCTGATCAGCGCACCGCTTGGGTTGTGCGGGGTATTGAGGATGATCATCCGCGTGCGCGGGCTCAGGGCTTCGGCGAGCTTCTGGAAGTCGATGGCGAAGTCCTTCAGGCCGAGTTGCACATGCACACAGCGACCACCGGCCAGCTCGACCGAGGGCTCGTAGCTGTCGTAGCACGGATCGAACACGATCACTTCATCGCCGCTGTGGATTACCGCCTGAATCGCGCAGAAGATCGCCTGGGTCGCGCCAGGGGTGACCGTCACTTCGCTGTCGGCATCGACATGGGCGCCGTAGCTGCGAGCGATCTTCGCCGCGATCTGCTGACGCAACGCCGGCAAACCGGTCATCGGCGAATATTGATTGTGGCCACTGGCGATATGCCGACCGACCGCATCGCGCAGGGCCTGCGGGCCGTCGAAATCGGGAAAACCCTGGGACAGATTGATCGCCCCGGTTTGCGCCGCGAGCTGAGACATCTGCGTGAAGATAGTGATGCCGACATTCGGCAGCTTACTGGTGATCATCGGTGATTCCCTGCTCTACACCCGGCTCTAACGGCGGCACGGGAGAGCCCGAGGATAGCCCATACGACGCCCATAAAAAAAGGGCGCCAACCGGCACCCTTCTTCTAATGTTCACCGCATAACTTGTGGCGAGGGAGCTTGCTCCCGCTCGACTGCGCAGCAGTCGCAAATCAGCCGATGCGTTCTAACTGAACGATCTCGGTTGCAGATATTGGGACCGCTTCGCCGTCCAGCGGGAGCAAGCTCCCTCGCCACAACAAGCCTTCACAAAAAGAGTGAGGCCTTGAATCAGCGCTTGTCGCGGCGCTTCTTGTCGGCTTTCTTGTGGTGCGACATCAAACGACGCTTCTTGTTGACCTGACGGTCGGTGAGCGAGTTCTTGTTGCCTTCGTACGGGTTCTCGCCGCCCTTGAACTCGATGCGGATCGGCGTACCGACCAGCTTGAGCACACGACGGTAAGTGTTTTCCAGGTAACGGACGTAAGACTTCGGCACCTTCTCGATCTGGTTACCGTGGATCACGATGATCGGCGGGTTCGCACCACCCAAGTGGGCATAACGCAGCTTGATCCGGCGGTTGTTGACCATCGGTGGCGCGTGCTCGCCGACCGCATCTTCCAGAATCTGGGTCAGGCGGTTGGTCGGCCAGCGGGTGACCGCGGACTTGAACGAGTTCTGTACCGACGCGTAGAGGTTGCCTACGCCAGTGCCGTGCAGGGCCGAGATGAAGTGGATGTCGGCGAAGTCGACGAAGAACAGTCGACGTTGCAGCTCAACCTTCACGAAGTCGCGCTCGCTCGGCGTCATGCCGTCCCACTTGTTGATCGCGATAACCAGCGCACGACCGGCTTCAAGGGCAAAGCCCAGCAGGTTGAGGTCGTGGTCCACCACGCCTTCGCGGGCGTCCATCACGAAGATCACCACGTTGGCGTCTTTGATCGCCTGCAGGGTTTTGACCACGGAGAACTTTTCGACTTCTTCGTGAATCTTGCCGCGCTTGCGCACACCAGCGGTGTCGATCAGCGTGTACTTCTCGTCGTTACGCTCGAACGGGATGTAGATACTGTCGCGGGTAGTACCGGGCTGGTCATACACGATCACCCGGTCTTCACCGAGCATGCGGTTGACCAGGGTCGACTTGCCGACGTTCGGACGACCGATGATGGCGATCTTGATACCGTCTTTTTCGCTTGGGCCAGGAATGCGCTTGGCTTCCTCACCTTCGGCAACGATCTCTTCCTCTTCGCCTTCTTGCGGTTCTTCTTCGTCTTTCGGGAAGTCGCTCAGGGCGATCTCCAGCATCTGGGTGATGCCACGACCATGGGCACCGGCGATCGGGATCGCGTGGCCCATGCCCAACGGGGCGAATTCGGCGCGGGCCATTTCAGGGTCGATGTTGTCGACCTTGTTGGCGACCACGTAGGAACGCTTGTTACGCTTGCGCAAGTGCTCGGCGATCATCTGGTCGGCGGCGGTAAAACCGGCCTTGGCATCTACCAGGAACAGAACGACATCCGCTTCTTCAATGGCCAGCAGCGACTGCTCGGCCATTTTTTCGTCCATACCGTGCTCGTCACCGGAGATACCGCCAGTGTCGACCAGAATGTAGGAACGCCCTTGCCACTTGGCCTCACCGTATTGGCGATCACGGGTCAGACCGGACAAGTCGCCGACAATGGCGTCGCGAGTCCTGGTCAGGCGGTTGAACAAGGTGGACTTGCCGACGTTCGGTCGGCCCACCAGGGCGATTACGGGAACCATGCGGCTCTCCACTTCGTTATTTCAGAAAATACAAAAGCCGCTGCGAGGCAGCGGCTGGTGCTCGGGGCAGCGCCTGGAAGCGCTGCGAGCCTTGCAGAACAAGGCCGCTTGGGGGTTAAACCCCAAGCATAGTCTTTACTTGATGGTCAGGGCTTCCAGTTTGCCGCTGTTGCCATACACATAAATCGTGTCACCCACCACCAGCGGACGGGCACGCAGGCCGTCGCTGTCGATGCGCTCGCGGCCGACGAAACGACCGTCCACCTGACTCAGCAGGTGCAGGTAACCTTCCAGGTCACCGACTGCAACGTAGCTGGAGAACACTTCCGGAGCCGACAGTTGACGGCGGGCCAGCGAATCGTTGCTCCACAACGCAGTGGTGGAACGTTCGTCGACACCTTCAACAGTGCCCGAAGACAGGCTCACGTAGACGCTGCCAAAACCCTGGGCGACGCCGGCATAGCTGGAAGCATCACGCTGCCAGAGCTGACGACCGCTTTCCAAGTCCAGTGCCGCGACGCGACCCTGGTAGCTGGCGACATACAGTGTACCGCCGGACAGCAGCAAGCCACCGTCGATATCGACCACACGCTCCAGCTCCGAACGACCTTGTGGAATCGCTACACGCTGTTCCCACACCGGCACGCCGTTGGACACATCAAGAGCAACCACTTTACCGGTCGACAGGCCAGCCACCGCGAGGCGGTTGGTGACGATCGGTGCGCTGGTGCCGCGCAGGGTCAGGACTGCTGGCGTGCTGTCATACAACCAGCGCTGGTTGCCGGTGGAGGCATCCAGACCGATCAGACGGTCATCCTGGGTCTGAACCACAACAACGTCACCGTTGGTGGCCGGTGGTGCGAGAACTTCGCTGGTCACGCGAGCGCGCCATTTCTCTTCACCGCTGCTGGCATCCAGGGCAACGATTTCACCCTTGAGCGTGCCGATCATGACCAGACCGTAACCCACGCCAACGGCGCCGGAGACAGGCAGTTCGAGATCTTTCTTCCACTTGACGTCGCCATTGCTGCGATCCATCGCCATCACCACACCGGTGACGTCGGCGGCATAGATGGTATCGCCATCGATCGCCGGAACCAGCATGTTGTAGGTTTCGCCCTGACCGTTACCGATCGAACGACTCCACTGCTTGTGCAGAACCACTTCTTCTTTGAAGTCGGTCAGCTCGGCCGGTGGCAACTCTTTTTTGCTGTTGCTGCTGCAACCCGCGGCCAGAATGGCCAGGGCCAGCAATGCTGCATGTTTCCAACGAATCACGTCACGCATCCCCTTTGGCCAGGTCGTCCAGCTTGATTTGTAGGCCACCGACCGCCGCTTCATCCGACAGTGCCGCCTTGGCTTTTTGATACGCCGCGTTCGCTTCGTCGGTACGACCCAGTTGCACCAGCAGGTCACCCTTGAGTTCTTCGCGAGTGGCCAGGAAGGCCTTGTCGGCATCGCCTTCGAGCAGTTTCAGGGCTTCATCGACCTTGTTCTGCGCGGCCAGCACCTGCGCCAGGCGCTGACGGGCGATTTCACCCAGTGCCGGGTTGGCCGGTTTGTCGACAATGGCTTTCAGCTCGCTGGCTGCGTCGTCCAGCTTGCCGCTGTCGACCGCGACTTTCGCCACGAACAGGCTGCCGTATTGCGCGTAAGCGGTGCCGCCGAACTCGCTGTTGAGCTTGCCGGCCAGTTCCGAAACACGTGCAGCATCAGGCTTGCCGTCAGGCGTCAGCGTGGTTTCCAGCAATTGCTGGTAGAGAATCGAGGCGCCTTGCGACTGATTGCTCTGATACTTGTGAAAGGCCTGCCAGCCGAACACGATGACCAGCGCCAACAGGCCGCCAGTAACCAGGGGCTTGCCGTTGCGTGTCCACCACTCCTTCAACTCCGCCACATGTTCGTCTTCGGTACTCGACACCCCAATACTCCTTAATCGCTAAATCGGCTGTTTGACAGCTTCAACCCTGCACGACGCAGGTGGCCAGGTGTGCAGCAAGCGCATCCCAGGCAATGCTTTGTTGTTCGCCCTGGCCACGCAGGGGTTTGAAACCTACCACTTGCTGGGCCATTTCGTCGTCACCGAGGATCAATGCGTATAGCGCACCGCTCTTGTCGGCTTTCTTGAACTGGCTTTTGAAGCTGCCAGCACCGGCATTCACTTGCAGGCGCAGGTTGGGCAATTGATCACGAACACGCTCGCTCAAGGTCAGACCGGCCAGCTCGGCGGCTTCACCGAAGGCGCAGAGGTAGACGTCGACCTGACGGGAGATCTCTTCGGGGATCTGCTCCAGGGTTTCCAGCAGCAGCACCAGACGCTCGATGCCCATGGCGAAACCAACGCCCGGGGTCGGCTTGCCGCCCATCTGCTCCACCAGACCGTCGTAACGACCACCGGCACATACCGTGCCCTGGGCGCCCAATTGGTCGGTGACCCATTCGAATACAGTCTTGCTGTAGTAATCCAGCCCGCGAACCAGCTTCGGGTTGATCACATAAGGAATGCCGGCGGCGTCCAGACGAGCCTTGAGGCCCTCGAAGTGCACGCGGGATTCTTCGTCGAGGTAGTCGGCCATTTTCGGCGCGTCGGCCAGCACCGCTTGAGTGTCGGCGTTCTTGGTATCCAGGACCCGCAGCGGGTTGGTCTTCAGACGGCGCTGGCTGTCTTCGTCCAGTTGATCCAGGCGAGCGGACAGGTATTCGACCAGTGCTTCACGATAACGACTGCGGGATTCGGCAGTGCCCAGGCTGTTGAGCTCGAGCTTGACCGCATCGCGGATGCCCAGCTCGCCCCACAGACGCCAGGTCAGCACGATCAGCTCGGCGTCGATGTCCGGACCGTCGAGGTTGAAAACTTCACAACCAATCTGGTGGAACTGGCGATAACGGCCTTTCTGCGGACGTTCGTGGCGGAACATCGGGCCGATGTACCAGAGTTTCTGCACCTGGCCGCCGCCGGTAATGCCGTGTTCGAGCACCGCACGCACGCAGGCCGCTGTGCCTTCAGGGCGCAGGGTCAGGGAATCGCCGTTGCGGTCTTCGAAGGTGTACATCTCTTTTTCGACGATGTCGGTCACTTCACCGATGGAGCGCTTGAACAGCTCGGTGAACTCGACGATCGGCATGCGGATCTGCTTGTAACCGTAGTTATCCAGCAGACGCGAAACGGTGCCCTCGAAATGACGCCACAGGGGAGTCTGTTCGGGCAGGATGTCGTTCATGCCACGAATGGCTTGCAGAGACTTGCTCACTTTAAATCCTTAAATTCATTCGGCTCTTTAGTCAGCGTCAGCCGCGAGCGATTACAACCGCGTCAGCTTCGACCTTTTCGGCCGCTTTCTGGCGGATCAAGCGTTCAAGCTCATCCACAAGATTGTCATTCGTCAGTTTCTGCGACGGCTTGCCGTCGATGTAAATCAGGTTTGGCGTGCCGCCGGTCAAGCCGATATGGGCTTCCTTGGCTTCGCCCGGCCCGTTGACCACGCAACCGATCACCGCGACATCCAGCGGCACCAGCAGGTCTTCGAGGCGCCCTTCCAGCTCGTTCATGGTTTTGACCACATCGAAGTTCTGCCGCGAGCAGCTCGGGCAGGCGATGAAGTTGATGCCACGGGAACGCAGGTGCAGGGATTTGAGAATGTCGTAGCCGACTTTCACTTCCTCGACCGGGTCGGCCGCCAACGAGATGCGAATAGTATCGCCAATCCCTTCGGCGAGCAGCATACCGAGGCCCACGGCGGATTTCACTGTGCCTGAACGCAAACCACCGGCTTCGGTGATGCCCAAATGCAGCGGTTGGACGATTTCCTTGGCCAGCAAACGGTAGGCTTCAACGGCCATGAACACGTCGGAGGCTTTTACGCTGACCTTGAAGTCCTGGAAATTCAGGCGTTCAAGGTGTTCGACGTGACGCAGGGCGGACTCGACCAGCGCAGCAGGAGTCGGCTCACCGTATTTTTTTTGCAGGTCTTTTTCCAGGGAACCGGCGTTCACGCCGATACGGATTGGAATCCCGCGATCACGGGCGGCATCGACCACCGCACGTACGCGGTCTTCACGACCGATGTTGCCCGGGTTGATCCGCAGGCAATCAACGCCCAGTTCGGCTACGCGCAGAGCGATCCTGTAGTCGAAGTGGATGTCGGCCACCAACGGCACTTTGACCAGTTGCTTGATCTTGCCGAAGGCTTCGGCGGCGTCCATGTCCGGCACCGAAACCCGAACGATATCGACGCCAGCGGCTTCCAGACGATTGATCTGGGCCACGGTGGCGGCCACGTCATTGGTGTCGCTGTTGGTCATGCTCTGCACAGCGATGGGCGCATCGCCGCCAACAGGCACGTTACCGACCCAGATTTTCCGGGATTCGCGACGCTTGATTGGAGATTCGCCGTGCATGACTTATTGACCTAACTTCAGGCGAGCAGTCTCGCCACTGGTGAACGGAGCGACATCAACCACCTGCCCGTTGTAGCTGACCTGCGCGCCACGGGCGAAGCCCAGACGCACGGCAAAGGGCGGCTTGCCGCTGACGGAAACACTATCGCCTTTACGCTTGAGACCACTCAACAGCACTTTACCCGTGCCGTCGGTCACTTGCGTCCAGCAATCGGCGGTGAATTGCAGTTGAACCTGGCCCTGACCCGCAACCGGAGCTGCTGCCGGTGCAGAAGCTGGAGCAGGAACGGTCGGCGCAACCGCTGCCGGTACAGCAGCTACAGCCGGGGCTGGCGCTGCCGGTGTTGCGACAACCGGAGCAGTATTGTGGGCCGGAGCCGCAGGTGTTGCTACCGGGGCTGCTGGAGCTGGAGCTTGAATTGGCGCCGACGCGCTTGCTTCGGCGCTGGCACGCTCCTCAGCCGACGTTTCAGCCTGCGGCAACGCTAGAGGTGTTTCACCTTCAGCCTCACCTTGCGCAACCGCTTGGTCTTCCGGCTCGTCCAGCGGATGGATCTGGGTGGTGCCGTCGGCGCCTTCGACTTCAACGTGTTCCGGAGCCAGGCTGACCTGGTCCTTGGTGCGCAATGAGGTTTGATCCTGCCACCAGACAAAACCACCGCCAATCACCGCGATCAGCAACAGCAGGCTGACAATCCGCAAAATGGTGTGGGAGACCCGAACAGGTTCTTCGATACGCCCCAGACTGTGGACGTTGCTGCCTTGGGAGTCGGTGCCGGTGGATTGGTCGAACTGCTGAACCAGAACAGCCTGGTCCATGCCCAGCAATTTGGCGTACGCGCGAATATAGCCACGAGCAAAAGTGTGGCCAGGCAGCTTGTCAAAAGCGCCAGCCTCCAGATTGCTCAGGGAATTGACGGTGAGGTTGAGCTTGAGGGCCACTTCGGCCAGCGACCAGCCATTGCTTTCGCGGGCCTGGCGCAAAGTCTCACCGGGGTTAACGCGATTCGCTGCTACAACTTCGGGATGCGCCGCTTTCATCATTGCTCCGACAGGTATTGCTGATATTCCGGCGTACCGGGATAGAGTCGTTTTAATTGCAGGCCAAAACTGGCGGCCTTGTCGCGATCGTCAAACACTTTTGCCAGCCGAACGCCGAGCAATAGACTACGTGCATTTTGCTCGGTGAGCAGGCTAAAACGATCGTAATAGTCACGCGCGGGCACATAATGCCTGTCTTCGAATGACAACTCAGCCATTTCCAGCAAGGCTCGTGGCTGTTGGCGGTTCAAACGCAGGGCTTTTTCCAGCTGCTGGCGAGCCAGGTCACGCTGGCCCAGCTTTGAAGCGGTCATGCCGAGGTTCTCGAAAACCCGCGAACGCTCAGGATACAGGGTATCGGCGGCGGCCTGTTCAAAGCGCTCGTACGCCTCTTTGTAACGTTTTTCTTCGAACAGAAAACTGCCGTAGTTATTCAGGATTCGCGCATCGGCGGGACGGGAAGACAGCGCCTTGCGAAAATACTGATCGGCCAGTTCCGGCTCCATCTCGGCCTGGAACACCAGCCCCAGGGCCGCGTTGGCGTCAGCATCCGAGTCATCCAGTTCCAACGCCTTCTTCAGCGGGACCTTGGCGCGCTCGGTCATGCCCTGCTGCAAGTACCCCAGGCCCAGCTGCACGTAGGCGGCACGCGCTTCATCACGGCCCTTGCTGGTCTTCATCGGGTTGAAATCGCCCGACAGGACACAACCAGCACAAAGGCTGGCCAACAGCACAAGCAGCGCGAAGCGCAGGGACATAGAGATCCTCTCTTAATTATTGTTCGCAGCGTTTTGCGGCATATCGTTGTCGGCGCTCAACTCACGCACGGCGATATAACGTTCGCTGCGACGGGTGCGATCCAGCACCTGCCCTACCAATTGGCCACACGCGGCATCGATGTCTTCACCACGAGTGGTACGCACGGTGACGTTGAAGCCTGCATGGTGAAGCTGATCCTGGAAACGACGAATCGCATTGTTGCTCGGACGCTCGTAACCGGAGTGCGGGAACGGGTTGAACGGAATCAGGTTGATCTTGCACGGAACGTTCTTGAGCAACTCGATCATTTCGACCGCGTGTTCGACCTTGTCGTTGATGTCTTTGAGCAAGGTGTACTCGATGGTCAGCACGCGCTTTTCGCCCAGGGACGACATGTAGCGCTGGCACGACTCCAGCAGCATCTTAAGCGGATACTTCTTGTTGATCGGCACCAATTGGTTACGCAATGCGTCATTCGGTGCGTGCAGGGACAACGCCAGGGAAACGTCGATGTGCTTGGACAGCTCATCGATCATCGGCACCACACCCGAAGTCGACAGGGTTACGCGACGCTTGGAGATGCCATAGCCCAGGTCATCCATCATCAGATGCATGGCGGCCACGACGTTGTCGAAGTTCAGCAGCGGCTCACCCATGCCCATCATCACCACGTTGGTGATGGCACGGTCGACGGTTGCCGGGACGCTGCCAAAGGATTTGTTGGCAATCCACACCTGGCCGATGACTTCGGCGGCGGTGAGGTTGCTATTGAAACCTTGCTTGCCGGTGGAGCAGAAACTGCAATCCAGGGCACAGCCTGCCTGGGACGAAACGCACAAGGTGCCGCGTTTGCCCTGGGGAATGTAAACGGTCTCGACGCAGCTGCCGGACGCCACGCGCACCACCCATTTACGGGTGCCGTCGCTGGAGATGTCCTCGCTGACCACTTCCGGACCACGAATTTCAGCAACAGCCTTGAGCTTTTCGCGCAAGGCCTTGCTGACGTTCGTCATGGCGTCGAAATCATCGACGCCAAAGTGGTGAATCCATTTCATTACCTGACCGGCACGGAAACGCTTCTCCCCGATCGAGTCGAAGAATTTTTCCATTTCCTGTTGAGTCAGACCCAGCAGGTTGGTTTTTACAGTCGATGTAGTCATGGATTCACCTTCACTCTTAAGCCAATGCTTAGCGAGTGGTTACTTCAGTAGCTGCGAAGAAGTACGAGATTTCGCGAGCAGCAGCGGCTTCGGAGTCCGAACCGTGTACGGCGTTGGCGTCGATGGAATCAGCGAAGTCAGCGCGGATGGTGCCGGCAGCAGCTTCTTTAGGGTTGGTAGCGCCCATCAGCTCACGGTTCAGAGCGATAGCGTTTTCGCCTTCCAGAACCTGAACGACAACCGGACCGGAAATCATGAAAGCAACCAGGTCGTTGAAGAAACCACGAGCGCTGTGCTCAGCGTAGAAGCCTTCAGCTTCGGCTTTGGACAGTTGCTTCAGTTTCGAAGCTACAACGCGCAGGCCTGCTTTTTCGAAACGAGTGGTGATCTCGCCGATGACGTTTTTAGCAACAGCGTCAGGCTTGATGATGGAGAAAGTACGTTGAACAGCCATGGTGTAACTCCAGAAACGGTAATTTGCGAAAAATTAAACCCGCGAATTATACGCGGGTTCTTTGGTATTGCCTAACTGCGTACGGTGCAGAGTCAGTCTGCTTCTTCGATCCAGGCGGCCTGAATGGCTTCAAGCACCTTCTCGCCACCGCGGGTCGGATCATCACTGAACTCCGGCAATGCCAGCACCCACTGGTGCAGATCGACGAAGTTCACGTAACGCGGGTCCACATCCGGCTTTGACTCCGCCAGCTGGATCGCGATTTCCAGCACATCAACCCATTTCAGGCTCATGAAAGCTCCTTGAATCAGTGCGGCGCTTCGGCTGCATGGTTGAGCGAGTATTTCGGAATTTCGACGGTCAGGTCTTCAGTCCCGACTTTTGCCTGACAGGCCAGGCGTGACTGGGCTTCCAGCCCCCAAGCCTTATCAAGATAGTCTTCCTCCAGCTCATCAGCCTCTTCCAGCGAGTCAAAACCCTCACGAACGATGCAGTGACAAGTGGTGCACGCACAGACGCCGCCACAAGCGCTTTCCATCTCGATATGGTGTTCATGGGCCAGTTCGAGAATGGATATGCCAGGCTCAGCCTCCACAACCATGCCTTCCGGGCAGAACTTCTCGTGTGGCAGAAAAATGACCTGCGGCATCAATTATTCCTCGATTTCATTCAGATTGCGCCCCGCCAGAGCGGCTTTCACCGTCGAGTCCAGGCGGCGGGCAGCAAAGGCATCGGTCACTTGCGACAGACGTTTGGTCTGCTGCTCAATGGCGTAACCATCGGTGCCTTTCATCAATTCGGTCAGTTCCTGCATCTGCAATTCGATGACCATGCGCTCTTCGGCGTCGAGCAGGCGTTCGCCGTCGACATCCAGAGCGCCCTGCACTGCCTCGATCAGGCGCTGGGCATCGACCTGCTGCTCACGCAATACGCGGGCGACCTTGTCGTCATTGGCGTGCTGGAACGAATCCTTGAGCATTTTGGCGATTTCGCCGTCGGTCAGGCCGTAGGACGGTTTGACCTGAATGCTGGCTTCGACACCCGAACCCAATTCGCGGGCCGAGACACTGAGCAGACCGTCGGCGTCGACCTGGAAGGTCACGCGAATCTTCGCCGCACCAGCGACCATCGCCGGAATACCGCGCAATTCGAAGCGGGCCAGGGAGCGGCAGTCGCTGATCAACTCACGCTCGCCCTGCAATACATGGATCGCCATGGCCGACTGGCCGTCTTTATAAGTGGTGAAGTCCTGAGCCCGGGCGACAGGGATGGTGGTGTTGCGCGGAATCACCTTCTCCATCAGGCCGCCCATGGTTTCCAGCCCCAGGGACAACGGAATCACGTCGAGCAACAGCAGTTCACCGCCGTCACGCTTGTTGCCGGCCAGGGTATCGGCCTGGATCGCGGCTCCGATGGCCACGACTTGATCCGGGTCGATTTCGGTCAGCGGTTCGCGACCGAAGGCTTGCGCAACGGCTTCGCGAACGCGCGGCACACGAGTCGAGCCGCCGACCATGACCACCGCGTGAACGTCTTCCAGCTCAATGCCGGAATCACGCACCGCGCGGCGACAGGCTTTCAGGCTGCGAGCAACCATTGGCTCGATCAGCGCATTGAACGCTTCACGGGTCAGCTCAGCCTTCCAGTCGCCATAGGCGACTTCGACGGACGAGGAGTCGGTCAGGGTTTCTTTGGCCGCACACGCGGTTTGCAGCAGATTGCGCTGCTCGCCCGGATCGAGGTCGGCCGACAGACCGGCACTCTCGATGATCCAGCCAGCAATGGCGTGATCGAAGTCATCGCCACCCAAAGCGCTGTCGCCGCCGGTAGCCAGCACTTCGAACACACCGCCGGTCAGGCGCAGAATCGAAATATCGAAGGTGCCGCCGCCCAGGTCATAAATGGCAACCAGACCTTCAGCCTGTTGATCCAGACCGTAAGCCACCGCAGCAGCGGTCGGCTCATTGAGCAAGCGCAGCACGTTCAGGCCGGCCAGTTTGGCCGCATCCTTGGTGGCTTGACGCTGAGCGTCATCGAAATAAGCCGGAACGGTGATCACTGCACCGACCAGTTCGCCGCCCAAGGTCGCTTCAGCGCGCTGGCGTAGCACCTTGAGGATATCGGCGGAGACTTCGACCGGGCTTTTCGGACCTTGCACCGTGTCGATGAACGGCATGTGCGACTCGCCATCGACAAAACGGTACGGCAGCTGATCGCCCAATTGCTTGACGTCGGACAAACCACGTCCCATCAAGCGCTTGACCGACAGCACAGTGTTCAGAGGATCGGTAGCGGCAGCCAGTTTGGCCGATTCGCCGACTTCGACGCGATCGGCGTGATAGCGCACGGCAGACGGCAGGATAACCTGCCCTTGCGCGTCGGCCAGAGGCTCGGAAAGACCACTGCGCAATGCAGCGACCAGCGAATTGGTAGTGCCCAAGTCGATCCCCACAGCCAGACGACGCTGGTGCGGTTGAGGACTTTGGCCGGGTTCGGCGATCTGCAGTAGGGCCATCGTGATCAGGACTTATCTGTATATCAGGCGTGCGACCGGAGCGGCACTGGGTTAATCGTCGAGGCGCTCTTCTAACTGGCGCACTTCGTAGGTGAGCTTGTCGAGGAACTGCATGCGCCGCATCAGGCGTTCAGCCCGTTCACGTTGCGCTGCATCATTCCAGCAAGCTGCGAAGCTTTGGTTCAGTTCATCCTGAGCGGCCTTGAGGCGGCGCTTGAACGTGGCAATACCCGCCATGTCGGCGCTGTCCTGCAGATCCTCAAGCTCTTCACGCAACTCCATCTGCTGCAGAAGAAACTCCGGATCATGCACCGTGACCTCCAGCGGCAACTCGCCACCACTCAATGCGAGCAAGTATCGCGCGCGCTTGGGGGGGCTTTTGAGCGTCTGGTAGGCCTCGTTGAGGCTCGCGGATTGCTCGAGCGCCAGCCGCTGCTCGCGCTCGGAAGCGTCGGCGAAGCGGTCCGGATGAACGCCGCGCGCCAACTCACGGTAGCGCGTAGCCAGCTGATCGAGGTCCAGATTGAAACTCGGTTGCAGCTCAAATAAAGCGAAATGACAAGGAGTACCCACAAGTAGCCTCAGATGTTGAAGCTTTCGCCGCAGCCACATTCACCGCGTACGTTGGGGTTGTTGAACTTGAAGCCTTCGTTCAACCCTTCCTTGACGAAATCAAGCTCGGTGCCGTCCAGGTACGCCAGGCTTTTCGGGTCGATGATCACTTTCTCGCCGTGACTTTCGAACACTTGATCGTCCGCGCCTACCTCGTCGACAAACTCCAGCACATAGGCAAGGCCGGAACAGCCCGTGGTGCGAACACCCAGACGAATCCCATCACCCTTGCCGCGCCCGTTGAGGGAGCGTCGCACGTGTTGAGCAGCCGCTTCTGTCATGCTGATAGCCATCGGTGACTCCTTACTCGTCGCCAAATCTTGAAAGTCAGATCAAGCCTTTCTTCTGCTTGTAGTCGCGAACGGCCGCTTTGATAGCGTCTTCAGCGAGTACGGAGCAGTGAATTTTCACTGGCGGCAGGGCCAGTTCTTCGGCCAGCTGAGTGTTTTTGATGGTCTCTGCTTCATCCAGAGTCTTGCCTTTCATCCACTCGGTCGCCAGGGAGCTGGAGGCGATCGCCGAACCGCAACCGTAAGTCTTGAACTTGGCGTCTTCGATGATGCCTTGCTCGTTGACCTTGATCTGCAGACGCATCACGTCGCCGCACGCCGGAGCGCCGACCATGCCGGTGCCGACATCAGGATCTTCTGCATCCATCTTGCCGACGTTGCGCGGGTTCTCGTAGTGGTCGATGACCTTTTCGCTGTAAGCCATGATTCTTAATCCTCACTCATCAGGAGTCGCTCTTGAAGCCCTGCCAATCGTGGATTCGCAGGGCCCGGTTGCGGCGACTTGAATATCAGTGTGCCGCCCACTCGATTTTCGAAATGTCGACGCCGTCTTTGTACATGTCCCACAGCGGCGACAGAGTGCGCAGCTTGGTGACGGCCTCGCAGACTTTCTGCGCGGCGTAGTCGATTTCTTCTTCGGTGGTGAAACGGCCGAAGGTGAAGCGAATCGAGCTGTGTGCCAGTTCGTCGTTGCGGCCCAGAGCGCGCAGCACGTACGAAGGCTCAAGCGATGCCGAGGTGCAGGCCGAACCCGACGAAACCGCCAGATCCTTGAGCGCCATGATCAGCGACTCGCCTTCGACGTAGTTGAAGCTCAGGTTCAGGTTGTGCGGTACGCGGGCGGTCATGCTGCCGTTGACGTACAACTCTTCCAGGCCTTCAACCTGTTTGAAGAAACGGTCGCTCAGCGCTTTGATGCGTGCATTCTCGGCAGCCATGTCTTCCTTGGCCACACGGAACGCTTCGCCCATGCCGACGATCTGGTGAGTCGCCAGGGTGCCGGAACGCATGCCACGCTCGTGACCGCCGCCATGCATGGTCGCTTCGATGCGCACACGCGGCTTGCGGCTGACGTACAGCGCGCCGATGCCTTTAGGGCCGTAGGTTTTGTGGGCAGAGAACGACATCAGGTCGACTTTCAGTTTCGACAGGTCGATCTCGACCTTGCCGGTGGACTGAGCGGCGTCGACGTGGAACAGGATACCGCGGGAGCGGGTCAGCTCACCGATGGCAGCGATGTCGTTGATGGTGCCGATTTCGTTGTTCACGTGCATGACCGATACCAGAATGGTGTCGTCACGCAGGGCAGCTTCGACCATTTCCGGAGTGACCAGGCCATCTTCACGAGGATCGAGGTACGTCACTTCGAAACCTTCACGCTCCAGTTGGCGCATGGTGTCGAGGACAGCCTTGTGCTCAATCTTGGTGGTGATCAGGTGTTTGCCTTTGGTGGAGTAGAAATGCGCCGCACCCTTGATTGCCAGGTTGTCGGACTCGGTGGCACCGGAGGTCCAGACGATTTCACGCGGGTCGGCGTTAACCAGGTCAGCGACCTGACGACGAGCGTTCTCGACAGACTCTTCGGCTTTCCAGCCGAACACGTGGGAACGGGACGCCGGGTTACCGAAGTTTCCGTCGACCAGCAGGCATTCACTCATCTTTTGCGCGACACGCGGATCAACCGGGGTGGTCGCAGAGTAATCAAGGTAAATCGGCAATTTCATGGACTATCTCCTAAATCAGGCTGGCTGGCGTGCCGCTAGCTCTTTGGCTGTCATTCGACGGCGGACGCTTCAATCTTGTCCAGGCGTGGCGTCTTGCTGTTGCAACGACGCTGGTCCTGACGCTGGGCTACTTCTTGCACCTCACGGCGAGTTACAAGGTCAGCCAAGCTGATACCGCTCAGAAATTCGTGAATCTGCAGGCTCAGATCGCACCACAAATGGTGGGTCAGACAGGTGTCGCCGGAATGGCAATCGCCCTGCCCCTGGCACTTGGTTGCATCGACCGATTCGTTGACCGCATCGATTACCTGGGCGACCTGGATGCCCTGCATGTCGCGGGACAGTTGGTAGCCACCGCCCGGACCGCGAACGCTGGACACCAGATTGCTACGGCGCAATTTGGCGAAAAGCTGCTCGAGGTAGGACAGGGAGATGCCTTGGCGCTCGGAGATATCGGCCAGGGACACCGGCCCGTGCTGCGCGTGCAACGCCAGGTCAAGCATGGCGGTCACGGCGTATCGGCCTTTTGTAGTCAGTCGCATGGACAATTACCACGGAATTCGGAATGGGGCGAGTATGCAATTCCCGAGTATTTAAGTCAACTATAAGACCTAGCGCTTTACTCAGGTTTACCCGCAAAAGAGCGCGCGCATCATAGCAGGGTCTACGGCGTAATGGCACACCACTCAGCGCGGTGTATATGCCTGAATGCGACCCGCAGGAGCTGCCGAAGACTGCGATCTTTTCGCCTTAAAGAGCAAAATCAAAAGATCGCAGCCTGCGGCAGCTCCTACGCCGGGATCAGCTGGCCTTGCTTTCGTCCTTGCCCTTCACACAGGCAAAGTCTTCTTCGCGCAGTTCAGGCAGATCCTTGGCACAGTAATTACTGCCCAGATCCTTCAGCGCACCGCACATACCCTCCAGACGACCATCGACCGCCTGCAAGTGATCGAGCAGTTGGCCGATCGCCCGGGCCACCGGGTCCGGCATATCTTCGCCGACTCCGTAGGCATCGAAACCGATCTTCTCGGCCATGGCCTTGCGCTTGGCATCCTGCTCATCGTCGGACTTGACGATAATCCGCCCCGGAATCCCCACCACCGTTGCCCCCGGCGGAACCGCCTTGGTGACCACGGCGTTGGAACCCACCTTGGCCCCGGCACCGACAGTGAATGGGCCGAGCACCTTGGCGCCCGCGCCAACCACCACGCCATCTTCCAGGGTCGGGTGACGCTTGCCCTTGTTCCAGCTGGTGCCACCGAGGGTCACGCCTTGATAAAGGGTGACATCGTTGCCGATCTCGGCGGTCTCACCAATAACGATGCCCATGCCATGGTCGATAAAGAAGCGACGACCGACCTTGGCCCCCGGATGAATCTCGATTCCGGTCAACCAGCGACCGAAGTTCGACACCAGCCGCGCCAGCCATTTCAGGTCCGCGCGCCACAGGGCCGCCGACAAACGGTGAATCCAGATGGCATGCATGCCCGGGTAGCACGTCAGAACTTCAAAAGCGTTACGCGCCGCCGGGTCTCGATGGAATACGCTCTGGATATCTTCACGCAAACGCTCAAACATCATTAATCCTTCCGCTTTAGAAGCTCGCCACGGGCCGCTTTCTGGGTTTCCGTGAGGATGCCACGCAATATATTCATTTCCGCCCGGCTGACCGAGCTGCGTCCGTACAACCGGCGCAGGCGCGCCATCAAGTGCCGCGGTTTTTCCGGGTCGAGGAATTCGATGGCCACCAGGGTTTGCTCCAGGTGCCCATAGAATCGCTCCAGCTCATCCATGGTCGCCAACTCACCACTCTTGGTGGACGCCACTTCCTCCTTCTCGACCTTGCTCGGCTGACCTTGGGCCGCCAGCCAGGACATGCGCACTTCATAGCTCAACACCTGCACCGCCGCCCCGAGGTTCAGCGAACTGAACTCGGGGTCTGATGGGATGTGCACGTGATAATGACATCGCTGCAGCTCTTCGTTGGTCAGGCCGGAATCTTCACGACCGAACACCAATGCGATCTCGGCACCCTGCCCCGCTTCCTCGACCACCCTCACACCGCACTCACGGGGATCGAGCAACGGCCAGGGAATACGACGATCACGGGCGCTGGTACCCAGCACCAGATTGCAGCCGACCAAGGCATCTTCCAAGGTGGCGACGACTTGCGCGTTTTCAAGGATGTCCCCGGCGCCGGACGCACGCGCATCGGCCTCGTGGTGCGGGAACAATCGCGGCTCGACCAGCACCAGTCGCGACAGGCCCATGTTCTTCATGGCACGCGCAGCACCGCCGATATTTCCGGGATGACTGGTATTGACCAGGACGACACGAATGTTTTGCAGCAAGGGAGGCGCTCTCGAACACATTATCGGGAGCAGAATCTTACAGCTCCTCCTACCGTTAAGCCATGAAAGCGAACACCGACCTTCTCCTGTAGAAACTTTCTGATAGAATGCCCGGCTTTCTTTAACAACCTTAGGTGACACATCCATGCAGCCCATGCTGAATATCGCGCTGCGCGCCGCCCGCAGCGCCAGTGAATTGATCTTCCGCTCCATCGAGCGCCTGGATACCATCAAGGTCGACGAAAAAGACGCCAAGGATTACGTATCCGAGGTGGATCGCGCCGCCGAACAGAAAATCATCGACGCACTGCGCAAGGCCTACCCGAACCACTCGATCATGGGTGAAGAAACCGGCATGCACGCCGGCACCGGCATCGAAGGCGAAGAATACCTGTGGATCATCGATCCACTGGACGGCACCACCAACTTCCTGCGCGGCATTCCTCACTTCGCCGTCAGCATCGCCTGCAAATACCGCGGTCGCCTGGAACACGCTGTTGTTCTGGACCCGGTTCGCCAGGAAGAATTCACCGCCAGCCGCGGTCGCGGCGCTCAACTGAACGGTCGTCGCCTGCGCGTTAGCGGCCGCACCAGCCTGGACGGCGCCCTGCTGGGTACCGGCTTCCCGTTCCGTGACGATCAGATGGACAACCTCGATAACTACTTGGGCATGTTCCGCGCCCTGGTTGGCCAGACCGCCGGCATCCGCCGCGCCGGCTCGGCAAGCCTCGACCTGGCCTACGTGGCTGCCGGTCGCTTCGACGCCTTCTGGGAGTCAGGCCTGTCCGAGTGGGACATGGCTGCAGGCGCCCTGCTGATCCAGGAAGCCGGCGGCTTGGTGAGCGACTTCACCGGCGGTCACGACTTCCTGGAGAAAGGTCACGTCGTTGCCGGCAACACCAAGTGCTTCAAGGCAGTACTGACAGCGATCCAGCCACACCTGCCAGCGTCGCTGAAGCGCTAAGCGCCCAGACTCAAAAAGCCGCAACACCTAAAGCAAACGCCCCGACTGGTTCGGGGCGTTTGCTTTTGTGCGAACTAATGCCACCAAGCTAAGCCGTAACGCGATCCGTAGCAGCTGTCGAAGCCTGCTGCTACAGGAAGCGCGCCGCAGTTTTTTATATGCAGCCATAACGAAAAATGCCCCGTATCTTTCGATACGGGGCATTTTCTTGAAAAGCCAACCTGAGCAGGTCAGCTTTTCGGCATCGGAAGCTGGACTTAAGCCAGTTTTTCCTTGATGCGAGCTGCTTTACCGGACAGGTCACGCAGGTAGTACAGCTTGGCCTTACGTACATCACCGCGACGCTTGACAGCCATGCTGTCGATTTGCGGGCTGTAGGTCTGGAAAGTACGCTCTACACCAACACCGTTGGAGATTTTACGAACGGTGAAAGCACTGTTTACGCCGCGGTTACGCTTGGCGATAACTACGCCTTCGAACGCTTGCAGACGCGAACGATCGCCTTCCTTCACTTTCACCTGAACGACAATGGTGTCGCCCGGGGCAAAGGTAGGGATCTCTTTAGTCATCTGCTCTGCTTCGAGTGCAAGGATGATTTTGTTAGTCATGCTGTGCTCCTAAGGTAAATCGTCGGATCTACCATCGATACGTTGTTAACTATCGTCCCGCTCGCGGATGTATTCCTCGAGCAGCTTCTTCTCTTCTCCAGAAAGCGAGCGGCTTTCCAGAAGATCGGCGCGTCGTTCATAGGTCCGACCAAGGGACTGCTGTAAACGCCAACGCCGGATGTGCGCGTGATTGCCACTTAGCAATACGTCGGGAACACGCTGATCCGCATACACCTCCGGTCGGGTGTAGTGCGGGCAATCCAGCAAACCATCCGTAAAGGAATCTTCCTCGGCGGAGTCCGCATGCCCTAAAGCTCCAGGCAGCAGTCGTGTAACCGCATCGATCAGGACCATCGCCGGCAGCTCGCCGCCAGACAGTACATAGTCGCCAATCGACCACTCTTCATCGACATGAGCATCAATAAAACGCTCGTCAATGCCTTCATAGCGGCCGGCAATCAGGATCAATGCATCTAGATTCGCCAACTCGCGTACCGCCGACTGGGTCAGTTGACGGCCTTGGGGGGACAGGTAAATTACCTTCGCCGCCTCCCCGGCTGCTGCCTTGACCTGAACCAGAGCATCTTCCAGGGGCTTGATCTTCATCACCATGCCCGGACCACCGCCAAATGGGCGATCATCCACAGTGTGATGTCGATCCGTCGTGTAGTCTCGCGGATTCCAACAGGTAAGCTGCAACAGCCCCTGCTTCACCGCCCGACTGGTGATGCCGTACTCGCTGATGGCGGAAAACATCTCGGGAAACAAACTGATCACTTCTACGCGCAGGTTAGCCACGTTTAGAAGTCCGCATCCCATTCCACCTTCATCTCGCCCGCGGCAAGGTCGACGGCCAACACGCATTGCCCGGTATACGGCAACAGGCGTTCACGATCATCCAGGCTGCCAGCGCAAGGCTTGACCACCATTACATCATTGGCGCCGGTTTCCAGAAGATGATCGATTTTCCCGAACAGTTGCCCGTGAGTATCGATGACCTTCAGACCTTCCAGCTGGTACCAGTAGTACTCGCCGTCGGTCAATTCAGGGAACAGGTTGCGCGGCACGCAGATCTCATAACCAGCCAGAAGACGAGCTTCTTCACGATCATCAAGCCCCTTGAGCTTTGCGACCAGGAACTTGTCGTTCCCGCGTCCACTGACCAGCTCGACCTGTTTTACGTTGCCTTCGCGCTTGAGCGTCCAGGTTTTGTAGTCCAACAGGTTTTTAATCGGATCAGTAAAGGAATACACCTTCACTTCGCCGCGAACGCCGTGAACAGAATAAATCTTGCCGATAACGATCAAATCATCAGCAACAGCTGGCGTCGCGCTCATATTGCTCAGGCCGCAGCCTTAGCAGATTCCTTCAACAACTGAGCAACGCGCTCAGAAGGCTGTGCACCAACGCTCAGCCAGTAGGCTACGCGCTCTTGGTTCACGGACAGACGAACTTCTTGACCACGAGCAACAGGGTTGAAGAAACCAACCTGTTCCTTGTGCGAACCGTCACGCGGGTTGCGGCTGTCGGTTACGGTCAAGTGGTAAAACGGGCGCTTTTTGGAGCCGCCAAGGGCAAGACGGATTGTTAGCATGTGAACATCGTTCCTGTAGTCGGTGCTGCAAATCTAAATGCACAGCGGGCATAGGTGCCCGAAAGGCCGCATATTCTAAGGAATATCCGGACTTTTGCAAATGTCTTTTTCCGGCGCCTATCGGCGTGCCATCCAGATTTGCTATAGAGCCATCGTTGAAGATGGCCAGTCAGCTCCCGCCAAGTGCGGGTTTGCTGGAGATCCCACGTCCGTGTGGGGCTGCGCCGACATGACTGCCGGCGCGAGTTCTTCGTGCCCAGTCTCGCCAACACTGCTCAATTTTGGCGAGTGACTGTTAACCTCAGGCAAGGCGCCGCGACGAGCCATAGCTGGCTATGGCGAGGAGCGGCAACGCAGCATGAGGTTAACAGGCGCCGCCAAAACTGAGCAGTGTTGGCGTGACTGGACACTATATTTTTGGCATACCGCCGCCGGGCAACATACCGCCCATGCCGCGCATCATTTTGGCCATTCCGCCTTTGGCGGAGAATTTCTTCATCATCTTCTGCATCTGCTTGTGCTGCTTGATCAAGCGACCGATGTCCTGCACCTGGGTGCCGGAACCCATGGCGATCCGGCGCTTGCGCGAACCACTGATCAGCTCAGGGTCGCGGCGCTCGGCCGGGGTCATGGAATTGATGATGGCTTCCATCTGTTTGAACTGTTTCTCTGCCGCGCCCTGGGCATTGCCCATCTGCGCCAGGTTCACACCACCGATATTCGGCAGTTTGTCCATGAGACCGCCGAGGCCGCCCATGTTCTTCATCTGTTGCAACTGATCGCGGAAGTCTTCGAGGTCGAAGCCCTTGCCCTTCTTCAGCTTCTTGGCCAGTTTGTCGGCCTTGTCCTTGTCGAGGGTCGCTTCGGCCTGTTCGATCAGACTGAGCACGTCGCCCATGCCGAGGATGCGCGAGGCGATACGCTCTGGGTGGAACGGTTCGAGCGCTTCGCTCTTCTCACCCATACCGATGAACTTGATCGGCTTGCCGGTGATGGCTCGTACCGACAGCGCGGCACCGCCACGGGCATCGCCGTCGACCTTGGTCAGGATCACACCGGTCAGCGGCAATGCATCACCGAAGGCCTTGGCCGTGTTGGCGGCGTCCTGGCCGGTCATGGCATCGACCACGAACAGGGTTTCGACCGGATTGATCGCGGCGTGCAGCGCCTTGATCTCGCCCATCATCTCTTCGTCGATATGCAGACGACCGGCGGTATCGACGATAACCACGTCGATGAATTTCAGCTTGGCTTCTTTAATAGCCGCTTGCGCGATGTCGACCGGCTTCTGGCTCAGGTCGGACGGGAAGAACGTCACGCCGATGTCGTTGGCCAGGGTTTCCAGCTGCTTGATCGCCGCCGGACGGTAAACGTCCGCGGACACGACCATGACCGACTTCTTCTTGCGCTCCTTAAGGAAACGCGCCAGTTTGCCGGCGGTGGTGGTTTTACCCGCACCCTGCAAACCAGCCATCAGAACCACGGCCGGTGGAACGGCGCTCAGGTTCAGGTCTTCGTTGGCCGCGCCCATCAGGCTTTCGAGTTCGGCCTGGACGATCTTCACGAAGGCCTGGCCTGGCGTCAGGCTGCGCGACACCTCGGTGCCGACAGCGCGCTCCTTGACCGAATTGACGAAGTCTTTGACCACCGGCAAGGCGACGTCGGCCTCGAGCAACGCCATGCGCACTTCACGCAGGGTGTCTTTGATGTTGTCTTCGGTCAGCTTGGCCTTGCCGGTGACATGGCGCAGCGTCTGCGAGAGACGGTCGGTTAAGTTTTCAAACATTGCGCGATCCTTTCAGGCCCTGTGTAGACCGGGATAATGGCGGCCCAGACCGGAATCAACATGTGCTCGGCGAGCCTGCGGCGTGGGCAGGTCGCGGATTATAGCGAAGACTGCGTCTGGCGGACACCTCGCCGTCAGCTTGCATGGTCTTTCGTGCCGTATGGGTTCTATGCCAAACTCAACGCCTTTCGGGCCTGCCTAACAGGATTTATGCTCCCCTTGTCACCCAGCTTGCTTACCACTCTCGCCGCCGCCTGCTTATATGCCGCTGCGACCTTCTATCAAGGCACTCGTCTGGCCTCCGGCGCCAAGGCGAACAAACGCCTGCTGGTCACGCTCGGCGTACTGGCCGTGCTGGCCCACAGCGCCAGCCTGATCAGCTATCTGCTGACTCCGGTCGGCCTGGCCCTGGACTTTTTCAGCGCCGCCAGCCTGATTGCCGCAGCGGTCATTGCCCTGACCCTGCTGGCCTGCTCACGGATTCCGGTGGAAAACCTGCTTATATTGCTGTTCCCGCTGGGCGCCGCTACTGCGCTGCTGGCACAGTTCGCCCCCGCCGGCACGGTGCAAATCATTGACGAAGAGCCAGGCATTCTCGCCCACATTCTCTTGTCGATTCTCGCTTACGGCATGTTCACCATCGCAGTGTTCCAGGCCTTGCTGCTGCTGGTTCAGGACCATCAGCTCAAGCACAAGCATCCGTCCGGGCTGATCAAGAACTTCCCGCCGCTGCAAACCATGGAAAGCCTGCTGTTCGGCTTCCTCTGGGCCGGCTGGAGCCTGCTGTCGTTGTCGCTGATTTCCGGCTGGCTGTTCGTCGAGAACCTGTTCGCTCAGCACCTGGTGCATAAAACCCTGCTGGCGTGCCTGGCCTGGATCGTGTTCAGCGTGCTGCTCTGGGGGCGCAACCGTCTCGGCTGGCGCGGACACAAAGCCATCCGCTGGACCCTTGCCGGTTTCTGCCTGCTGATGCTGGCGTATTTCGGCAGCAAGCTGGTCCGCGAATACATTCTGCACATCTGACGGGCGGCATTAATGGACGACTTGCCCATAGGGCCGATGCTCGCGGTGCTGGCCCTGCTGATTTTATGGTCGGGGCTGTTTACCGCCATCGAAGTTGCACAACAGCAGTTGCTGGCCCAGCGCACAGCCTCGCGCTCCAGCGACAAACCCGTGGCCAAGCTGAGTTTCCCGCTCAATAGCCTGATCCTCTGCAACACCTTGTGCCGCGCGCTGGTGGTGGTCATCAGCACCTTGCTGGCGATTTTCACCTGGGCACAAAACGGCCCCTGGATTGCCTGCCTCGGTGCCGGCGCAGTGTTGCTGGTGTTCGCCGACTACCTGCCACGCGCCCTCGCCGCCCGTTATCCGGATGCCGTCCTGGCCTTGGGCAACACACTGCTCGGCATCCCGTTGAAAATCGTCTATCCCGCCGCATGGCTACTCAATGGCATCAGCCAACTGCTGATGCGGCCATTCGCCCGCAAAATCAACGTGGTGCAGCAAAGCGAAGACGAGGCGCCGGCGGATCGGCACGACGATCACGAACACGCAGCCTATCGCCCACTGTCAGGTATCCACGCGCTGGATAACATCACGGTCAACGATATTCTGGTGCCACGCAGCGACGTCGACGGGATCAACCTGGACGACCCCCTCGAAGAAATCATCGAGCAACTGCGCCACAACAAGCGCACCCGCCTGCCGGTATTCCACAGCGACATCAACCAGGTTGAAGCGGTGCTCAACACCCGGCAGATCCGTCATTTGCTGCCGGATTCAAGCCTGACCGTGGAAGCGCTGCTGGCGGCCAGTCACGAACCGTACTTCGTGCCGGAAAGCACGCCGTTGCAGCTGCAATTGCTGAACTTCCACAAGCAGCAGAGGCGCTTGGGCATGGTGGTCGACGAGTACGGGGAAGTGCTGGGCATTGTGACCCTGGAAGACATTCTCGAAGAAATCGTCGGCGAGTTCGAAAGCCAGCACACCCTGGATAACCCGCATATTCACCCGCAGGCCGATGGCCGACTGGTGATTGATGGCGCAGCGTCCATCCGCGAGTTGAACAAGAGCCTCGGCTGGCATTTGCCCAGCGATGGTCCGAAAACCCTCAACGGTCTGGTGACCGAGGCGCTGGAGACGATTCCGGACAGTGCGGTGTGCCTGAAGATTGGGCGATATCGGCTGGAAATTCTGGAGACGGAAGAAAACCGCGTCAGCCGGGTGTTGATCTGGCATACAAGCTCAGTGCCTGCCCTTTCCAAAATCTGACACGCTCCTTTGTGGCGAGGGAGCTTGCTCCCGCTGGACTGCGAAGCAGGCCCGATCACAGACAGCGCGATCACTCTGAAAGAATGCATTCAGCCGTTTGCGGCCGCTACGCGCCCGAGCGGGAGCAAGCTCCCTCGCCACAATAGCCATCGCATCCTCCAAGCCGCTTGTTGAATCATTAGCTGCCTTCCTATAATCAAGCCGCTTACCAAGCCCCGCCACACCCCGTGCTACCCGCACTCTGCGTTAAACCCACATCCCTGGGTATTCGACCATAATAATTCGCTCCACTGGGGCACATGACTGTCAGGGATAACTGCATGACGACCAGCACAACGTTCAGCGACACCACGCCAGCCCAACCGACGAACTCCGCCACCCGCGTGGCTACCGCGAGTTTCATTGGCACGGCTATCGAGTTCTATGACTTCTACGTCTACGCCACTGCCGCGGCGCTAGTGATCGGCCCGGTGTTCTTTCCGCAAACCTCCGGCACCGCCCAGATGCTGTCGGCGTTCCTTACCTTCGGTATCGCCTTCCTTGCACGACCATTGGGTTCGGCGCTGTTCGGCCATTTCGGTGACCGCATCGGACGCAAATCGACACTGGTTGCCTCGCTGCTGCTGATGGGTGTGTGCACCACGCTGATTGGTGTGCTGCCGGGTTACGACAGCATTGGCGCCTGGGCGCCGATCCTGCTTTGCGTGCTGCGTTTCGGCCAAGGCCTGGGGCTGGGCGGTGAATGGGGCGGCGCCGCATTGCTGGCCACGGAGAACGCGCCCAAAGGCAAGCGAGCCTGGTTCGGCATGTTTCCGCAGCTCGGCCCATCGATCGGGTTTCTGGCGGCCAACGGCCTGTTCCTGACCCTGGCCATGAGCCTGAACGACGAGCAGTTCCGTTCGTGGGGCTGGCGGATTCCGTTCCTGCTCAGTGCCGCGCTGGTGATGGTGGGCCTGTACGTACGCCTCAAGCTCCACGAAACCCCGGTGTTCGCCAACGCCGTGGCTCGCCAGGAACGGGTGAAGATCCCGCTGGTCGAGCTGCTCAGCCAATACTGGGCGCCAATGCTGCTGGGCGCCGGGTCAATGGTGGTGTGCTATGCGCTGTTCTACATCTCGACGGTGTTTTCGCTAAGTTACGGCGTGTCGACGCTCGGCTACACCCGGGAAACCTTCCTCGCCCTGCTGTGTTTCGCGGTGCTGTTCATGGCCGCCGCGACACCGCTGTCGGCCTGGGCCAGTGATCGTTTCGGGCGCAAGCCGGTGCTGATCATCGGCGGCGTGCTGGCGATTCTGTCCGGATTCTTGATGGAACCGCTGCTGACCCATGGCTCGACCTGGGGCGTGGCGCTGTTCCTGTGCATCGAACTGTTTCTGATGGGCGTGACGTTTGCACCCATGGGCGCGCTGCTGCCGGAGCTGTTTCCGACCCACGTGCGCTATACCGGCGCATCGGCTGCCTACAATCTGGGCGGCATTGTCGGCGCCTCGGCGGCACCGTTCTTTGCGCAGAAACTGGTGGCGATGGGTGGTTTGAGTTATGTCGGCGGGTATGTGTCGGGGGCGGCGGTGCTGAGCTTGATAGCGGTGCTCTGCCTGAAGGAGACGCGCAATAACGATTTGAATCGGGTTGCCTGATAGACCGCCATCGCGGGCTTGCCCGCGATGGCCCCGCCTCGGTTACAGCTCTACAACGACAGCTTGGGACGCGCGGGTCGCCTTGGCACGAGCGGCCTCGATCGACTCATCGCGCGCCAACGCCACACCCATCCGCCGCTGACCATTGACCTCAGGCTTGCCGAACAGACGCAATGCGGTATCCGGCTCGCTCAACGCTGCACCCAGGTTGGCGAAAGCAGTCTGAGTCGACTGCCCTTCCACCAGAATCACCGCCGACGCCGATGGGCCGAACTGACGGATCAATGGAATCGGCAGGCCCAGGATCGCCCGTGCGTGCAGCGCGAACTGCGACAGGTCCTGGGAAATCAGGGTCACCAGACCGGTGTCATGCGGGCGCGGCGAGACTTCGCTGAACCACACCTGATCACCCTTGATGAACAACTCGACGCCAAACAGGCCACGACCGCCCAAGGCTTCGGTGACCGCTTTGGCAACGCGCTCGGATTCCGCCAAGGCAACCGGGCTCATGGCTTGTGGCTGCCAGGATTCCTGGTAGTCGCCCTTCTCCTGACGGTGACCGACAGGCGCACAGAACGTAGTGCCGCCGACGTGACGCACGGTCAGCAGAGTGATTTCGTAGTCGAAGTCGATGAAGCCTTCGACGATCACGCGACCTTTACCGGCGCGGCCACCCTCTTGAGCGTAATCCCAGGCTTTCTGCACGTCATCGACGCTGCGCAGCAGGCTCTGGCCTTTACCCGAGGAACTCATGACCGGCTTGACCACGCACGGGAAGCCCAGGTCTTCGACTGCCTTGCGGTAATCCTCGAAGGTGTCGGCGAAGTGGTACGGCGATGTCGGCAGGTCCAGCTCTTCAGCGGCCAGGCGGCGGATGCCTTCGCGGTTCATGGTCAGCTGCGCGGCGCGAGCGGTCGGGATCACGGTGAAACCTTCGGATTCCAGCTCCACCAGGGTCGCGGTGGCGATGGCTTCGATTTCCGGCACGATGAAGTGCGGCTTCTCGGCTTCGATCACCGCACGCAGGGCGGCGCCGTCGAGCATGTTGATCACATGGCTGCGATGGGCGACTTGCATGGCCGGCGCATTGGCGTAGCGATCCACGGCAATCACTTCAACGCCCAGGCGTTGCAGCTCGATCACCACTTCCTTGCCCAACTCACCACAGCCACACAGCAATACGCGGGTCGCGGTTGGCGACAATGGAGTTCCGATACGGGTCATCTCAGGTCCTCAAAGGAGCGGATCATCGAGGGAAGCGCGCTTCCCATGGGGAGAAAGCGCGGCATTTTACATGAACCTGAGGGTTTGGCTTCAGCTGACGACGGCCTGTTTGCGCAGGCGCCAGGCCATGGCCAACCAGACGACGGTGACGCCCGCGAACTTCGAACCCAGCGCAGTGAGGATCACGCCCGGTGTGAGTGCATCGATCATGCCGAAGAAGATGAAGGTGTCCAGCGGGATGCTCAGGGCCGAACTTATCCACAGGCGATCGTGCAACGGGCGCTTGGTGAGGCTGAACACCAGCCAGTCGATGCACTCGGACACGGCGAACGCCGTAGCGCTGGCCAAGGCAATGGACGGGTCGGAAGTGACATAGGACAGCACCAGCGCCACCAGCATCGCCGCGATCGCGCCATGGCCGAAGCGTGTTTGCACCATGTCGCGCAGCACGAACACCAGTCCACCCCAGGCCGACCAGATGATGTCCAGGTGCGGGGCGGTGGAAAAGGCGTAATTGATCAGCACGACGCTGCCGATGTAGGCGATCAGGAAGAGCATGGACGGGAGATACCTGTCAGTTTTGTGCACAGGGTACTTCATCTTCAGCGCACAGATAACCTGTGGCGAGGGAGCTTGCTCCCGCTGGGGCGCGAAGCGGCCCTGAAATCTGGGGTGGGGTGGCCTGTCAGATGGAATGTATTGGTCAATTTTGAGGCTGCTTCGCAGCCCAGCGGGAGCAAGCTCCCTCGCCACAATGCACCAAACGATTCAGGAATCGGATTTGGAAGGCAACATCCAGATCAGCCCACTCGATTTCGCCCGTTCATGACACAACCCCAGCACCTTGCGCCGTTCCTCGTTGTCCATCCGGCTCCAGCGGGTGATTTCTTCCACTGTGCGCTGACACCCGGTGCAAATGTCATCCTCATCCAGCGCACAAATGCTCACGCACGGCGACGGGACCGGTCGTTCATTGGCGCTCATTGTTCCTGCTCAACCAGATCACGGGCATAACGCTGCGAGTTGTGCACATAGTGCGCGGCGCTGGCTTCGAGCATCTTCTTCTGCGGCTCGGTCAGCTCGCGCACCACCTTGCCCGGCGAGCCCATGACCAGCGAACCGTCCGGAATTTCCTTGCCCTCACCGATCAGCGAGTTGGCGCCGATGATGCAGTTCTTGCCGATTTTCGCGCCGTTGAGGATCACCGCGTTGATGCCGATCAGGCTGTAATCGCCCACCGTGCAGCCGTGGAGCATGGCGTTGTGGCCGATGGTCACGCCGGTGCCGATGGTCAGCGGGTAGCCCATGTCGGTGTGCATCACGGTGCCGTCCTGCACGTTGCTGTTCTTGCCGATCAGGATCAATTCGTTATCGCCGCGCAACACGGCGTTGAACCAGACGTTGGCACCCTCTTCCAGTTTGACCTTGCCCACCAGCACGGCATTGGGTGCGACCCAGCTCTGCGGATGGGTCTCGACGCGGGCGTCGCCCAGGCGGTATTTCATCTTGTTGTCCTCAAGGCCAGGCCGGCTCACTAGCGAAAAGCAGGATTCACGCCATACGAGCGATGGCTTCAGGTGTTGATAAAACTCTTGGGCGGTTGATGCAGGCTGATTTTCGCGTCATAGAGCAGGTTGATCAACTCGACAATCATGATCGCTGTCAGCCCCCAGATCTTGTACTCGCCATAACGATAGCTCGGCACGTACCAACTGTGGCCCTGGTAGTCGATGCGGTGGGTGTGCTCGCGCGGGTCCTTGCGGAAGAATTCCAGAGGCACGCTGAACACTGCGGCGATCTCGGCATCGTTGGCCTGGTATTCGACGAAATCCGGAATCACGCCGACATAGGGCGTGACCTTGATGCCGTGCAGGGAGATCAGCGGGCTCAGCGGGCCGATCACCTCGACCAGCCCCGGCGGCAGGCCGATTTCTTCTTCGGCTTCGCGCAGGGCAGTAAATATCAGATCCGGGTCTTCAGGGTCGCGTCGACCACCAGGGAAGGCTACTTCGCCGCCGTGGGTCGAGAGCCCGCTGGCGCGAAGGGTCAGGACCAGTTCCGGTTCGTCACTGCGCGTGATAGGCACCAATACCGCGGCTTCGGGGAAACGTCGGTCGGTTTCCAGCGTACGCGGCGTGTGATTACTTACCCGGTGCAGTAGCTCGTCCAGCATGAGTCTTCTCGATCTGTGCCTTACCCTGCATCATGCACCAATCGCAACGGCCGCCCAACCCCCGAACAGCCTCATGTCGCGAAACGACAACTTGCCGACCGACACCGCTGCACGCCAAGATAGGCGCAGCATTCAGGAACCCAAGCATGAAATTTTGCAGTCAATGCGGCAACCCGGTGACCCAGCGCATTCCCGAAGGCGATTCGCGCCTGCGTTTTGTCTGCGACAGCTGCCACACCATTCATTACCAGAACCCCAATATCGTCGCCGGTTGCGTGCCAACCTGGGGTTCAAAGGTGTTGCTGTGCCGTCGCGCCATCGAGCCACGGCTCGGTTACTGGACCCTGCCCGCCGGTTTCATGGAGAACGGTGAGACCATCGAACAGGCCGCCATTCGCGAAACCGCCGAAGAAGCTTGCGCCCGGGTGCGCAACCTGAGCATCTATACGCTGATCGATGTGCCGCACATCAGTCAGGTGCATGTGTTCTTTCGCGCTGAGCTTGTGGATCTGGATTTTTCCGCAGGCCCGGAAAGCCTGGAAGTGCAGCTGTTCGAAGAGGCCGACATCCCTTGGGGCGAACTGGCTTTCCGCACGGTGGGCCGTACATTAGAATGCTTCTTCGCTGACCGGCGGGCCGAGGTCTACCCCGTGCGGTCCGAATCGATCCCGCCACTTGTTCAGACTGTCATTACTTGATTTCAACGCCAGCCGGCCGATAACCAGCGAGCGCAGCCCGCGACAGCGCCTGTATAACATCTATAAATAATGTATCTGCTTCATTCCTGGGGAATTGTTTCAATGCGCTGGTTGCTTGCACTGTTTTGTCTGTCGTTCGTTGCAGTCTCCCAGGCTTCGGCTGTGGAAACCCTGAACGGCAAAGTCATCGAGAAGGTTCTGGTTCTCAAGTCCGCCCACCAATTACAATTGATCAACGACGGCCAACCGCTCAAGACCTATCGCATTTCCCTGGGTCGGGGAGCGAAAAAAGGCCCGAAGCTGATGGAGGGCGACAAACGCACCCCGGAAGGCTTTTATTGGATCGACTGGCGCAAGATCAGCGACAAATTCAATCTGTCGATGCACATCTCCTACCCGAATATCAGCGACTCGGCCCGCTCGCGCCGTGAAGGCGTCGACCCGGGTGGAATGATCATGATCCACGGCACGCCGGATTCCGAAGACAACCCGGAAAACCTGTTCCATACCCTGGACTGGACCGACGGCTGCATCGCCATGCGCAACATCGATATGCGTGAAGTCTGGAACCTGGTACCGGACGGCACGATGATCGAAATCCGCCCGTAACCTCCTCCCGTAATGATCATTCCCACGCGCAGCAAAGGAATGCAGCCCGGGACGCTCCGCGTCCCCTCCAGAGCCGAACGCAGAGCGTCCGTTGAGGCATTCCCACGCAGAGCGTGGGAACGATCAAAGGTGCTCTAGCCGCTACCTTCGGTCGGCTTCAAAAAAATAAATCAAAAGATCGCAGCCTTCGGCAGCGCCTACCGGGTAGATACCAATGCTCCCTGTAGGCGCTGCCGCAGGCTGCGATCTTTGCTTTCAAAATCCCCACCTCTAATACCACTTAAAACCACGGCCGCTTAAGACTATCCAGAAGAGTCTGTTTTGCTGCGCCTAGAGCAAAGTACCGGCATTGACATGGTATTTAAGTGGTATTAATTTTCGCCCCACAACCGGGCGACAACAATCCTTCATCCGCATCGGACCAAACCGACATGAACGACCTACGGGCCCTACGCCCTGACGACACCCAGCCCACGCCGCTGTACCTGCAACTGGCGCGCAATCTGGAAGCGGCGATCCACGCCGGCCAGTGGAAAGCCGAGCAGGCGATGCCGTCGGAACGCAACCTCAGCGAAATGCTGGGCATCTCCCGCGTCACCGCACGCAAAGCGCTGGAAGTGCTGTTCGAGCAAGGCCTGATCCGCCGCAACCAAGGTTCCGGCACGTTCATCACGCCACGCCTGGAACAACCGCTGTCGCGCCTCTCGGGCTTCAGCGAAATGCTCCGCCTCAAGGGTTTCGTCCCCGGCTCGCAATGGCTGGAACGGGAAATCACCCCGCCGACCCACGAAGAACTGATCCGCCTCGGCCTCTCGCCCAACGACAAGGTCGCGCGGCTCAAACGCTTGCGCAAAGCCGACGACACAGTGATGGCAATCGAGATGAGCACCCTGCCCGCGTCGATCATTCCCAAGCCGCAAGCGGTGGGCGATTCCCTCTACGAATACCTCGACGGCATCGGCAAACCGGTGGTCCGCGCCCTGCAACACATTCAGGCAATCAACGCTTCCGACGAATTCGCCGCGCTGGTGGGCATCGCCCCCGGCACCGCCATGTTGCTGATGACCCGGGTCGGCTACCTGGAAGACAACACGCCGATCGAAGTCACCGACACCTATTGCCGCAACGACTACTACGACTTCGTCGCAGAGCTTCGCCGCTAATCAAACAGCTTCGTCGTTAAGTCACGGCGCCGTTAAACCAGAGAGCTGCCCATGTCCGAAGACAACATCCTCACCGCCCACGGCTGGGTTCGTGGCCGGCTGATCCATGAGCACGGCAAGGTCGTGTCCATCGAAGGCCAGCCGTGCGATCCGGCGGACAACGACCTGCCTTACCTGCTGCCGGGTTTCATCGACCTGCACGTTCACGGCGGCGGTGGCAAAGACATCATGGAAGGCGCGCCAGCCTTCGAAACCATCACCAGAACCCACGTGCGCTTCGGCACCACCTCGCTGCTGGCGACCACCATGACCGCGCCGAGCGAAGAGATTTCCAGCGTGCTCAAAGCCGTCGGCGAGTTCTGCGAGCAGCGGCCCAAAGGCAGCGCCCGGGTACTCGGCGTGCATCTGGAGGGCCCCTACATCAACCCCGGCAAACTCGGCGCCCAACCGAATTTCGCCCACACCGCGTTGATGACCGAAGTCGAGGAATACCTGGCACTGGCGCCGATCCGGGTGATCACCATCGCCCCGGAAATCGCCGGCCACGACGGTTTGATCCGCGCCCTCAGCGCTCGCGGCGTGCGCATGCAAATCGGCCACACGCTGGGCAGTTACGAGGAAGGCGTCGCCGCGCTGGCCGCCGGCGCCAGCAGTTTCACCCACCTCTACAACGCCATGAGCCCGCTGCATCACCGCGAGCCCGGCATCGTCGGCGCGGCGCTGGCCCACGCCAAATACGCCGAGCTGATTCCGGACCTGCTGCACGTACACCCCGGTGCGATCCGCGTGGCCCTGCGTTCGATCCCGTGCCTGTATTGCGTCACCGATTCCACCGCCGCCGCCGGCATGCCCGACGGCGAATACAAGCTCGGCAGCCACACCGTGACCAAATGCCTGGGCGGCGTGCGCCTGCCCGACGGCACGCTGGCCGGCAGCACTCTGACCATGGATCAGGCTCTGCGCAATCTGGTGAAGATCGGTCTGCCGATCAGCGAAGCCTCGCAACGTCTTTCGCAATTCCCCGCCGACTACCTTGGCCTTCAAGAACGCGGGCGCCTGCAACCCGGCGCCTGGGCCGACTGCGTGCGGCTGGATCGCTCACTCACACTGACCGCCGTCATGGTCGAAGGAGAAGACATTGACTTCAAAAATGCTTGAAGAGGCGCTGTCCTCGTTCGAGGCCGTGCAAGCCCAATTGCAACAACTCGACCCGCAGATGATCGAGATCGCCGGAC
Organism: Pseudomonas sp. GW822-FHT02G04; assembly: GCF_058802085.1. Lineage (NCBI taxonomy): Bacteria > Pseudomonadati > Pseudomonadota > Gammaproteobacteria > Pseudomonadales > Pseudomonadaceae > Pseudomonas > Pseudomonas sp. GW822-FHT02G04. The sequence goes on from NZ_JBXANU010000016.1 coordinate 57,037, forward strand.
GCCTGCGCCGTCAGCCACCGCAAGTGGTGATGACCGTGGCTCGTGGCAGCTCCGACCATGCGGCGAGCTACTTCGCCTACCTGACCATGCAGCAACTGGGCATTCCGGTGGCGTCGCTGCCAATGTCGGTGGTGACCATGCAACAAGCGCCATTGAAGGTCAGCGGCCAGGTCGCGTTCGCCTTCTCGCAGTCGGGGCAGAGCCCGGATCTGGTGAACAGCCTGCGTCTGCTGCGCAAGCGCGGCGCCCTGAGCATTTCCATGGTCAATGCCGAAAACTCGCCTTTGGAAGCGGCCTGCGAATTCAGCCTGCCGCTGTGCGCCGGCACCGAAAGCAGCGTCGCCGCGACCAAGAGTTTTATCGCCACCCTCACCGCCAGTGCCCGTCTGATCGCCCATTGGAAGGAAGACCTGGAGTTACTGGAAGCCGGCCTTGCCCTGCCGGAAGGTCTGCGCGAGGCGGCGCAACAGGACTGGAGCCTGGCTATCGATGCGTTGCGCAATTGCCAGCGCTTGATGGTGATCGGCCGTGGCGCCGGTTTCGCCATCGCCCAGGAAGCGGCACTCAAGTTCAAGGAAACCTCGGCAATCCAGGCCGAAGCCTTCAGCAGCGCCGAAGTGCGACACGGCCCGATGGCGTTGATCGACGAAAACTATCCCCTGCTGATCTTCGCCCCACGCGGTGCCGAGCAGGCCGGTTTGTTGAGCCTGGCCGCCGACATGCGTCAACGCGGCGCGCGCGTGCTGCTGGCCGCGCCGGATGACGTCGCCGAACGCGACCTGACCCTGACCCGCGCCGAACACCCGGCCCTGGACCCGATTCTGGCGATCCAGAGTTTCTACGTCATGGCCGCCGGCCTGGCCGTCGCCCGCGACATGAACCCGGACCAACCGCGCCATTTGAGCAAAGTGACGCGCACGCATTGATGGCGGGCGAATCCGCCGTAGGAGCTGTCGAGCGGAGCGAGGCTGCGATCTTTTGATCCTGCGTTGAACAGATCGCAGCCTCGTTTCACTCGACAGCTCCTACAGAGGGCGAGTTGATCCGAACCGTAGTTTTATTGATGAGACCGAGCCATGCACAACAACAATAAAGAGCTGACCCTCAGCGCCCCGCTCAGCGGCCCGGTGCTCACACTCGCGAAAGTCCCGGACCCGGTGTTCGCCAGTGGCGCCATGGGCGACGGAATCGCCATCGATCCATTGAACGACACCCTGTACTCGCCCTGTGAAGCGGTGGTGATCCACGTCGCCCGCACCGGTCACGCCATCACCTTGCGCGCCGATAACGGCGCCGAATTGCTGCTGCACCTGGGCCTCGATACGGTCGAGTTGCAGGGTGTCGGTTTCTCGATGCTGGTCAAGGAAGGTGCGCGGGTCAGCAATGGCCAGCCGCTGCTGCGCTATGACCTGGACCAGGTCGCCCAGCAGTGCAAAAGCCTGGTCAGCCTGATGATCCTGACCAACAGCCAGGACTTTCAGGCGCGACCGATCACGCTGAAATCGGTGAAGGTGGGCGACCCGCTGCTGCACATCGTGCCGAAAGTAACCAACGGTGTGCAGATCGACATTGAGGTCGTTGGCATCGAGGTTCAAGGGCATGTTCATGTCGCCCATCGCGGTGGCCTGCACGCCCGGCCTGCGGCGCTGATCCGCCAGACCGCCCAACAGTTCAAGAGCAAATCCTGGCTGCACTTCGCCGGCAAATCGGCGGCCTGCGACAGTTTGATCGGCCTGATGGCGCTGGCCGTCGGTGAGCGGGATGAAATCCTTGTCAGTTGCCAGGGGCCGGACGCCGAAGCTGCGCTGCAAGCTTTGTTGGCCGCGTTATCCACAGCTCTGGTCGAAGACAACCACGCTACCGCACCAACACCAATAGCCCAACGCAATCGCCCCGCCGAAGCGGGCGTGCTGCACGGCGTGTGCGCGGCGCCCGGTCTGTCGGGTGGGCCGTTGTTTCGTCTGAACTCGATCAGTCTTCCAGTAGATGCTGGTAATCATGAGCCGAAGCAACAACGGCACGCGCTGGACACTGCGCTGACTCAAGTACGCAGTGAAATTGACGGCACGCTGGCTCAAGCGAAGAAGCACAAGAACACCGATGAAGAAGCGATCTTCGCCGCGCACCTGGCGTTGCTCGAAGACCCCGCGCTGCTCGATGCGGCTCATCAATCCATCGACCAGGGCATTGCCGCGACTCACGCATGGAGTCAATCCATCAACGTGCAGTGCGATGTGCTGCAGCAACTCGGCAGCCCATTGCTGGCTGAACGCGCCAACGACCTGCGCGACCTCAAGCAACGGGTGCTGCGTGCCCTGCTCGGCGAAGCCTGGCATTACGACGTGCCGGCCGGCGCCATCGTCGCGGCCCATGAACTGACGCCGTCCGATTTACTGCAACTGAGCCAGCAAGGGGTGGCGGGGTTGTGCATGGCCGAAGGTGGGGCGACTTCGCATGTGGCGATCCTCGCTCGCGGCAAAGGCTTGCCATGCATGGTTGCGTTGGGCTCGACGCTGCTCGATCAGGAGCAAGGTCAAGCGGTGGTGCTGGATGCCGACGGCGGTCGCCTCGAATTGACGCCGACTGCCGAGCGCCTGGCCGAGGTGCATCAGGCACAACTCGATCATCAGCAACGCCGCGCGCTTCAACAGTCTCAGGCGCATATCCCGGCTCTGACACTTGATGGTTTGCAAATCGAAGTCGCCGCCAATGTCGCCTCCAGTTCCGAGGCGGCTGATGCGCTGACAAACGGTGCCGATGGCATCGGCCTGCTGCGCACCGAATTTCTCTTCGTCGACCGACACACCGCACCGGACGAACAGGAGCAGCGCGCCGCCTATCAAGCCGTGCTCGATGCCATGGGCGACAAGTCGGTGATCATCCGCACCATCGATGTCGGCGGCGACAAGCAACTCGATTATTTACCGCTCCCTATAGAAGCGAATCCGGTGCTCGGTTTGCGCGGCATTCGTCTGGCCCAGGTGCGCCCGGAACTGCTGGACCAGCAACTGCGCGCCCTGCTGCAGGTCAGCCCGCTGTCGCGTTGCAGGATCCTGTTGCCGATGGTCACCGAGGTCGATGAGTTGCTGCACATCCGCCAGCGCCTCGACGCGTTGTGCATTGAACTCGGTGTGAGTGCGCGCCCGGAACTGGGCGTGATGATCGAAGTGCCGGCCGCCGCATTGCTGGCCGAACAATTGGCCGAGCACGCGGACTTCCTGTCCATCGGCACCAACGATTTGTCGCAATACACCCTGGCCATGGACCGCGACCACGCCGGTCTCGCCGCCCGCGTCGATGCGATGCACCCGGCGCTGCTGCGGCTGATCGCCCAGACCTGCGCCGGTGCAGCGGTGCATAACCGTTGGGTCGGGGTCTGCGGCGCCCTCGCTTCCGATCCGTTGGTCACACCGGTATTGATTGGCCTGGGGGTCAGCGAGTTGTCGGTCAGCCCGGTGCAAATCGGTGAAATCAAGGACCGCGTGCGCCACCTCGACGCCACCGAATGCCGACGCATCAGCCAGGACCTGCTCAAGCTGAGCAGCGCCTGCGCGGTGCGTCACGCCTGTCACCAGCAATGGCCTCTGAGCTGAACAACAACGATAAGAATCCAGGGAGATCCGCCATGTACCAATACTTCATCGAAGGCCTGCAGCGCCTCGGTCGCGCACTGATGCTGCCGATCGCGATCTTGCCGATTGCCGGGTTACTGCTGCGTCTGGGCGACACTGACCTGCTGAACATCGCGATCATCCACGACGCCGGCCAAGTAATTTTCGCCAACCTGGCGCTGATCTTCGCCATCGGCATCGCGGTCGGCTTTGCCAAGGACAACAACGGCACCGCTGGGCTGGCCGGGGTCATTGGTTATCTGGTGATGATCTCCACCCTCAAGGTGCTCGATTCGAGCATCAACATGGGCATGCTGGCCGGGATCGTCAGCGGCCTGATGGCGGGAGCGCTGTACAACCGCTTCAAAGACATCAAGCTGCCGGAATACCTGGCGTTCTTCGGCGGACGGCGTTTCGTGCCGATTGTTACCGGGTTCGCCGCCGTCGGCCTGGGCGTCGTCTTCGGTTTCATCTGGCCGCCGATCCAGCATGGCATCAACGGCTTCGGCACGTTGATGATGGAGAGCGGCAGCTTCGGTGCGTTCATCTTCGGCGTGTTCAACCGTTTGCTGATCGTCACCGGCCTACACCACATCCTCAACAACATGGCGTGGTTCGTGTTCGGCAACTTCACCGACCCGACCACGGGCGCACTGGTGACCGGCGACCTGTCACGCTACTTTGCCGGCGACCCGAAAGGCGGCCAGTTCATGACCGGCATGTTCCCGATGATGATCTTCGGCCTGCCCGCCGCGTGCCTGGCGATGTACCGCAACGCCCTGCCAGAACGGCGCAAAGTCATGGGCGGGATTTTCCTGTCCATGGCCCTGACCTCGTTTTTGACCGGCGTCACCGAACCGATCGAATTCGCCTTCATGTTCCTCGCACCGCTGCTGTTTTTGCTGCACGCGTTGCTGACGGGGCTGTCGATGGCCGTCACCAACCTGCTGAACATTCACCTGGGGTTTACCTTTTCCGGCGGTTTCATCGACATGATTCTGGGCTGGGGCGAATCCACCAACGGCTGGCGCGTGCTTCCCGTGGGGTTGGCGTATGCGGTGATCTACTACGTGGTGTTTGACTTCTGTATCCGCCGCTTCAACCTCAAGACGCCGGGGCGTGAGGATGTTCCGGCTGGCGACAAAGTTGTGGTCGCCGAGAATGAGCGCGCCGGGGCTTACATCAAAGCACTCGGTGGTGCCGAAAACCTGATCACGGTCGGCGCTTGCACTACACGGTTGCGGCTGGACATGGTCGATCGCAACAAAGCCTCGGACGCGGACTTGAAAGCGTTGGGTGCAATGGCGGTAGTGCGTCCAGGCAAGGGCGGCAGCTTGCAGGTGGTGGTCGGGCCGATGGCGGACAGCATTGCCGATGAGATTCGATTGGCGATGCCGGCTTTGGGCCGCGCGGTTATCGCCTCCCCTACCGCTGATATCGATGAGCCAAAACCTGTGGCGGTGACGAACACTGAAGCCCAACAATGGTTGAAGGCACTGGGCGGCGGCGAGAATGTGCTGCAGATGGATTGCATCGCCATGACCCGGATTCGGTTGCAGCTGGCGGATAGCACGGGGGTGTCGGAAGGCCAGTTGAAAACGCTTGGTTGCCAAGGTGTCAGCCAACTTGAGGGCGGCGTTTGGCATCTGTTGATTGGTGAGAAGGCAGCGAGTTTGAGTAATGCGTTGGAGGTATTGGTCAATCGCAATGAGGTGAGTGCCAGGGTTTAGATTATTGGCGCCTGATAGTCACTCATCGCGAGCAGGCTCGCTCCCACAATGGAGCGGCGTATGTCTGCAAGATATTGGTCGGCTGTCAGGCCGCCTTCGCGGGCAAGCCCTCTCCCACAATGGAGCGGCATACACCCGCCCCTCACCACTCAACAGGCCGAGCGTTAGCTCGCCTGCCGCTTTTGATCTTGATTCACCCGCCCCTTCGGGAGGCTGAGCGGAGGTGTTCATCTGGGGATTGGCGCGCAGCGCCGTTCGACGCAGTCGAACACATCGCATGTAGGTTGAAGCGAAGCCAACCGTAGGGCGATGCCCCCAGATGGATACCGGAGCGAAGGAACCCCGAGCCTTAGCGAGGGGCCGGACGCTCGGGGCGAAGACCTTTGCTTCCTTTGGGGCGTTTGCCAAAGGGAGTCGCCGTAAGGGCGAAACCATAAGCAGCCGTTACCGCAGCAATGGATATGTACTCAATCAACAAGAACCTGGTCGGCCCTAAGGCCGCCACGCCCTAAATCGCAGCCAATAAAAAACCCGCTGAAATCACTTCAGCGGGTTTCTCATTTCAGCGGCCAGGAAGATCAGAAATCCTCCAACCGCCATACCTCATAAGCCGGCGTCTCATAGGGATGACTCTCTTTCAGAGCCACCACCACCGCCCGAATCAACTCATCGCTGACCACCAGCTCAACCTTCCATTCCTCAACCTGCTCGACCTGCCCAGCTTCGCCAATAAATGGCTGACTGCCATCCAGTGGACGAAACTGACCCAAGCCAAACACTTGCCATGCACAGTGGTCATAAGCCCCGACCCGCCCGCCACCGGCGGCGAATACAGCGCTTTTGACCACTTCGACATGACTGGCCGGAACAAAAAAGCAGAGCTTGTACACGGCAATCAGCTCCCCGCTCTTAGTTCACCCAGACGCGAGCGTTACGGAACATACGCATCCAAGGTGCGTCTTCGTTCCAGTCTTCCGAACGCCACGAGTTCTGCACTGCACGGAACACACGCTCCGGGTGCGGCATCATGATGGTCACGCGACCGTCGCGGCTGGTCAAACCGGTGATACCGCGCGGCGAGCCGTTCGGGTTGGCCGGGTATTTCTCGGTGACCTTGCCGTGGTTGTCGACGAAACGCATCGCCACGCAACCCGACAGATCGGCTTGCAGCAAGGCTTCTTCGCTGGCGAATTCGGCATGGCCTTCGCCGTGGGCGATAGCGATCGGCATGCGCGAACCGGCCATGCCCTGCAGGAAGATCGAGTTCGACTCCTGGATCTGCACCATTGCCACGCGGGCTTCGAACTGCTCGGAACGGTTACGCACGAAGTGCGGCCAGACATCGCTGCCCGGGATCAGCTCGTGCAGGTTGGACATCATCTGGCAACCGTTGCACACGCCGAGGGTGAAGCTGTCGGTACGTTCGAAGAAGCCCTGGAAGGCATCGCGAGCGCGGCTGTTGAACAGCGCGGACTTGGCCCAGCCCTCACCGGCACCCAGTACGTCGCCGTAGGAGAAACCGCCGCAAGCGACCATGCCCTTGAAGTCGTTCAGGTCGACGCGGCCGGCCAGAATGTCGCTCATGTGCACGTCGATCGCGTTGAAACCGGCACGGTCGAACGCTGCCGCCATTTCCACCTGACCGTTGACGCCCTGCTCACGCAGCACGGCAACCTGTGGGCGAATGCCTTTCTTGATGTAAGGCGCGGCGACGTCCTGGTTGACGTCGTAGCTGAGCTTGACGCTCAGGCCCGGGTTGTCTTCTTCCAGCAGCACGTCGAACTCTTGTTCGGCGCAATCGGCGTTATCACGCAGACGCTGGATCTGGTAGCTGGTTTCAGCCCACTGACGTTGCAGCAGACGACGCTGACCTTCGAATACGGTATCGCCATTGAACGTGATGCTGATCTCGCCGTTGTTCATCGGCTGACCGATCACCGACACGCAATCGCCCAGGCCAGCGGCGCTGAACTGCGCGAGGATGTCCGCGGTGGAATCCTGGCGAACCTGGATCACAGCGCCCAGTTCTTCGTTGAACAGGATCGCGGCGATATCGGCGGAAGTTTCTGCCAGACCGTCGAGGTTCAGGCTCAGACCGCAATGGCCGGCAAACGCCATTTCCACCACGCTGGTCAGCAGACCACCGTCGGAACGGTCGTGGTAAGCCAGCAGGTGACCGTCGGCGTTGAGGCCCTGGATCACCGCGAAGAAGGCTTTCAGGTCTTCGGCGTCATCGACGTCCGGTGCCTGTTTGCCGAGCTTGCCGTGAACCTGAGCGAGGATCGAGGCGCCCATGCGGTTCTGACCGCGACCGAGGTCGATCAGGATCAGGTCGGTGGTGCCCTTGTCCATGCGCAGTTGCGGGGTCAGGGTCTGACGGATGTCAGCCACTGGTGCGAAACCGGTCACGATCAGCGACATCGGCGAAGTTACTGCCTTATCGACGCCTTCGTCGTTCCAGCGGGTGGCCATGGACATCGAGTCCTTGCCCACCGGAATGGTGATGCCCAGCTCAGGGCACAGCTCCATGCCGACCGCTTTCACGGTGTCGTACAGACGTGCGTCTTCACCCGGGTGACCGGCAGCGGACATCCAGTTCGCCGACAGCTTGATGTCGGAGATCTTGGCGATGCGCGAGGCGGCGATGTTGGTCAGGGTTTCGCCGATGGCCATGCGGCCCGACGCCGGAGCGTCCAGCAGTGCCAGCGGAGTGCGCTCGCCCATGGCCATGGCTTCACCGGTATAAACGTCGAAGCTGGTGGCGGTAACGGCAACGTCGGCCACCGGAACCTGCCACGGGCCGACCATCTGATCACGGGCCACGAGGCCGGTGATGGTGCGGTCGCCGATGGTGATCAGGAAGCTTTTGCTGGCCACGGCCGGGTGATGCAGGACGCGCTCGACGCAGTTGGCGATGTCGAGGGTCGACGGATCGAAATCGTCGCCCAGCTCGTTTTCACGAACCACCGAACGGTGCATGCGCGGGGCTTTGCCCAGCAGCACTTCGAGCGGCATGTCCACCGGACTGTTGCCGAAGTGGCTGTCGGTCACGGTCAGTTGCGGCTCGGCAGTGGCTTCGCCGACTACCGCGAATGGGCAACGCTCACGCTCGCAGATCGCCTGGAAGCGTTCGAAGTCCGCCGGGCCGACCGCCAGAACGTAGCGTTCCTGGGATTCGTTACTCCAGATTTCGTGCGGGGCCATGCCCGGCTCGTCGTTTGGAATGTTGCGCAGTTCGAAACGGCCACCGCGGTCGCCATCGTTGACCAGTTCCGGGAAGGCGTTGGACAGACCGCCCGCGCCGACGTCGTGGATGAAGCTGATCGGGTTTTTGTCGCCCAGCTGCCAGCAACGGTCGATGACTTCCTGGCAACGACGCTCCATCTCAGGGTTTTCACGTTGTACGGAAGCGAAGTCCAGGTCCGCCGAGCTGGTGCCGGTGGCCATGGAGGAAGCCGCGCCGCCGCCCAGACCGATCAGCATTGCCGGGCCGCCAAGCACGATCAGCTTGGAACCAACGACGATTTCGCCTTTCTTGACGTGTTCTTCACGGATGTTGCCCATGCCGCCAGCCAGCATGATCGGCTTGTGGTAACCGCGAACTTCGTCACCATGAGGGGTGGTGATCGACTGTTCGAAGGTACGGAAGTAACCGGTCAGTGCCGGACGGCCGAATTCATTGTTGAATGCAGCGCCGCCCAACGGGCCTTCGATCATGATGTCCAGCGCGGTAACGATGCGCTCGGGTTTACCGTACGGCACTTCCCACGGCTGTTCGAAGCCCGGGATCTGCAGGTTCGACACGGTGAAACCGGTCAGGCCAGCCTTTGGCTTGGCGCCGCGACCGGTGGCGCCTTCGTCGCGAATCTCGCCGCCGCTACCGGTGGATGCGCCCGGGAACGGGGCAATCGCAGTCGGGTGGTTGTGAGTTTCGACTTTCATCAGGATGTGCACCGGTTCCTGCACCGCGCCGTACTGGCGGGTTTCAGGGTCCGGGAAGAAACGGCCGGCCACGGAGCCGACGATGACCGACGCGTTGTCCTTATAAGCCGACAGAACACCTTCGCTGTGCATCTGGTAGGTGTTCTTGATCATGCCGAACAGGCTTTTTTCCTGGCTCTGACCGTCGATGTCCCAACTGGCGTTGAAGATCTTGTGACGGCAGTGCTCGGAGTTCGCCTGGGCGAACATCATCAGTTCGATGTCGTGCGGGTTGCGCTTCAAACCAAGGAAGGCGTTGACCAGGTAGTCGATTTCGTCTTCGGCCAGGGCCAGGCCCAGCTCGGTGTTGGCTTTTTCCAGCGCGGCGCGGCCGCCACCCAGCACATCGATCGCGGTCAGCGGTTTTGGCTCGGCGTGGCTGAACAGGCCGGAGGCTTGTTCGAGGTTGCCCAGCACGATCTGGGTCATGCGGTCGTGCAGCGCGTCTGCGATCAGCTGCGCGTCAGCGTCGCTGAACTGGCCGGCGACGTAGAACGCGATGCCGCGCTCCAGGCGCTGGATCTTGGTCAGGCCGCAGTTGCGAGCGATATCGCTGGCTTTACTGGACCACGGCGAAATGGTGCCGAAACGCGGCAACACCAGGAACAGACGACCAGTGGGCTCTTGTACCGGAACGCTAGGGCCGTACTTCAGAAGGCGCGCGAGCACCTGCTGTTCGTCGCCGGTCAGGACGCCGGTAACTTCGGCGAAGTGAGCGAATTCAGCATACAAGCCGCTGACAGCTGGAACCTTCTGGCTCAGTTGCTCAAGGAGTTTGCTGTGGCGAAAGGCAGAAAGGGCAGGAGCGCCGCGCAGGATCAACATCTTCGGGACAGCCTCGGGAAGGGGTGTGCTTTGAGGCCGTGCATTCTAGCCTAAACCGCCCGCGACATCACCCGAAACGGTGCGCGCGGTTGCACCCGAACGTCGGGCCGGGCATTCGGGCCGTAAACAGGTGCGCGCCGGGGGTTATTTTTTCTGTCACAAAATGCTGTTCGGGCCCATTACTGCGGGCTCCAAGCGGGTTTTTGACGCCCTAGCAGACAAGCCCTTCGCTGTCGAGATATGGCGCTCGTGGTCCTTTGCGTATACTGCGCAGATGTTTTCCCCAACGGCTTTGCGTCCGCGGTACGCCAAATGGCTGATCGCAACCGGACTCTTCCTGGTGCTCAGTGGCTGTGTTGATAAACCCAACACGCTGGAGCGCGTAAAGGAGGATGGCGTGCTGCGGGTGGTTACCCGTAACAGCCCCGCCACCTACTTTCAGGATCGCAACGGTGAAACCGGCTTCGAATACGAGCTGGTGAAGCGCTTCGCCGACGATCTGGGGGTCGAGCTCAAGATCGAAACCGCCGACAACCTCGACGACCTGTTCAATCAGGTGGGCAAGCCCAATGGCCCGGTGCTGGCTGCTGCCGGCCTGGTCAGCAGCGAGGACCGCAAAAAGCAGGTGCGGTTTTCCCATTCCTATCTCGAAGTCACCCCGCAGATCATTTATCGCAACGGCCAGTCGCGGCCGACCGACGCAGGCGATCTGGTCGGCAAGAAAATCATGGTGCTCAAGGGCAGCACCCACGCCGAGCAATTGGCAGAGTTGAAAAAGAAATACCCGGGCATTGAATACGAAGAATCCGACGCGGTTGAAGTCGTCGACCTGCTGCGTATGGTCGACGAAGGCCAGATCGACCTGACCCTGGTCGATTCCAACGAAGTAGCGATGAACCAGGTCTACTTCCCCAACGTGCGAGTCGCCTTCGACCTCGGTGATGCCAGCAACCAGAGCTGGGCCGTAGCCCCCGGTGAAGACAACAGCCTGCTCAACGAGATCAATGCCTACCTCGACAAGGTGAAGCAGAACGGCACCCTGCAACGCCTCAAAGACCGCTACTACGGGCATGTCGACGTACTCGGCTACATGGGCGCCTACACCTTCGCCCAGCATTTGCAGCAGCGGTTGCCCAAGTACGAGAAGCACTTCAAGACGTACGCCAAGGAAGAAAAGGTCGACTGGCGCCTGCTGGCGGCGATCGGTTATCAGGAGTCGTTGTGGCAAGCGGCGGTCACGTCCAAGACCGGTGTGCGCGGATTGATGATGCTGACCCAGAACACGGCGCAAGCCATGGGCGTGTCCAATCGCCTCGACCCCAAGCAGAGCATCATGGGCGGCGCGAAGTACCTGGCCTACATGAAGGATCAACTGGACGAGTCGATCCAGGAGCCGGATCGTACGTGGTTCGCGCTGGCAGCCTACAACGTTGGCAGCGGTCACCTGGATGACGCGCGCAAACTGGCGGCCAAGGAAGGGTTGAACCCGGACAAGTGGCTGGACGTGAAGAAAATCCTGCCGCGCCTGTCCGAGAAAAAGTGGTTCAGCAAAACCCGTTACGGCTACGCCCGTGGCGGCGAGCCGGTGCATTTCGTGGCGAACATCCGTCGCTACTACGACATCCTGACGTGGGTCACGCAGCCGCAGCTTGAAGGCACCCAGGTCGCCGAGGGCAACCTGCACGTGCCGGGGGTCGACAAGACCAAGCCGAGCCAGGAAACCCCGCCGCTTTAAATCTGTGTTGCTTTTGAGGACGCCTTCGCGGGCGAGCCTCGCTCCTACAGGTCAGCGTCGAACACACAATTATCGTTCAACCCGGACCTGTAGGAGCGAGGCTTGCCCGCGAAGGCAGCGCCGCCGATCTAGCCTTTCAACGCAGCCGCCAGAATCAACGCCTTCATCTCCGACACCGCCGACTTGAACCCGACGAACAACGCATGAGCCACCAGCGCATGGCCGATGTTCAGTTCGTTGATGCCCTTGATCGCCGCAACAGCCTCGACGTTGTGATAGTGCAAACCGTGGCCGGCGTTGACGATCAGGCCTTGGGCCAGACCGAATGCCACGCCATCAGCCACGCGCTTGAGCTCTTCAGCGACTTCGGTGGGCGTCTCGGCGTCGGCATAACGCCCGGTGTGCAATTCAATGGCCGGCGCACCGACGCGGCGGGACGCTTCGATCTGCCGCTCGTCAGCGTCGATGAACAGCGACACTTCACAGCCGATCTTCGCCAGGCGATCCACCGCCGCCTTGATCCGCGCTTCCTGCCCCGCTACGTCCAGGCCACCTTCAGTGGTCAGTTCCTGACGGGTTTCCGGCACCAGGCAAACGTGCGCCGGGCGGATACGCTCGGCGAACGCCATCATTTCTTCGGTGACGCCCATTTCGAAGTTCATGCGGGTTTGCAGCACATCCTTGAGCAGCAATACGTCGCGCTCCTGAATGTGCCGGCGGTCTTCACGCAGGTGCACAGTGATGCCGTCAGCGCCCGCCTCTTCCGCGTCCAGCGCTGCCTTGACCGGATCCGGGTAACGAGTACCCCGGGCCTGACGCAGGGTGGCAACGTGGTCGATGTTCACGCCAAGAAGAATGCGATTGCTGGTGGTCACGGAAGCGCTCCTGAAAGAGGGAAAGTTCGGTGCACAGCATACCCTATGGCTTTCGAAACAACTCACGACTAACCAATGGACGCCCACCCAAGTGAACGGCCAACGCCTGACGCATCAAGCGCTTGGCGGCGGACAACGCACCGGGTGCGGTCCAGTCGGCATCGGCCATGGCCAACAGTTCGGTACCGTTGAACAGGCCGGGTTGCAACAGGTAAACCCGCTCCAGACCCGCATCCACCTGCAAGCGGTAGAGACCGTCCGGCGCGATGGGATCGCCATGGATGTCGGTATTCAGCGCGAAGCCATATCCGAGATCGTCGAGCAAACGCCACTCGAAGGAACGCAGCAACGGTTCCAGCGGTCGGCCTTCGGCCAGGGCAAGCAAGGTGGCGGCGTAGTGATCGAAGACCGCGGGATGAGGGTCTTCGGCGGGCAGCAGGCGAATCAGCAACTCATTGAGGTAGAGACCACTGAACAGCGCCTCACCGTTGAGCCAGGTGGAAACACCGGCACTTTCCATGCGGCCGACATTTTTCAGCTCGCCCCGGCCACGGAACTCGACTTCCAGCGGTACGAACGGCCGTGCCAACGTTCCGGCTTTGCCCCGCGCACTGCGCAATACCGCCCGCAGCCGACCTTGCGGCGTGAGGAAATCCACCAGCGCACTGCTTTCGCGGTAGGCGCGGGAGTGCAGGACGTAGGCGGGTTGGCCGATTGGCGGGCTGAATGACATCAGTTTCCGAATCTCTGGAGATCCACTGTGGCGAGGGAGCTTGTCGGAACGCCGCACCGTCCCGCTGGGCTGCGAAGCGGCCCCAAAACCATGCACCTCAGTGTTTCAGGTAAAACCGCGATGCCAGGATTTACGACTGCTTCGCCCGGGCGCGGATCGGCCGAACGGGAGCAAGCTCCCTCGCCACAAAAGCTCGCTCCTACAATTGAATCGATGTGCTGCTGGACGATTTACAGGTCGCCGTAACCCAGCGAACGCAAGGCGCGTTCGTCGTCGGACCAGCCGCCTTTCACCTTGACCCACAGGTTTAGCATGATCTTGGAGTCGAACAGCAGCTCCATGTCCTTGCGCGCCTCGGTGCCAATGCGCTTGATGCGCTCGCCCTTGTCGCCAATGATGATTTTCTTCTGACCGTCACGTTCGACGAGGATCAAGGCATGAATGTGCAGAGTTTTGCCTTGCTGCTTGAACTCTTCGATTTCCACGGTGATCTGGTACGGCAGCTCGGCCCCCAACTGGCGCATGATTTTTTCGCGTACCAGTTCAGCGGCAAGGAAGCGGCTGCTGCGGTCGGTGATCTGATCTTCCGGGAAGAAGTGATCGTTTTCCGGCAGGTGCTCGGCGATCACTCGCTCCAGCGTGTCGAGGTTGTGCCCGTGCTGGGCCGAGATCGGCATGATCTGCGCGTTCGGCAGCTGTTCCTGCAACCAGGTCAGGTGCGGCATCAGCTCGGATTTGTCTTCGATGCGGTCGGTCTTGTTCAGCGCCACGATCAGCGGACCGGTCACGTACTGAACGCGCTCGAGGACCATCTGGTCTTCGTCGGTCCACTTGGTACGGTCAACCACGAAGATCACCACGTCGACGTCTTTCAACGCCGCCGAAGCGGTCTTGTTCATGTAGCGGTTCAGGGCCTTTTCGCCACCCTTGTGCATGCCCGGGGTGTCGACGTAGATCGCCTGAACGTCGCCTTCGGTCTTGATGCCGAGCATGTTGTGGCGGGTGGTCTGCGGCTTGCGCGAGGTGATCGCCAGTTTCTGCCCCAGAATGTGGTTCAGTAGCGTGGACTTGCCCACGTTGGGACGGCCGACGATGGCAACATAGCCACAGCGAGTTGCGGTTGAATCAGTCATTGCCATTCTCCACACCCAGGGCAATCAGTGCTGCGGCGGCCGCTACCTGTTCGGCAATACGACGACTCACACCCTGACCTCGGCTTTTTTCATTCAGTAAGATGATTTCACATTCGACGAAGAACGTCCGGCAATGCGGCTCACCCTGGATATCCACCACTTCGTAACGCGGCAGCTCACAACCACGGGACTGCAGGAATTCCTGCAGGCGGGTTTTCGGATCTTTGTTGGTGTCGACCAGCGTCAGGCCTTCGAACTCTCCGGCCAGCCAGGCCAGCACGCGTTCGCGCGCCACCTCCATGCCCGCGTCCAGGTAGATCGCACCGATCAACGCTTCGAGGGCATCGGCCAGAATCGACTCGCGACGGAAGCCGCCGCTTTTCAATTCGCCGGAGCCCAGGCGCAGGTACTCACCCAGGTCGAAACCACGGGCCAGTACGGCCAGGGTCTCACCTTTCACCAGGCGTGCGCGCAAACGCGACAACTGGCCTTCGCGGGCCAGCGGGAAGCGATCGAACAGCGCCTCGCCGGCGACGAAGTTGAGGATGGCATCGCCGAGGAATTCCAGGCGTTCGTTGTTGCGCCCGGCAAAACTGCGGTGAGTCAGGGCCAGGACCATCAGTTCCTGATCCTTGAAGGTGTAACCGAGCTGACGCTCGAGACGGCTTAAGGAGACGCTCACGGTTTACCCACGCTGAGTTCGTGGTTGGATTCCACCGCCAGGGCCTTGATGCGGCGCAGGCTTGGGACAATTAACGCTGTGTTCAAAAATAACGTCCTGAATATCGTTGTTTTCATGCTTCTGTCGCCGATTGTGCCGACTCCAGAAATGCATTCGGCGCTGTGTTCAACAGCGCCGTGTGTGATTACTTGATCAGGCCAACCCGCGAGAAATTCGGCAGGTGACTGAGTTTGGGTTCCGGCCAGCTCATCCAGACTGCGAAGGCCTTGCCGACGATATTCTTGTCGGGAACCATGCCCAGCAGATCCTTGGGAATACTCGGGTCATCCCAGTAGCGACTGTCGTTCGAGTTGTCGCGGTTGTCGCCCATCATGAAGTAGTGCCCGGCAGGCACGGTCCACGTATGGTCCGGCGTTGCACGGTAGCGGCTCATTTCCTTGCGGATCAGGTGCTCGGCGACGCCGAGTTTTTCCTTGTAGAGCTCGGCGCTGCCCAACGTGCCCGGCTCGGAGCCGACCAGTTGTTCGGCAATCGACTCACCGTTGACGAACAGGCGCTTGTCGGCGGTGTAGCGAATCTGATCGCCCGGCAGGCCCACCACACGCTTGATGTAGTTGACGTTCGGGTCGCTCGGGTAGCGGAACACCATCACATCGCCGCGCTGCGGATCACCGACTTCGATGACTTTCTTGTCGATCACCGGCAGGCGGATCCCGTAAGAAAACTTGTTCACCAGAATGAAGTCGCCGACGTCCAGGGTCGGTTTCATCGAGCCGGAAGGAATCTGGAACGGTTCCACCAGGAACGAACGCAGCACCAGCACGATGAACAACACCGGGAAGAACGACTTGCCGTATTCGACCAGCAGCGGCTCTTTGTTCAGTTTCTCGACCACTACCATGTCAGCCTGGCTGACGCTCCCCTGATAGGAGTTGATGGCAGACCGGCGCCGTGGCGCCAGGAACAGCAAATCGAGCAACGCCAACAGGCCGCAGACGAACACGGCGATGACCAGCAACAGCGGGAAATTTAGTGACATAGGACCTAACTATCCAACCTGAGCACGGCAAGGAAGGCTTCTTGTGGAATTTCCACGTTACCGACCTGCTTCATGCGTTTTTTACCGGCCTTTTGCTTTTCCAGCAGCTTTTTCTTACGGCTGACGTCACCACCGTAGCATTTGGCCAATACGTTCTTTCTGAGTGCCTTGACGGTTGTACGCGCCACAATCTGACCGCCAATGGCGGCCTGGATTGCCACGTCGAACATCTGCCGCGGAATCAGGTCTTTCATCTTCTCGGTCAACTGGCGACCTTTGTAGTGCGAGTTGTCACGGTGCACGATCAGCGCCAGGGCGTCGACCTTGTCGCCGTTGATCAGCACGTCCAGTTTCACCAGGCTAGCCGACTGGTAACGATCGAAATGGTAGTCCAGAGAAGCATAGCCGCGACTGGTGGATTTCAGACGATCAAAGAAGTCCAGCACCACTTCGTTCATCGGCAGGTCGTAGGTCACTTGTACCTGGGAGCCGAGGAACAGCATATCGACCTGTACACCACGTTTTTCGATACACAGGGTAATGACGTTACCCAGGTGTTCTTGCGGCACAAGAATATTGGCGCGCACGATTGGCTCGCGCATATCTTCGATGGCAGACAGGTCCGGCAGCTTGGACGGGTTATCGACGTAGATCGTCTCACCGGTCTTGAGCAGCAGCTCGAAGATTACCGTCGGCGCCGTGGTGATCAGGTCCAGGTTGTATTCGCGCTCCAGGCGCTCCTGGATGATTTCCATGTGCAGCATGCCGAGGAAGCCGCAACGGAAGCCGAAGCCCAAGGCGTCGGAGCTTTCCGGGGTGTACTGCAAGGACGAGTCGTTCAGCGTGAGCTTTTGCAGGGCTTCACGGAAATCTTCGAAGTCGTCGGAGCTGACCGGGAACAAGCCCGCGTACACCTGCGGCTGAATGCGTTTGAAGCCTGGCAGCACATCGACGTCCGGCGTCGAGCTCAAGGTCAGGGTATCGCCCACTGGCGCACCGTGAATGTCTTTGATGCTGGCGATGATGAAGCCCACTTCACCGGCCTTCAGGTCGACGGTAGGGGTGTGCTTGGGGTTGAATACACCGACGCTGTCCACCAGGTGGATCTTGCCGGTGGACTTGACCAGGATCTTGTCACCCTTTTTCACCCGACCGTGGCGCACACGAACCAGGGAAACAACGCCCAGGTAGTTGTCGAACCAGGAGTCGATGATCAACGCTTGCAGCGGATCTTCGATGTTGCCGGTCGGCGCGGGAATGGTGTGAACCAGGCGCTCGAGCACTTCATCGACGCCCAGGCCGGTCTTGGCACTGCACTCGACCGCGTCGGTGGCATCGATGCCGATGATTTTTTCGATTTCTTCCTTGACGCGCTCCGGATCGGCCTGTGGCAGGTCGATCTTGTTCAGGACCGGCATGACTTCCAGGCCCTGCTCGATCGCCGTGTAGCAGTTGGCAACCGATTGCGCCTCGACGCCCTGACCGGCATCGACCACCAGCAACGCACCTTCACAGGCCGCCAGCGACCGGCTGACTTCATAGGTGAAGTCGACGTGGCCCGGGGTATCAATGAAGTTCAGCTGGTAGTTAATGCCATCGCGGGCTTTGTAATACAGGGTGACGCTGTGGGCCTTGATGGTGATCCCGCGTTCACGTTCCAGGTCCATGGAGTCCAGCACCTGGGCTTCCATTTCGCGCTCGGCAAGGCCGCCGCACATCTGGATGAAGCGATCGGCCAGCGTCGACTTGCCATGGTCAATGTGGGCGATGATGGAGAAATTGCGGATATGACTCAAATCACTCACGGATCAACACTCAAAAAGGCTGCAGGCATAGCCCGCCGAAAAATAGCCGGGAATTGTACCTGATCCACGGCACAAGCGTCACGTTTGCAGGTCAGACGGCGCCTACAAAAACGCCCCGGTCTTGCGACAGGGGCGTTTTGAGTGACAAGCAAGACCGGAAAAACCCGCGATCAACCGGCCCGGCGCAGCAACCAGACCCCGGCCAGGGCGCAGACACCGGCCGGCACCAGCACCGCAAACAGCGGCGAGAAACCGAACACCAGGCTCGAAGGCCCGAGCAAATCCTGGACGATACGGAAGGTGAAGCCCACCAGTACGCCAGTGAAGACCCGCTGACCGAGGGTCACCGAACGCAACGGACCGAAGATGAAGGAAATCGCCATCAACACCAATGCGGCGGTCACCAGCGGCTGCAACACCTTGACCCAAAACGCCAGCCAGTAACGTCCGTTACTCAGGCCCTGGTCAGCCAGGTAGTGGATGTAATTCCACAGACCGCTGATCGACAACGACTCGGGCGCCATCACCACGGTACTCAGCAGCTGCGGGCTCAGGGCAATTTCCCAGCGCTCCACCGGAGCAGTCACCACCTCGGTACTTTTGTCATGGAACAGCGTGGTCGTGACATCGGTCAGTTGCCAATGATCGGTATCGAATTCCGCACGTTTGGCGAAGCTCGAAGACAGCATGTGGCGCTGATCGTCAAAACGATAACGGGTCACGCCGTACAGCAGACCGTTGGGTTGCACGGAGTTGACGTGAATGAACTCATCACCCTGACGGTGCCACAAACCGTGCTTGGCGCTTTGCGCGTCGCCACTGCCCTGGGCCAGCGAGCGGTTGGCTTGAGCGGTGATTTCCGTGGCCGGCGCGACGTACTCGCCGATCACCAACCCTACCACCATCAGGATCAGCATCGGCTTCATCACGGCCCAGACGATCCGACCGATGGACACACCGGCGGCACGCATGATGGTCAGCTCGCTGTGACTGGCCAGACTGCCGAGGCCAATCAGGCAACCGATCAGCGCCGCCATCGGCAACATGTCGTACAGGCGGCGCGGCGCGGTCAGCAACACGTAACTCAGGACATCCATCAGCGTGTAGGTATCGCTGACTTCGCTCATCTCATCGATGAAGGCGAACAGCGTTGCCAAGCCCAGAATGATCCCCAGCACTGCCAGGATCGCGATGAACACGCTACTACCAATGTAGCGATCGAGCTTATCCACGGGCCACCTCCAGCGCGCTGCGGCGACTCGCCATCTTCAAGCTCAGCGACTCCCAGTACAGCAAGCCCAGACCGATGGCCAGGAAGATTGCATGCACCCACCACAAACCCAATGCCGGCGGGATCTTGCCCTTCTCAAGGGCGCCGCGAGCGGCAATCAGGATGGTCAGGTAAGCCATATAAAGAAGAATCGCCGGCAGCAGCTTGAGGAAACGGCCCTGGCGCGGGTTGACCCGCGACAGCGGCACCGCCATCAGGGTCACGATGAAGACCAGCAACGGCAGGGACAGGCGCCATTGCAGTTCGGTACGCGAGCGGATGTCGTCGCTGGCCAGCAAGGAACTGGTGGTCATCGCATCACGGTCAGTCACTTCGTCGCTGACGTCCGGTTTTGGCAGTAATACGCCGTACTCGTCGTACTTGATGGCGCGGTAGTCGGCCAGCCCCGGATTACCGTCGTAGCGGTAGCCGTTGTCGAGGATCAGGTAACGGTTGCCATCAGGCCTGATTTCCTGACGGCCCTTCTCGGCCACCAACACAGAAATCCCCCGATCCTTGTTATCGGAACTGACATTCTTTTGCGAAATGAACACGCCGCCCAGATTGATGCGGTCATCCGACAGTTGCTCGGTGTAGGTCACCCGAGTGCCGTCGCGCAAGGCCTGGAAACGACCCGGCTCGAGGGTGTCGAACTCGGTCAGTGCGTCCTGTTTGTTCAGCAGCAGCTGGAACTGGTTGGCACCTTGTGGCGCCAGGCTCAGGCTCAGCCACGCCACGACCAGGGCAACCAGAGTGGCCGGAAAAAGAGTCATGGCAAACAGACGCTGCTGACTCATGCCAGTGGCAGACAACACGGTCATTTCGCTTTCGAGGTACAGACGACCGTAGGCCAGCAGGATCCCGAGAAACAGCCCCAAAGGCAGGATCAGCTGCAGGAAACCCGGCAGACGAAAGCCCATGATCAGGAACAGCGAGCCCGGGTCCAGGAGCCCGGAGGCCGCCTGGGCGAGGTATTTGATGAAGCGTCCGCTCATGATGATGACCAGCAGCACGGCGCTGACGGCGCTCAAGGTCAACAGGACTTCGCGGGATAGATAACGGAAGACAATCAAACCAGACACTCCAGGGTTGTCAGGCTAAGCGGCCAAACAAGCAAACATATCAGCCGGCCCGCAGGGCAGAGCCGCCGAAAAAGATGCGCATTATCCTGTGATTGAGTGCGCCTGTCACTGCACATGCTCAAGCAGGCGCCTGAACCGCTGAAGTTCGCATAACCGAGGGTTGTCAGGCGCAGGCAGCGAGGTTCAAACTGCGGCCTTTGTCGCTGGCAATACACCAGCGTCTTTCTACTTATAAGCAAGCCTCTGCGCGTCGCGCAGTTTGACCATTAATTCAGGGACCCGGACATGGAACTGGTTGTAAAAAGCGTTAGCCCGGAAACGTTGAAGACCGCCACACTGGTGGTCTCCGTCCGCGAAGGCCGCAAACTCGGCTCCGTAGCCAAACAACTCGACGAACTGAGCGGCGGCGCCATCAGCGCGGTGCTGAAGCGCGGCGACCTGGCCGGCAAAGTCGGCCAAAGCCTGTTGCTGCACAGTCTGCCCAACCTCAAGGCCGAACGCGTGCTGCTGGTAGGCGTGGGCAAGGATGAAGAACTGGGCGATCGCCCGTTCCGCAAAATCATCGCTGGCATCCTCAACACCCTTAAAGGCCTGGGCGGCAGCGATGCAGTGCTGGCCCTGGACGAAGTGGTGGTCAAGGGCCGTGACAGCTATGGCAAGACCCGCCTGCTGGCCGAAACCCTGGTGGACGGCGAGTACACCTTCGACCAGTTCAAGAGCCAGAAAGCCGACCCTCGCTCCCTGAAAAAAGTCACTCTGGTGACCATCAAGGCGGCACAGGCTGAAGTCGAACGCGCCGTGGCCCACGCCACCGCGATCGCCAACGGCATGGCCTTCACCCGCGACCTGGGCAACCTGCCGCCGAACATCTGCCACCCGACGTTCCTTGGCGAACAAGCCAAGAACCTGGGCAAAGAGTTCAAAAGTCTGAAAGTCGAAGTCCTCGATGAGAAGAAGATCAAGGACCTGGGCATGGGTTCGTTCTACGCCGTCGGCCAGGGCAGCGCCCAGCCACCGCGCCTGATCGTCATGCAATACAACGGCGGCAAGAAATCCGAGAAGCCGTACGCGCTGGTCGGCAAAGGCATCACCTTCGACACCGGCGGCATCAGCCTCAAGCCGGGCGCCGGCATGGATGAGATGAAGTACGACATGGGCGGCGCCGCCAGCGTATTCGGTACGCTGCGTGCCGTGCTTGAGCTGAAACTGCCGATCAACCTGGTGTGCATCCTGGCCTGCGCCGAGAACATGCCGAGCGGTAACGCTTCGCGTCCGGGCGACATCGTCACCACCATGAGCGGCCAGACCGTGGAAATCCTCAACACCGACGCCGAAGGCCGTCTGGTGCTGTGCGATGCCCTGACCTACTCCGAACGCTTCAAGCCGCAAGCGGTGATCGACATCGCCACCCTGACCGGTGCTTGTGTCGTCGCACTGGGCGCCCACACCTCGGGCCTGCTGGGCAACAACGACGAGCTGATCGGCCAACTGCTGAGCGCCGGCCAATCCGCCGACGACCGCGCCTGGCAACTGCCGCTGTTCGATGAATATCAAGAGCAGCTGGACAGCCCGTTCGCCGACATCGCCAACATCGGCGGCCCGAAAGCCGGCACCATCACCGCCGCCTGCTTCCTGTCGCGCTTCACCAAGAACCTGAACTGGGCGCACCTGGACATCGCCGGCACGGCCTGGACCAGCGGCGGCAAAGACAAGGGCGCCACTGGTCGTCCGGTCCCCCTGCTGACCCAATACCTGCTGGACCGCGCCAAAACCTGAAACCGATGACTTGCAGCTGCGTCACTTTCGGGTGACGCCGCTTGCAACTCAGGAACCGCAATGACCAAAGTCGATTTCTATATCCTGCCCAGCGCCGATCCTTCGGCGCGGCTGGATTTCGCCTGCAAGCTCACCGAAAAAGCCTGGCGCATGGGCCACCGCATTTACCTGCATTGCAGCGATGCCGCCCAGCGTGATGCGCTCGATGCGCGGTTGTGGGCGTTCAAGGGCGAAAGCTTCGTGCCCCACGGCCCTGCCGAAAGCGAGCCGGACGGTTTGATTGTGCTGGGTCTTGGCGATGACTGCGGTCAGCATCAGGATCTGCTTGTCAATCTCGACCTGAAAGTCCCGGCCTTTGCCAAACAGTTCGCCCGCGTGGCGGAAGTGGTGGTGGAAGACCCGACGATTCGTACAGCTGCGCGGGAGAGTTTTCGTTTCTACCGCGAACAGGGCTATCCTCTGCAAGATCACCGTTTACAGCGACTCTGAGCATTCCGATGGACACTCCAAAACCGCCGCAAAAGTCCGTGCACCTGCTGGAAGACCTTGAGTCGATCCGCCAACTGCTCGGCGATGACAACCTGCAACCGCCATTGCTGACCGACGCCGTCATTGAAGGCGACCAGGAACAGATTCCCATGCTGTTCGACACCGTCGGCCATGCGCCGCAGGTCGAACCGCCACCACCCGCCCCGGCCGCCCAGCCGGCTCCTGCCGCCAACAAGGGCCCCGATGCCCTGTTGCACCTGGATAGCGAGCTGCGCGCCGCCGCGCAATTGATCATGCAAGACGTGATCGACGACTTCGCCCCGCACATCGAAACCGAAATCAAACGCCGCCTTGATGCGCGGATGGAACGGTTGCTCAGCCAGTACGAGTAACCCTGAGCCGAGCGGGCTTCTGTGGCGAGGGGGTTTACCCCCGTTGGGTCGCGAAGCGGCCCCAATATCTGCCATCGTGGTGCATCTGGCGCACCCACACATCGGTTTTACGACTGCTTCGCAGCCGAACGGGGGTAAACCCCCTCGCCACAGTCCGCCCCTGCTCGCCCTACGCCCCGTGCCCCGCTATACTTCCCGGCTTTTCCTGAATAAATGCCAATAGGGTCCCGCCGCGCATGGATAAGACCTACCAGCCGCACGCCATTGAAACTTCCTGGTACAACACCTGGGAGTCTGAGAATTACTTCGCCCCGCAAGGCGCGGGCGAGTCCTACACCATCATGATCCCGCCGCCGAACGTCACCGGCAGCCTGCACATGGGTCACGGCTTCAACAACGCGATCATGGACGCCCTGATCCGTTTCCGCCGCATGCAGGGTCGTGACACCCTGTGGCAGCCGGGCACCGACCACGCCGGTATCGCCACGCAAATGCTGGTGGAGCGTCAACTCGAAGCCCAGGGCCAGAATCGCCACGATCTGGGCCGCGAGAAATTCCTCGAGAAAGTCTGGGAATGGAAGGATGAGTCCGGCGGCAACATCAGCCGTCAGATCCGCCGCCTCGGCTCATCCGTGGACTGGAGCCGCGAGCGCTTCACCATGGACGACGGCCTCTCGGAAGCGGTGAAAGAAGCCTTCGTGCGCCTGCACGAAGACGGCCTGATCTACCGCGGCAAGCGTCTGGTCAACTGGGACACCAAGCTGCACACGGCGATTTCCGACCTTGAAGTGGAAAACCACGACGAGAAAGGTTTCCTGTGGAACCTGAAGTACCCGCTGGCCGATGGCGCCAAAACCGCTGAAGGCAACGACTACCTGATCGTCGCGACCACGCGTCCGGAAACCATGCTCGGCGACGCCGCCGTGGCAGTTAACCCGAACGATGAACGCTACAAAGCCCTGATCGGCAAATTTGTCGAGCTGCCGCTGGTCGGCCGCCGCATCCCGATCATCGCCGACGATTACTGCGACCCTGAATTCGGCACCGGTTGCGTGAAAATCACTCCGGCCCACGACTTCAACGACTACGAAGTCGGCAAGCGCCACAACCTGCCGCTGCTGAACATCTTCGACAAGAATGCCGACGTGCTGCCAGCAGCCCAAGTGTTCAACCTCGATGGCAGCGTTAACGAGCAAATCGACGGCACACTGCCCGCCGATTTCGTCGGCCTCAACCGCGAGCAGGCCCGCAAGGAAATCGTGGCAGCGTTCGAAGCCGCCGGCCTGCTGATCAGCGTCGACGACCACGCCCTGAAAGTGCCGAAAGGCGACCGCTCCGGCACCATCATCGAGCCATGGCTGACCGATCAGTGGTACGTGTCCACCAAGCCATTGGCCGAGCCGGCCATTGCTGCGGTTGAAGACGGCCGCATTCAGTTCGTGCCCAAGCAGTACGAAAACATGTACTTCTCGTGGATGCGCGACATCCAGGATTGGTGCATCAGCCGTCAGCTGTGGTGGGGTCACCGGATTCCGGCCTGGTACGACGAGTCGGGCAAGGTCTACGTCGGTCGCGACGAAGCCGAAGTGCGTGCCAAGCACAACTTGGGCGCCGACGTTGCGCTGCAACAGGACAACGACGTTCTGGATACCTGGTTCAGTTCGGGCCTGTGGACCTTCTCCACCCTGGGCTGGCCGGAGCAGACCGAATTCCTGAAGAAATTCCACTCCACCGATGTGCTGGTGACCGGTTTCGACATCATTTTCTTCTGGGTTGCCCGGATGATCATGCTCACCATGCACTTGGTGAAAAATGAAGACGGCACGCCGCAGGTTCCGTTCAAGACCGTTTATGTGCACGGTCTGGTACGTGATGGCCAGGGCCAGAAGATGTCCAAGTCCAAGGGCAACGTCCTGGACCCGCTGGACATCATTGACGGTATCGAACTGGAAGATCTGGTGCAGAAACGCACCTCCGGCATGATGCAGCCGAAACTGGCGAAGAAGATCGAGAAGCAGACCCGCGACGAGTTCGCCGACGGCATCGCCAGCTACGGCACCGACGCCCTGCGCTTCACGTTCTGCTCGCTGGCGTCCACCGGTCGCGACATCAAGTTCGACATGGGCCGCGTCGAAGGCTACCGCAACTTCTGCAACAAGATCTGGAACGCCGCGCGCTACGTGCTGGACAAGGGCGAAGACTGCGGCCAGAACGGCGAAGCCTACGAGCTCTCGCTGGCGGATCGCTGGATCATCTCGCAGTTGCAACGCACTGAAGCCGAAGTGACCCGTCAGCTCGATCAGTTCCGTTTCGACCTGGCGGCACAAGCCTTGTACGAGTTCATCTGGAACCAGTATTGCGACTGGTACCTGGAACTGTCCAAGCCTGTGCTGTGGGACGAAAACGCACCGGTCGAACGTCAGCGCGGCACCCGTCGCACTCTGGTTCGAGTGCTGGAAGTCGCTTTGCGCCTGGCTCACCCGTTCATGCCATTCATCACCGAAGAAATCTGGCAGCGCGTTGCGCCGCTGGCCGGTATCGAAGGCAAGACGATCATGCTGCAACCTTGGCCAGTGGCCGTTGAGGCACGCATCGACCAGGCTGCCGAAGACGATATCGAATGGCTCAAGGGCCTGATGCTCGGCACCCGCAACATCCGCGGTGAAATGAACATCGGTCCAGGCAAGCCGCTGAACCTGTTCCTGAAAAACGTCAGCGCCGAAGACCAGCGCCGTCTCACCGAGAACGAAGCCCTGCTGAAGAAGCTGGCTCGCCTGGAATCGATCACTGTTCTGAAGGCTGGCGAAGAAGCACCGCTGTCCGCCACCGCACTGGTTGGCGAGATGGAAGTGCTGGTGCCGATGGCCGGCCTGATCGACAAGGACGCCGAACTGGCGCGTCTGGACAAGGAAATCCTGCGTCTGCAGGGTGAAGTTCAGCGGGTGGGCGGCAAGCTGTCCAACGCCGGTTTCGTCGACAAGGCTCCGGCCGAAGTCATCGACAAGGAACGCGCCAAACTGGCCGAAGCTGAACAGGCTTTGGGCAAATTGGCCGAGCAGCATGCACGGATTGCCAGTTTGTAACGGCACGTCGCAATGAAACAGGGAGGCCCGTGTGGTCTCCCTTTTTTGTGCCCGCCACTTTCTCCCAAACACCAAAAATCCCTACGGGATATACGTAATCTTCGCAATTGGGTGCTCAACGAGCGGATGTGGGACAATACCCGCCACTTTTAGCCATACCCGAATCGACAACGCCCATGAACGCCCCCCGCA
Organism: Pseudomonas sp. GW822-FHT02G04; assembly: GCF_058802085.1. Lineage (NCBI taxonomy): Bacteria > Pseudomonadati > Pseudomonadota > Gammaproteobacteria > Pseudomonadales > Pseudomonadaceae > Pseudomonas > Pseudomonas sp. GW822-FHT02G04. The sequence goes on from NZ_JBXANU010000016.1 coordinate 83,470, forward strand.
TACCCAAACCTGCGCGCAAGAAGCCTGACTCCGCGACCCCGGCCAAAGCCGTCGAGCCGCGCGAGAAGGCCAGCCTGCACCCGCGCAACCGCCACCAGGGCCGTTACGACTTCCCGTCGCTGATCAAGACCACGCCGGAGCTGGCGAAGTTCGTGATCATCAATCCGTACGGCAAGGAGAGCATCGACTTCGCCAGCCCGGACGCGGTGCGGGTGTTCAACCGGGCGCTGCTCAAGGCGTTCTACGGCATCGCCCATTGGGACATCCCGGCCGACTACCTGTGCCCGCCGGTTCCGGGCCGTGCCGACTATGTGCACTTTTTGGCCGACCTGCTGGCCAGCGTCAACGACGGTGAGATTCCTCGCGGCGCGCCGGTCAAGGTGCTCGATATCGGCATGGGCGCCAACTGCGTCTATCCGCTGATCGGCTACAGCGACTACCGCTGGCACTTCCTGGGCTCGGAAATCGACCCGACGGCCGTAGCCTCCGCCAAAGCCATCGTGCAGTCCAACGGGCTGAACAAAGCCATCCAGCTGCGCCAGCAAACTAATCCCAAGCACATTCTGCTGGGCCTGCTTGAGCCCGGCGAACGCTTTGACCTGACGATGTGCAACCCGCCGTTCCACGCCTCGATGGACGAGGCGACCAAGGGCAGTGTGCGTAAATGGCGCGCGCTGGGCCGCGCCGACCCAAAACGCAAACTGCCGGTGCTGAACTTTGGCGGGCAATCGGCCGAACTGTGGTGTGAAGGTGGGGAGGCACGGTTTGTGACGCAACTGATCGCCGAGAGCGCGCACTTTCAACACAAAGTGCTTTGGTTCAGCACCCTGGTCTCGAAAGCCTCAAACTTGCCGGCGATCCAGACGGCGCTGAAAAAGGCCGGCGTATTGGAAAGCCAGGTCGTGGAAATGTCCCAAGGGCAGAAGCAAAGCCGTTTCGTCGCCTGGACCTTCCAGACCAAATCCGAGCAGCAGGTCTGGCGCGAGCGCTGGGCCCGCAAAAGCTGAGTAGCAACCGAGACAGCGATCGAGCCTGATCAATCGCTGAATCGCAGGCACAAAAAAACCGTGCCCGGATTGCTCCGGAGCACGGTTTTTTTAACAAGTCTTACTTGTTGACAGCGTCAGTCAGGCCTTTGGCCACAACCAGCTTGATCACTTTCTTGGCAGCGATTTCGATGGCAGCGCCAGTCGAAGGGTTGCGGCCGGTACGGGCAGGACGCTCAGTCACTTTCAGCTTGCCGATACCTGGCAGAGTGATTTCGCCGCCGTTTTCCAGCTGATCGGCAACGATTTGGCCCAGTTGGTCCAGAGCGTTACGCGCGGTGGTTTTTGGCGCGTCGATAGCTTCAGCGATGTCGGCGATCAGTTGGTCTTTAGTAAGAGCCATTGTAGTGTTCCTTCCCTATCAAATTCATATGGATTGCAGAGTGCAGTGTCAGCCATCGAGCCCGATCTTCTGGATCTGGCACCCTCGGCCATAACCACGACGAGTCGGGGTTATAGATACCGAAATCAGGGTTTGGTTCGACCTGACAAATGCTGAATGCACGCTTAACGCAGTGACTTCGCGTAAGACCGGGCAAAACTAGCACAGAGACGGGGAAATATCCGCCTCTAGCTACCCATTTGGTCAGCTTTATTGCTCTAAAACAGGAAAAAACTGCATAAGGTCCGTCGGACAGCTTCGAATTGCCCTTCGGACCACGCCAAAACCAGTGGTTGCGGTACACTGGGCGCTTTTTCGGGGGAGCACGCCCTCCTCTCTTCAATCAGCCGAGAAGCCTATGCCGATCCGTCATTGCATCGTCCACCTGATCGACAAAAAACCCGACGGCACACCCGCAGTTCTTCACGCCCGCGACTCTGAACTGGCTGAGTCCGCGGCCATCGAAAACATGCTCGCCGACCTGAACGAAAGCTATAACGCCAAACAGGGCAAAGCCTGGGGGCTGTTCCATCCGGAGTCCGGCGCGTTTCCATTCAGCGGCTGGCTGAAGGAATACCTCGACGGTGGTCGTGATTTCACAGCCTTCAGCCGGGTGGCGGTCGAGCATCTGCAAAAGCTGATGGAAGAATCCAACCTCTCGGTCGGTGGCCATGTGCTGTTCGCGCATTACCAGCAAGGCATGACCGATTACCTGGCCATCGCCCTGCTGCACCACAGTGAAGGCGTGGCGGTGACCGATCAGCTGGACGTGACCCCTTCACGACATCTGGACCTTGGCCAGTTGCACCTCGCAGCGCGGATCAACGTCTCCGAGTGGCAGAACAACAAGCAGTCCAAGCAGTACATCTCGTTCATCAAAGGCAAGAACGGCAAAAAGGTTTCGGAGTACTTCCGCGACTTCATCGGCTGTCAGGAAGGCGTCGACGGCCCCGGCGAAACCCGCACCCTGCTCAAGGCGTTCAGTGACTTCGTCGAAAGCGAAGACCTGCCGGAAGAGTCCGCGCGCGAGAAGACCAAGACCCTGGTGGATTACGCCAGCAGCCAGGCCAAAATGGGCGAGCCCATGGGCCTGGAAGAGTTGTCCGAACTGATCGATGAAGATCGCCCGAAAGCCTTCTACGATCACATCCGCAACAAGGACTACGGCCTGTCCCCGGAGATCCCGGCGGACAAGCGTACCCTGAACCAGTTCCGCCGCTTCACCGGCCGCGCCGAAGGCCTGTCGATCAGCTTCGAAGCGCACCTGCTGGGCTCGAAGATCGAATACGACGAAGAAGCCGGCACGCTGATCATCAAGGGCCTGCCGACCCAACTGACCGACCAGCTCAAGCGACGCAACTGATGCTCGGCGGCGTGTTGAAAAAATTCCTGCTGATCCTGCTGGTGGTTGTGGTTTACCAGAACTGGGGCAAGATCGAGCGGGTACTTCACCCCTCGCAGGTGGTGTCCGAACAGACCCAGGCCAAAGCCAACGTCGTGCTCTACGCCACTGACTGGTGCGGTTACTGCAAGCTGACCCGGCGCTTCCTCGATCAGAAAGGCATTCCGTACAAGGAATTCGATATCGAGAAGGATGCCGTGGCGCGCAAAGCCTACGAGGCGCTGGGGGGGCGCGGGATTCCGCTGATCGATGTGAACGGGACGCTGATTCGCGGGTATGACCCGGACCAGGTGCTTGCGGCGTTGAAGTAACCATCAGCTTCACACAATCCTTGTGGCGAGGTAGCTTGCTCCCGCTGGACTGCGTAGCAGGCCCAACCATCTTGTGAGCGCTTCGCACTGGAGCGCCAGCCCGGTCAAGCGGGAGCAAGCTCCCTCGCCACAGGTCGTTGTCACCAACCCCATCATCCGTAATGTCAGGTTACTGCGCTTCGATACGAAACCCGAACCGTGGAAAGTGCACATGCACCACACCGGCCCGCTCGTCTTCACGGCGCAGAATCAATTCCTCGCTGCCCGCAAACAGCAATTCCCCCGCCACCGGATCAACCCCGTAATCGGTCGCTGCAATCACCACCTGCTGGCCGACCTCGAAGCGGTTCGGCTCATCGAACTGCTCATCCGGCAATGCGGCCGGTATGGCATTGCGGGCAATCTCCAGCGCTTGCTCGGCCGTCATCTCGCTGAACGCGCCATGACCAAAACCCATCACACGACCAAACCACGCCGAAACGGCCGGATAAGCATCCACCAACGGTGACGTCACGTGCGTCGCTTTGAGGAACCACAACGGGTGAGCCAGGGCAAAGTCGGCAATCGACGGTTCGCCGAACAGGAAATCCCCCTGCTCGCGCTGAAGCTGCTGCTCCAGACGCGCCATGATCGTTGGCCACTGATGCCGGGCCTGCTCGGCCGACAACCGTGTGGCGCTGCCACCGCTGAACAAACCGGCGCGATCGGCCAGGAATGCCTTGATCGCTTCCGGCGACAATTTGCCGAAGCGCACCGCCACCGATTCTGGCTGGAACACCAGGCTGACCGCATGCTGGAACACCACCGAATCGGCCCACGCCGCAAAGGTCGCCGTGACCATTTCCTGGCCTTCCGGAAAAAACGCCGGTGAAGCTTTTTCCTGTTCCAGACGACGAGCGATCAACCCGGTGTCGCAATAGATATCAGCACCAATCTGCAACACCGGCGTCTTGCGGTAGCCGCCGGTCAGGGCCGTCAGATCGGGTTTGGGCATCACCGGCGAGATCATCACAGAGCGCCAGGACAGCCCCTTGAAGCCCAGCAACAAGCGGGCCTTTTCGGCGAAAGGGGACGTCGGGTAATGATGCAGAATCAACTCGGACATTACGTAAGCCTCATTCTTAATTATGGCTACAACCCTTTAAATACTCAGGCCGCAGCGTTTTCTAAGTCATTCATTTCCACTTGATCTTCTTTCAATCCATCAAGTGTCCATACACTTCGGCTATCGGATTACTTCAACCAGGCCCCTCGGGCTGAAGTGGTAGCTAGCGCTCCAATCTCGCAACGTCGTTACCTTTCGACATGGAAAAACGTTTTCTTCGGTCTGAGCCCTCCATGATCACAAGGTAACATTGCGACAAAAAATGAAAACAACGAAGGATCGCTGCGCATGCTCGTGAATGTTGCGCCATTGATAAAAGAAGCAACAGGCCAACAGACTTGGATCGATCTTGCATTGCCCGACCTGAGGACGCTGGCGAGGGAACTTCGCTCAGCCCCGATCGAAGAGGTGAAGAGGGCTGATGATAAAGAGGGAGCCCTAAAAATCCTCTTGGCTCACTTCGGATTTATTGACGAAACTCTGCTGGCAGTCACGATTATGACCCCGATAGGAAATGTGGCGATCATGAGAGACAAACTGGCTCACATTGTCGAAAAACGTCCCGACTCTCGTGAACGTTACGTTCGACATGCACTGGATACACTGACGGGACCGTTCGAAGTATGGAGAGTACTTTATGATAACGGTGCATACCGCCTGGCGTTCATCAATGCCTACGAGGCCAAAAATGACATGCTTGTCGTTGTGGATGTCAGAGATGGGCACGTCATGTGGAATTTTATGCATGCCCCAGCGCGAGCCATGAACAAGCATCGACAAGGAGAGCTTCTCTACAAGCGTTACGTTCTCGAAGACAAAGAAAAAGGGCAGCTGTGAGGCTGCCCTTTGAATTTGAATCCTGATATTGGCATCCTCAGGAAATGGGATGAAGAGGTCTCACCTTACACCGATGTTGCAGCATCGCTGAGGTACCTACGTCTGCTAAAGCCCTGCAAGGCAGCAGATTTCGCGCTCTTGTTCTCATTCTTGATAAAGATGACAGGCATGTCAACTCATTTGCTACCTCATCCGCTCACAGTAGCGTGCTTGCCAAAGCCTCCCGCAAGTGGATCAACTTTTACGATCCCTGCGTGTCTGGTCCGCGCGGTGACAATCCACCAAGCGTTCAAGGATAGTCTTCTCCACCATTGGGTATGCGGCAACGGCCAATCCGCTTGAGCGCCATTGCTACACCTTTCCACGGGCCATGCTTGTCAATCGCCAACTGCGCGTAGTGAGAACAAGATGGGTGGAAACGACAAGCTCCCCGTAATCGCTGAGGGGCAGTTTTCTGGTAGAGACGGATTAGAGCCTTTAAAAGAAGTGTAATCACCGAGGCTTACGGAAGGTGATGACGTAGTAATTGGCGAGACTGGCCTTCTTGCCCCTCAACGCATCAAGACAACCTGCGTTCACTTGAACACCAATGGTGTCGATCCGATAAAACTCCCACCCTTCATCGGCCTGCTCGTTGGCAATGCTCTGCAGGTAAACAGCAGCTTCGTTACCCTTTTCCTTGCTGGCTTGAACCTGAATGTTAGGTGGCACCTGAACCATTTTGTAGTGATACATCGACTGTCCTTAATGACGTAAGTGGCGGTGTGCCACGACGTGCACTCTACAGACAACAATCGCTGATCAGTAGCTTAATGGGCATTTTCAGAAAGAGCTGACAACCCCGAAGACAAATGACCTACACCGATGACGTAGCGCTCGCCACCAGACATTCCTTGGCGCTTTTCTTGAGTTTTTTGATCAAGCGTTCCTGGCGCAGCGCTTCGCTTTTGTCACGGCAAGCTTCGGTATAGACCAGCGCCACGGCCGGGCTGGACAGGAAGAAGCGCGCACCTTTGCCACTTTGGTGAGTGGCGAAGCGGCGAACGGGATCGTCGCTGATCCCGCAGTAGAGCGAACCATTGGCCGCGCGAACGAGGTAGACGAACCAGGGTTTGCTGACGGGTACCGACGGTTCGGCGGCAATGACGGAAGATTCGCTCGAAGTGCTCACGTGACGATCAAGGCTTGATAGGAAACAAGCCGCGATCTTATCAGCGACTGGCCTGGAATGCCTTCAGGCCCTTCAAGGCCTGAGCACGCACGGCGTTTCTTACCACCGGGGTCCAGCCCAACAACAGCCCTTTGAAACCCAGCGCCTGACGCGACCAGCGCCACAGATCAAAACTGTCGTGGTGCTCGCAGATCTTGCCGTCGCGAAACACGAAACGCGCCTGAATGTCATTGACCACGATATTGCCAGTCTGACTGAACAGGTACGTCGCCACCCAATGGGCGCCGCCGGTGCGCTCATCGCTGCGTACGTTATCGAAGGTCAGGGAGAAGTCCTTGGCGCGGGTGGTGAGCATGCGCCACATATCGCCGGCATCGCGCCCGCGCAGTTCGCCGAACGCCGGATCACTGAACACCACGTCGTCGGTGTAGCAAGCGCTCATGGCCTCGGCATCAAGTCGCTGGAAGGCTTGATAGAACCGGGTGATCAAGGCGTCGTGGGCATCACTCATGGACAGTCTCCGGAGAATAGGCAGATTGCCAGCACGATAATCTGCAAACGGACGAAACACCATCAGCATTCGCACTCCGAATACCGACAGTGTGCGCGAATCAGATCTTTTCGCTTTCGACCTGCACGTACAGCGAACGCCCGGCACCGAGGCCAGCGATGATCGCGCCGAGGCCGATTACACCGAAGATCCAGCCCAGCGCGGTCCAGCCGCCAGTCCAGTCATGCACCACACCGACCGCGAACGGGCCCATGGAGGCCAGGGTGTAGCCGAAGCCCTGGGCCATGCTCGACAGGTTGGCTGCGACATGAGCATCCCGCGAGCGCAGCACGATCAGGGTCAATGCCAGGCTGAACGTAGCGCCCTGCCCCAGTCCCAGCAGAATCGCCCAGCCCCACAGACCGTCGATTGGTGCATAGAGGCAACCGAACAAGCCGCCGAGGGTCATTGCCATGACGATCACGATCGCCAGCCGCTGATCCTTGCCACGGGTCGCCAGCCACGGTGCCGCCAGCGAGCTGATCAACTGGACAATCACCGAACCCGACAGCACCAGACCGGCCTGGGTTGGCGTCAGACCGCGACCGATCAGAATCGACGGTAGCCAACCGAATACGATATAGGCCAGAGACGATTGCAGGCCCATGTACAAGGTCACTTGCCAGGCCAGCGGATCGCGCAACAGGCCTCGGACCCGATAGGCAACGTTATGTGCGCCGTGTTTCTGACCGACTTGCGGCAGCCAGAACATGGCCGCGACCAAGGCCGGAACCACCCAGAAGCCGAGGCCCAGCGCCCAACTCTTGTCGAAATGTTCGCTCAACGGCACGGTCGCGCCGGCCGCCATGGCCGCGCCCAGGCACAGCGCCATGGTGTAGACGCCGGTCATGGTGCCGGCCTGTTTCGGGAAGTCGCGCTTGACGATGCCGGGCAGCAGCACGCCGATCACCCCGATGCTGGCGCCGGCCAGCACGCTGCCGGCGAACAGGCCGACCTCGCCGAACGAGCTGCGCAAAATGATCCCGCCAGCCAGCATCAGGAGAATCCCCAATACCACCCGCTCGGCACCAAAACGTCGCGCCAGCACCGGCGCCAACGGCGCGAACAGACCGAGGCAAAGTACCGGCAAGGTGGTCAGCAAACCGGCCTGGGCAGCCGATAGCCCCAGTGTTTTCGAGACCTCGCTGAGCATCGGCGCCATGCTCGACAGCGCCGGACGCAGGTTCAGCGCCACCAGAATCAGGCCCAGCAGCAACAGCCACGGTCGCCGCAGGAGTGGGTGACTTTGCTGAACCTCTGCATCATCGGCCTCGGCGTCGATCAACAGCTCTTCGAGCTCCGCCGTACGCTTGAGCTCAGTGATGCGGCTGTGGCTGGCCTGCTGACTGGACATCGGGTTCTCGGTTTCAAGGTTCATTGATCAACTGTCTCGTCAGGGCTTTGGCCCGCTCCGGATCGCGTTGTTCGACGGCATCGAGCAGTTCGATATGCAGGTCGAACACCGCCTGGCGTCGGGGGGTGATGTTCAGGGTCTGACGCAACTGTGCGCCGACGATGCTGGAGAAGTAGCGATACAGCTCACTGAGGGTCGGGTTGTGCGCCGCGTCTACCAGACGACGGTGAAACACCAGGTCGCAGGCGATGTAGGTGTCGAGGTCGCCGTGGTAGTGACTGCCACTGACGCCCAGCGCTTCGCGCAACGCCACCAGGTCTTCATCGGTGCGACGTAATGCAGCCAGACCGATGGCTTCTACTTCAAGAATGTGCCGGGTTTCCCGAGCCTGTTCCTGCGAACAACGGGACAACGCCTTCAGGGTGTCCAGCGGATCGACCACTGCCCGCAGATAGCTGCCGTCGCCTTGGCGAATCTCGATCAATCCGGAAAACGCCAACACGCGCATGGCTTCGCGCACGGTGTTGCGGCTGATACCCAACTCGGTCGCCAGTTCCGGCTCGGTGGGCAAGCGCTGGCCGACCGTCCAGACACCTTGATTGATGCGCAGGCGTAACTGGTCCAGGGCCTGATCGACCAAGGATCGTTTAATTAATGGAGAAATATCTGACATAGGATTCGCCCTTTCATCCAATCATAGGATGAATTTTCTGACATGTTAGTCAGCTTCGTCCGGGGCGACAACCCTTCTACAGAGGCGGGGACAAATCGAGGGCAAAAATAAACCCGGAACCATGTCCGGGTTTATTTCACTGCCTGGCGTCGATCAATGCAGAATCTGACTCAGGAACAGCTTCGTCCGTTCGTTCTGCGGGTTGTCGAAGAAGTCGTTCGGCGCGGCCTGTTCGACGATTTCACCCTTGTCCATGAAGATCACGCGGTTGGCCACGGTACGGGCGAAGCCCATTTCGTGGGTCACGCAGAGCATGGTCATGCCGTCTTCGGCCAGGCCGATCATGGTGTCCAGAACCTCTTTCACCATCTCCGGGTCGAGTGCCGAAGTCGGTTCGTCGAACAGCATGATTTTCGGTTTCATGCACAGGGCACGGGCAATCGCCACACGCTGTTGCTGACCACCGGACAATTGCCCCGGGTATTTATGCGCCTGCTCCGGAATGCGTACGCGTTCCAGGTAATGCATGGCGATTTCTTCGGCCTTGCGCTTGGGCATCTTGCGCACCCACATCGGTGCCAGGGTGCAGTTCTGCAGGATGGTCAGGTGCGGGAACAGGTTGAAGTGCTGGAACACCATGCCGACTTCACGGCGGATCGCTTCGATCTGCTTGAGGTCGTTGGTCAGTTCCACGCCATCGACCACGATGCGGCCCTGCTGGTGTTCTTCCAGGCGATTGAGGCAACGGATGGTGGTGGATTTGCCGGAACCCGACGGACCGCACAGCACGATACGCTCGCCCTGCTTGACGTTCAGGTTGATGTCTTTCAACACGTGGAACTGGCCGTACCACTTGTTCACGCCCTGCATCTGAATAATGCCTTGAGGACTCACAGGCTGTTTGATCGCTTCACTCATAAACTACGCTCCTAACGCTTGTGGCCAGTGTCCAGCTTGCGTTCCAAATGCATGGAATAGCGGGACATACCAAAACAGAAAATCCAGAACACCAGGGCCGCGAACACATAGCCTTCAGTGGCCATGCCCAGCCATTTCGGGTCGGCGGCGGCTTGCTTGACGCTGTTGAGCAAGTCGAACAGGCCGATGATGATCACCAGGCTCGTGTCCTTGAACAGCGCAATGAAGGTGTTGACGATGCCAGGGATTACCAGCTTCAGGGCTTGCGGCAAAATCACCAGGCCCATGCTGCGCCAGTAACCGAGGCCCATCGCCGCAGCTGCTTCGTACTGACCTTTAGGGATCGCTTGCAGACCGCCACGCACCACCTCGGCGATGTACGCCGACTGGAACAGGATCACGCCGATCAACGCCCGCAGCAATTTGTCGAAGTTCATGCCTTCGGGCAGGAACAACGGCAACATCACCGACGACATGAACAGCACCGTGATCAACGGCACACCGCGCCAGAACTCGATGAAGGTCACGCAGACCACGCGAATCGCCGGCAGGTTCGAACGACGGCCCAGGGCAAGCAGGATACCCAGCGGCAGTGCGCCGACGATGCCGACGGTAGCGATCACCAGGGTCAGCATCAGGCCGCCCCACTGGCTGGTCGCCACCTGACTCAGACCGAATACGCCACCGTGCAGCAAGAGGTAGGCAATGATTGGATAGAGCACCAGAAAGCTCAGACCGTAGATTGCCTTGTGCGGAACACGTGCGATGAACAACGGCGCCACGCCAATCACCGCCAGCCACACGGTCAGGTCCACGCGCCAGCGCAATTCCATCGGGTAGTAGCCATACATGAACTGGCCGAAGCGCTGCTCAATGAATACCCAGCAGGCGCCGGCCTTGGTGCAATCGGCGCGGGTGGTGCCGACCCAATTGGCGTCGAGGATCGCCCAGCTCACCAGAGGCGGAACTATCAGGTAAATCAGATAGAACGCGAACAGCGTCAGCAGGGTGTTGATCCAGCTGGAAAACATGTGCGCCCGCATCCACGCCACAACACCGATGCTACTGCTCGGTGGAGGCATGTCGGGTTTGAAAGTATGAGTCGTCATGCGCTCTTCCTTACCGCTCGATCAGCGCAATGCGCTTGTTGTACCAGTTCATCAGCAGGGAAATGCTGATACTGATCGCCAGGTACACGCTCATGGTGATGGCAATGACTTCGATCGCCTGTCCGGTCTGGTTCAGCACCGTACCGGCAAACAACGACACCATCTCCGGATAACCGATACCGGCTGCCAGCGAGGAGTTTTTCGCCAGGTTCAGGTATTGGCTGGTCAGCGGCGGAATGATCACGCGCAGGGCTTGCGGGATGATCACCTTGCGCAGGGTCGGACCGTTGCGCAGCCCCAGCGAGTGAGCCGCTTCGGTCTGGCCGTGGCTGACCGACTTGATACCCGAACGCACGATTTCGGCGATGAACGCGGCGGTGTACACCGTCAGGGCCAGGGTCAGTGCAAGCAGTTCAGGAATCAGCACCCAGCCGCCTACAAAGTTGAAACCTTGCAGCTGTGGCATTTCCCAATGCAGCGGCGCGCCGAAGATCAATGCGCACAACGCAGGGATCACCAGGAACATCGCCAGGCCTACCCAGAACTTGTGGAACGGTACGCCGGTCTCTTCGAAACGCTTGTTGGCCCAGCGGCACATCAGCACGATCGCGACAATGGCCACGACGATACTCGCCACAAACGGCCAGAAACCGTTCGCTGTCAACGCTGCCGGCATGTTCAGGCCGCGGCTGCTGACGAAGAAGGTGTCGCCGAAGTTATGGCTATTGCGCGGCCCTGGCATGGTGAGGAACACCGCGAAGTACCAGAACAGGATTTGCAGCAAAGGCGGAATGTTACGGAAGACCTCGACATAAACCGTCGCCATCTTGGCAATGATCCAGTTCTTCGACAGCCGTGCCACACCAACGATGAAACCGAGGATCGTCGCCAGGATCACGCCGATGAACGTCACCAGCAAGGTGTTGAGCAGGCCGATGACAAACACCCGGGCATAGCTGTCCGATTCGGTGTAGTCGATCAGGTGCTGAGCGATGCCGAAACCGGCGCTGCGCTCAAGAAAACTAAAACCGGAGGTAATGCCCCGGTGTTGCAGGTTGGTTTGAGTGTTGTCGAACAGGTACCAACCCATTCCGACCACGGCGATAACCGTAATGATCTGAAACAGCCACGCACGCACTCGCGGATCGCTGAGGCTGAACCTCTGCTTTGGTGCGCCGATTGAATTTTGCATGAAGTGCCCCGGAAATAATGGAACAGAACATCACCCGGTGGTTGGCCCACCGGGTGATAGAACCATCAGCGCACTGGTGGTGCGTATTGAATGCCGCCGTTGGTCCACAGGGCGTTCAAGCCACGGTCGATTTCCAGCGGAGTGCCCTTGCCGAGGTTTTTCTCGAAGACTTCGCCGTAGTTACCGACTTGCTTGACGATTTTCACCACCCAGTCTTTCGGCAGCTTCAGATCCTTGCCGTACTCACCGTCGGCGCCCAGCAGACGAGCAACGTCCGGGTTCTTGGTCGACTTGGCTTCTGCCTCGACGTTTTTCGAAGAGATACCGGCCTCTTCGGCGTTGAGCATCGCGTAGCCAACCCAACGAACGATTGCCAGCCACTCATCGTCGCCGTTACGCACGACCGGCCCCAAAGGCTCTTTGGAGATGGTTTCAGGCAGCACGATGTAATCTTTCGGCGAGGCCAGTTTGCTGCGCTGTGCATACAACTGGGACTTGTCGGAGGTCAGCACGTCGCAACGACCGGATTCCAGCGACTTGGCGCTTTCATCGGAAGTGTCGAAGGTGATCGGGGTGTACTTCAGGCCGTTGGCGCGGAAGTAGTCGGACACGTTCAGCTCGGTGGTGGTACCGGCTTGAATACAGATGGTCGCGCCATCCAGTTCCTTGGCACTTTTCACGCCCAGCTTGCTGTTGGCCAGGAAGCCTACGCCGTCGTAATAGGTGATGAAGCCAGGAAACTTCAGGCCCATGCCCGCGTCACGGGAACTGGTCATGGTGGAGTTGCGCGACAGCATGTCGATTTCGCCGGATTGCAGAGCAGTGAAACGCTCCTTGGCATTCAACTGGCTGAATTTGACCTTGGTCGCATCACCAAACACTGCAGCAGCGACAGCACGGCAGAAGTCAGCATCGATGCCAACGATCTTGCCGGTAGAGTCCGGAACCGAGAAACCCGGCAAACCATCGCTCACACCGCACTGTACAAAACCTTTCTTCTGCACTGCATCCAGGGTTGCACCCGCCTGAGCGAACCCACTGACACCGAGCACTGCAGCTGCAGTCACGATGGCCAGGGTGGATTTCAACATCTTCATTCAAACCTCCAGTTTTGCTCTTGTTGTGTCGGAGCTTGAGCCCTGTCGCACCCTTTTGAGGCGTTGCTGACCCTTGTTGGCTTTTTTTAGGGTCAACCGACGTAAGGACCGTCGCTATGAGTCTAGTAGGAGAAAATCCACATTATGGACAACTCACTTCTCACCAATCGGCCGAACGGGCTGTAGCCCTTTCACGTTCGCGAAGCCCGTAGCGGCCACTGGCGAACATCCATCACCGGATTCTTTGCTATCCCACGACTAGCCATACACTGATAGTGTTACCGCCAGGCATGAGATTGGTTGCACAGGGTTCCCCATAGCAAAGCCCGTACCAGACCGCTCGCTAAAGCGATTCAGCGACAGGTCAATAGCAAAACTTTCAACCTTGCGACATCTTCTTAACTGATAAACCGGTTGCGCACTCGAACCTCGCACACAATGAGAGCGCACGCACAACAATGGAGCAGACATGACCGAGCCCCTGATTCTTCAACCCGTCAAGCCCGCAGACGCCTGCGTAATCTGGCTGCACGGGCTGGGTGCCGACCGCTACGATTTTTTGCCGGTAGCTGAAGCGCTACAGGAAAACCTGCTCACTACCCGTTTCGTTTTGCCCCAGGCTCCGACCCGCGCTGTCACCATTAATGGTGGCTACGAGATGCCAAGCTGGTACGACATATTGGCCATGAGCCCGGCACGCGCCATCAGCCGCGAGCAGCTGGAGGAGTCCGCGCAACGGGTCGTGGAATTGATTGAAGTGCAGAAGGCCAGCGGAATAGACGCCTCGCGGATCTTTCTCGCCGGTTTTTCCCAGGGCGGCGCCGTGGTTTTGCACACAGCCTTCCTGAAATGGCAGGGACCGCTGGGCGGCGTGCTTGCGCTCTCGACTTATGCCCCGACATTCAGCGATGAACTGGAACTTTCCGCCAGCCAGCAGCGTATTCCCGTGCTGTCGCTGCATGGTCAGTATGATGACGTCGTGCAAAACTCCATGGGCCGGACCGCCTACGAGTATTTAAAGCAGCATGGTGTCACCGTGACATGGCAGGAATACCCAATGGGCCACGAAGTGTTACCCGAAGAAATTCGCGACATCGGCGTCTGGCTCGCCGAGCGTTTGCGCTAAAAGCTACCCTTTGATCCATCGCACTACGCCGCGCCCGATTCTTGCATTACACTGGCCGGCGTACATTCCTTAACCAATTGATGAGATGACCGTGCTCAAAGCACTCAAGAAAATGTTCGGTAAAAGCGAGGCTGAGCAGCTCGCGCCCGGCTCCAGCGCTCCTTCTCATACCCCCAGCCACCGTACCGACGGTAATCAGCCTGGCCGGACCGCAACCGTAGCGGCACCGAAACACGAGCCGGTGACCATACCGACCGCCCCCTCTGCTCCGGCCATTGCCTCTGAACAGCCGCGCAGCGAAGCCCCGAAACCGGCCAAACCACGCCGCGAACCGAAACCAAAGGCGCCGGTCATTCCCTGGAAACTCGAAGACTTCGTCGTCGAACCCCAGGAAGGCAAAACCCGCTTCCACGATTTCAAACTCGCCCCCGAGCTGATGCACGCCATTCAGGACCTGGGCTTTCCTTATTGCACGCCGATCCAGGCGCAGGTGCTTGGCTTCACCCTCGCGGGCAAAGACGCCATCGGTCGTGCCCAGACCGGTACCGGCAAAACCGCCGCGTTCCTGATTTCGATCATCACGCAGCTGCTGCAAACCCCGCCACCCAAAGAACGCTACATGGGCGAACCGCGGGCGCTGATCATCGCCCCGACCCGGGAACTGGTGGTGCAGATCGCCAAGGACGCAGCCGACCTGACCAAGTACACCGGCCTCAACGTCATGACATTTGTCGGCGGCATGGACTTCGACAAGCAGCTCAAGCACCTCGAAGCCCGTCACTGCGACATCCTCGTGGCCACTCCGGGCCGCTTGCTCGACTTCAACCAGCGCGGCGACGTGCACCTGGACATGGTCGAAGTCATGGTGCTGGACGAAGCCGACCGGATGCTCGACATGGGTTTCATCCCACAAGTGCGTCAGATCATTCGCCAGACTCCACCGAAGAACGAGCGTCAGACGCTGCTGTTCTCCGCGACCTTCACCGACGACGTGATGAACCTGGCCAAGCAATGGACCACCGACCCGTCGATCGTCGAGATCGAAGCGCAGAACGTGGCCAGCGAAAACGTCGAGCAACACATCTACGCGGTGGCCGGCGCCGACAAATACAAACTGCTCTATAACCTGGTCAACGATAACGGCTGGGAACGGGTGATGGTCTTCGCCAACCGCAAGGACGAAGTGCGGCTCATCGAAGAACGCCTGGTGCGCGATGGCGTCAACGCCGCGCAACTGTCCGGCGATGTGCCGCAGCACAAGCGCATCAAGACCCTGGAAGGTTTCCGCGAAGGCAAGATCCGGGTTCTGGTCGCCACCGATGTGGCCGGTCGCGGCATTCACATCGACGGCATCAGCCACGTGATCAACTTCACCCTGCCGGAAGTCCCGGACGACTACGTGCACCGGATCGGTCGTACCGGTCGTGCTGGCGCCGATGGCGTGTCCATCAGCTTTGCCGGTGAAGACGACTCCTACCAGCTTCCGTCCATCGAGGCGCTGCTGGGTCGCAAGATCAGTTGTGAAACGCCACCGACGCATCTGCTGCGGGCGGTTGAGCGCAAGCGCCCGTAACGCGGACCGCAGAATAAAAAGCGCAGCCGGAAACGGACTGCGCTTTTTTTTCGTCCGGTTTTTTTCAACAGGAGCTTGCTCGAGACAACTAAAAGTCCATAATGGACAAATTAGTTTACATCTAGCTCCCGGAGCCGACCATGCTCAGCACGCCTTACGTGATTACCCAACCCCAGGCCCGCGAACTGCTGGCGCAAGTCGACGTGCCGCAGATCCTGCGCAAGCTGTTCCGCGACCTGGCCGCCGGGCAAGCCGTGCAACCGGCGCAGCAGTTAGTGGAGTTCCCGAAAGGTGCCGGGGATTTCATCAATTATCTGGGTGTGTTGGCCGAAGACGGCGTGTATGGCGTCAAGACGTCGCCCTACATCGTGCGTGAGCAAGGCCCATTGGTGACCGCCTGGACGCTATTGATGTCGATGCAGACCGGCCAGCCGCTGCTGCTCTGCGATGCCGGTGAACTGACCACGGCACGCACCGCAGCGACGACGGCGGTGGCGGTCGATGCCCTCGCGCCGTTGAAGGCCCAACGCCTGGCGATCATCGGCAGCGGCAAGGTGGCTCAGGCGCACCTGCACTACGTGAAGAACCTGCGAGACTGGCAAAGCATCAGCCTGTATTCGCCGAGCCTGCGCGGCAAGAACGCCGAAGCGCTGACGCAACTTAGAAGCCTCGATCCACGGCTGACCCTCGCCGAAAGCTGCGAAACCGCAATTCAAGACGCCGATGTGATCATGCTCTGCACTTCGTCCGCCGGACCGGTGATCGACCCGTCCATTTTGAGCAAACCGGCGCTGATCACTTCCATCAGCACCAATGCTCCGCGTGCCCATGAAGTGCCGCCGCAGAGCCTCAATGACATGCAGGTGTTCTGCGACTATCGTCAGACCACCCCGGGTTCGGCCGGCGAAATGCTGATCGCCGGTGAACAGCATGGCTGGGACAACAGCTCGATAGTCGGCGACCTGCCCGACTTGCTCAGCGAAAAAGTGCAGCGCCCGGACTACGACCGATCTGTGTTTTTCCGCTCCATCGGCCTGGGCCTGGAAGACATCGCACTGGCCAATGCCATTTACCGTCTACAGCACTAACACCACGCCCTCCGGGCCATCGATAACATTGGCATTTGCGCCCCACAGGAGACGTTCATGAGCCAGGCAGACTTCATCATCATCGGCGGCGGGATTGCCGGCGCTTCCACCGGTTTCTGGCTGTCGCAGCACGGACGGGTGATTGTGCTCGAACGCGAATCCCATCCGGCCTATCACTCCACCGGACGCTCGGCGGCGCTGTACAGCGCCGCTTACGGCACACCACAGGTTCGGGCATTGACCCAGGCCAGCCGCGACTTCTTCGATGCACCACCGCCCGGTTTCTGCGAACACCCGCTGCTGACCCCGCGCGGTGAGATGACCGTCGACTTCACTGGCGATCCGGCCGAGCTGAACAATCAATACCTGAGCGCCAAAGCCACCGTGCCGCAGATGCAACTGCTCAGCGCCGACGAAGCCTTTGCGCGTCTGCCGATCCTGCGTCGGGAAAAAGTCCACGGCGCGATCTACGACCCGACCGCCAGCGACATCGATACCGATGCCCTGCATCAGGGCTATCTGCGCGGTATCCGGCGCAATAAAGGCGAGGTTCATACCGACAGCGAAGTGCTGAGCCTGACCCGGGATGCCGAAGGGCTGTGGCAGGTTCAAACCAACACTCAGACCTTCAGCGCCCCGATCATCATCAACGCCGCCGGCGCCTGGGCCGACAAGGTTGGCGAGCTGGCCGGTGCACGGCCTCTGGGCCTGCAACCCAAGCGCCGGGCAGCCTTTATCTTCGCCGGCCCCGAGGGCCTGGATAGCCATGACTGGCCAATGCTGGTCAGCCTCGATGAATCCTTCTACATGAAACCCGACGCCGGCATGTTCCTCGGCTCACCGGCCAATGCCGACCCGGTGGAACCGCACGACGTACAGCCCGAAGAGCTGGACATCGCCATGGGCATCTACCAGATCGAAGAGGCCACCACCCTGACCATCCGCCGCCCAACCCGCACCTGGGCCGGCTTGCGCAGTTTCGTGCACGACGGGGATTTGCTGTCCGGTTTCGATCAGCACGTACCGGGCCTGTTCTGGGTGGCGGGACAAGGCGGCTATGGTATCCAGACTTCACCGGCCATGGGCCAGGCCAGTGCTGCACTGGTACGCGGCGAAGCCTTGCCCGAACAGCTCACCCGTTTCGGCCTGGACGCCGCGATGCTCTCCCCCGCCCGCCTGGGTTGATCCTGATCCTCAGGTGACGTGCCCACACGATTGCGGCAAACTTCCAGCGCCCCTTTTTTAACGGGGCGCTGACGCTGCCTGGAGTTCCACTGTATGAACGCACCTGAAAAAAACTCGGCCCTGGACAATGCGTCCATGGACAACTTCCGCGCGATTGCCGATGCCATCGCCACGTTGTTCTTCCCTCACGCCGAGGTGGTGCTGCACGACCTGCGCACGCAAAAGGTCGATTACATCGCCAATAACCTGTCCAAACGGGAAATCGGTGACGACTCGTCGCTGGAGGACATGCTCAGCGAAGAGGTCAGTGAACGAAACATCGGGCCGTACGAAAAGCTCAACTGGGACGGCCAGAAAATTCGCAGCCTCAGCAGCGTGCTGCGTGACAGCGAAGGGCAACCGCTGGCCGTGCTGTGCATCAACCTGAATATCTCGTTGTTCGAGAATGCGAAAGCGGCGCTGGACTTGTTCCTGTCGCCGACCAAGCTGATTCCGCAACCGGACTCACTGTTTCGCGATGACTGGCAGGAGCGGATCAACACCTTTCTACACGCTTGGCTGCGCGAGCGTCAGTTGAGCCTGAATGTGCTGACCCGTGACCACAAACGCGAACTGGTGCTGGCGCTGCACGCTGAAGGCGCCTTCAAAGGCAAAAGCGCCTCCAACTATGTGGCCAATGTGCTGAACATGGGCCGGGCGACGGTGTACAAGCATTTGAAGGAATTGAAAGGCTGAAAATCAAAAGATCGCAGGCTGCGCCAGCGCCTACAGGGAAATGCGGTCCTCTGTAGGAGCTGCCGAAGGCTGCGATCTTTTTCCGATCAATCGCCGTAGATGTCGGACTTGAAGTACTTCTCCGAAATCTTCTGGTACTCACCACTGGCACGAATGCCGTCGATGGCCGCATTGAGCTCACTGACCAACTCGGTGTTGCCCTTGCGCACGGCAATCCCGGCGCCCTCCCCCACGTATTTCGGATCCTTGAGCTCTGGCCCGACAAAGGCATAACCCTTGCCACGCGGCATCGACAGGAAGTCATTCAATGGAATGGTGTCGGCAAAAATGGCATCAAGGCGACCCGCAGCCAGGTCCATGTAGATTTCTTCGTTGTTGCCGTAACGCTTGACGTTGATGCCCTTCGGTTCGAAAACCTCGGTGGCGTAACGGTCGGTAGTGGTTGCGCGTTGTACGCCGACGGTCTTGCCCTTGAGGCTGGCGTACTGGTCATCGACCGCCGCGCCTTCCTTCATCACCAGTCGCGATGAGGTGAAGTAGTATTTGTGGGTGAAATCCACCGACTTCTTACGGTCTTCATTGATGGTCATGGACGACAGCGCCATGTCGATTTTCTTCACTTTCAGGGAAGGAATCAGACCGTCGAATTCGCCTTCGACCCACACACACTTGACCTTCATCTGCGCGCACAGGGCGTTGCCGATGTCGTAGTCGAAACCGATGATTTCACCTTTGTCGGTTTTGGACGCGAACGGCGGATAGGCCGCTTCAATACCGATGCGCAGGCTTTTCTCGGCAGCGAACACGCTACTGCACGCCAACAGGCTCAGGGCCAGACCGGTGATGAGGGGGAATTTCTTCATGTTCGTTCTCTCGCGGGTTGTTGTTGGTTTGGCAAGACAGAAGAAAAAGCTGAAACAGGGAGCGCCTTTTTTGTACTTATAAATCCATACTGGACTTTTATGTATTAACCGTCAATCGGACGCGCACAGTTCTTCCGGCCGTTCATCGCAGGTGCTTTTTCGGGGCAGGAAAGATCAAAAGAAAGATCAAAAGGACGACTATTACTTCCAGCGATCCGCCGCCGCATGATCGCTGTCGCGCCCTTCAACCCAGCGCGCGCCATCACTGGTGTTTTCTTTCTTCCAGAACGGCGCGCGGGTTTTCAGGTAGTCCATGACAAAGGCGCAGGCATCGAACGCTGCCTGACGGTGGGCGCTGGCGGCACCGACGAAGACGATCGGCTCGCCCGGCTCCAGCGCGCCGATGCGGTGCAACACTTCCAGCTTCAACAGAGGCCAGCGCTGCTCGGCCTCCGCGGCAATCTTGCCCAGGGCTTTTTCGGTCATGCCCGGGTAGTGCTCCAGAAACATTCCGGCAACGTCGAGGCCGTCATTGAAGTCGCGTACGTAGCCGACAAAACTCACCACCGCACCGACGCCCACATCGGCCGCGTGCATGGCGTTGACTTCAACGCCCGGGTCGAACGGCGTGGGCTGCACACGAATCGCCATGGCTCAGCCCCCGGTCACGGTTGGAAAGAAAGCCACTTCATCGCCATCGCAGACCGGTTCATCGAGCTGGCAGAGGTCTTCGTTGCGGGCGCACATCAGGTTCTGCTCGCTCAACACCTCGGCGCCTTCACGTTGGGCCAGCAGCGCACGCACATCGTCGACCGTGGCGAAATCACCTTCTACCTTTACCGAATCCACGCCGAGCGCCTCACGGTAACGGGCAAAAAACTTCACGGTCACGTTCATGGTTGATCCGCCTGAAAATGGCCGCTCTTGCCGCCGAGCTTTTCCAGCAGCCGCACGCTCTCGATGGTCATGCCACGGTCCACGGCTTTGCACATGTCATAAATAGTCAGTGCCGCAACGCTGGCGGCGGTCAGCGCTTCCATCTCGACGCCGGTTTGCCCGGACAACTTGCAGCGCGCCACGATGCGCACGGTGTCGTCACCTTCGGCACTGAGCTCGACCTTGACGCCGGTGAGCATCAACGGATGGCACAGAGGAATCAGATCGCTGGTTTTCTTCGCCGCCTGGATGCCGGCGATCCGCGCCACGGCGAACACATCACCCTTGGGATGACCGCCGCTGACGATCAACTGCAGGGTTTCGGGCAGCATGCGCACCAGCGCTTGGGCCGTCGCTTCGCGGAACGTCACGGCTTTTTCGGTGACGTCGACCATATTGGCGCGACCTTGAGAATCGAGATGAGTCAGCACAGCGTTACTCCTGATCAGGAGCATCGATTGTAAACCTGCGGGTCAATTTTCCGCACGCACGATTATCCGATCACCACAGGGGAAAGTGTTGCCCATAAAAAAACCGGGCGACTTTGAGGTCGCCCGGTTCTGTGGTGAGGGTTACAGATGCGATTCGGCGTATTCGGCCAGAATCGAACGTGGCACCCCTTGCAGGGTGATATGTACACCGTTGGGGAAGTCTTTGAAGCGTTCGGTCAGGTACGTCAGCCCGGAGCTGGTCGCGGACAGGTAAGGGGTGTCGATCTGCGCCAGGTTGCCCAGGCACACCACTTTGGAACCGGCGCCAGCACGGGTGATGATGGTTTTCATCTGGTGCGGCGTGAGGTTCTGGCATTCATCGATCAGGATCAGACTCTGCTGGAAGCTACGGCCTCGAATGTAGTTGAGGGATTTGAACTGCAACGGCACTTTGCTGAGGATGTAGTCGACGCTGCCATGGGTGTTTTCGTCATCCATGTGCAAGGCTTCGAGGTTGTCGGTGATGGCGCCCAGCCAAGGCTCCATCTTTTCCGCTTCGGTGCCGGGCAGGAAACCGATTTCCTGGTCGAGCCCCTGCACGCTGCGGGTGGCAATGATGCGCCGGTAGCGTTTGCTGACCATGGTCTGCTCGATGGCCGCCGCCAGGGCCAGGATGGTTTTACCGGAACCAGCCGCGCCGGACAGGTTGACCAGGTGAATGTCCGGATCGAGCAAGGCGTACAGCGCCAGGCTTTGATAGATGTCACGCGGTTTCAGGCCCCAGGCTTCCTGGTGCAACAGAGGCTCCTGATGCAGGTCGAGGATCAACAGCTTGTCGACCTGGATTTCCTTGATCCAGCCGACAAAGCCCTGTTCGTCGATGATGAACTCGTTGACGTGCACGGCAGGCAGGTTGTCGATCAGCTGCACCTGATGCCAGGTGCGACCATGATCCTGCCGGGTTTCGACCTTGCTCACCCGGTCCCAGAAGGAGCCGGTCATGTTGTGATAACCGTTGGGCAGCAACGAAACGTCGTCGACCAGTTGGTCGGTGCTGTAGTCCTCGGCCGCGATCCCACAAGCCCGGGCCTTGAGGCGCATGTTGATGTCTTTTGTGACCAGCACCACGGGCAGTTTTGCATCACGCGCGCGCAGGTCAATCAGCTGGTTGATGATGATGTTGTCGTTCAGGTGCTCGGGCAGAATGATGTTCGGCTCGGCACGCTTGCTCATCAGAATTGACAGCAAGCCCTTGGGCCCACTCTTGCCGCGCTGGATCGGAACGCCGAGTTCGACGTCTTCGGGGCTGGCATCGCCCAGGGTCTTGTCGATCAGCCGAATGGCCTGACGGCATTCCGCTGCAACGCTGTGAGGCCCGCTCTTGAGCTTGTCCAGCTCTTCAAGCACGGTCATCGGGATCGCGACGTGGTGTTCTTCGAAGTTAAGCAGGGCGTTTGGATCGTGAATCAATACGTTGGTATCGAGTACATAAAGGATTGGCTGGTTGGAAGGGCTACGTCCGTGATCATCCATACTCGGTCACCTTTGTGGGAGCCAGTCGACGCAATACCATGACAGTGCTGCGCCTCGAAGTGGCCACCGAAATCACCTGCTCAGACTCAAGTGATTGCAACCCAAACGGAGTCTTGGAAGACGCCACCTGTGTTGCAGGTTTCGGCGGTCTGTCTTCGTAATACTCCAAAACACATGACAGAAAAAAGCACTTTGACGTTTTTTTGAAGTTTATTTTTCAGAATGACCAATAGCACTTGGCGGACTGCCAGCACCCCGCTAAAGTCGGAAGTCCGCCTGCATCGAAATCTCCTCCAAAAACGTCCCTGCCCCAATGTTTACGGGCTTTCCCCGTTTCAGCGAAACGCGTCCTGACAGTTTTCCCAACCGATCCCGCTTCGCGCCGTTTGCGTGATGAGCCACGGCATCGCGGTTTTCAGCGAATCCTGCTTCACATTGAAGTTGATCACCCCGTGCCGCCACAGCAGCATCAGGGTCAGCACCCGTTGCGCACTCTGGTTGCCCTTGAGCTTGCCGGCGCCGTCCTGGGCATCGATGTCCCACAATGCCACCTGCAAACCCTGAGACCTGAAGAAGCCTTCAGCATCGGACCGACGCTGGCCATCGGGCGGGCGAAACAGCGGCACGTAATTCTCCGGCAGCTTGCCCTTGACCAGCTCGGCGCTGCGCCGTACCGAGTCCTGCCAGTCTTGCCAGTAGCTGTGGGAACGGAACTCCCAACCCTGCACTCCAACGCATTGCTGCGAATAGGTCCCTTGCAGGCTGGTCACCGAACGTTCAGCCAGACGGGCCTGGATGTCCTTGCCGAGGACGAAGAACGTAGCGCTCATGTTCGATTTGCGCAGGTACTCGGTGATCCAGGCAGTGTTATCCGGCGCGGCATTGGCGGCGCTGTCGAAAGTCAGCAGGAACAGGCGGTCATGCATGGCATCGCCATTGCGCTCATAGTCGCCAAAACGATCGACTTCGCTGCTGGTCTGCGGGAACAGCGCGGCCTTGCGCAATTGCTCGTCCAGGTACTGGGCGTGGAACAGCCGGCTCGGCTCGGCCCACTTGATGTAGTAGCTGTCGTCGCTGATCTGAAACTTGGCTGCTTGCTCACGCAGGGTATCCATGTCCTCGACCAGGAAACAGAAAGAGGCATCCTGATCGCAACTCTGCTGGGCGAAGTTATAGTTGCTCAGCAACCGCTGCCACATGCGCTGGCGCAGGTGGTTGACCGATTCCAGATTGACGGTGCGCAGGCCCAGGCGTTGAGCCAGGCTCGCCTCATCCAGCGATTCGCTGGCCAACAGGACGCGGGCGAACATGAGGATTTCGGCCCGGGAGGCAACGTCGAACAGGGTCGGGTTGCCGAGCTGCTCAGGCCAGGTGCTGCGATCCAGCGTCGCCACATCGCCCGGCGCCGCCTGGGCGCCGAAGCTCAACAGCGAGGCGAAGAATAGAAAAACGATACGCAATGGGATGTCTCCATAACAAAACCCGCGCGGCACTATAGCCGATCACGTTCAAATTCCCGCAGCTGCGCCGAACTCATTGTGGCGAGGGAGCTTGCTCCCGTTGGGCTGCGAAGCAGCCCCCAAACCGACAAATATATTCTGCGGATAAAACCATGCGCCTGTATTGCGACCGCTTCGCGCTCGAGCGGGAGCAAGCTCCCTCGCCACAGGATCTCCTTCTGCCACAAAACCTGGCTACACCACCGATCACCTATGACACCCATAGCTGGAGTCAACACAGACAACCCCCTAGAATCGCCCCCACGATTAAAGGAGCCGACTTCATGCTGATGGTGATTTCCCCCGCCAAGACCCTCGATTACGAAACACCGCCGGCGACCCAGCGCTTCACTCAGCCGCAATACCTCGACCACTCCCAGGAACTGATCCTGCAACTGCGCGACCTTACGCCGGCGCAGATCAGCGAGCTGATGCACGTCTCCGACAAGATTGGCGGCCTCAATGCCGCGCGATTCGGTAGCTGGACCCCGGCCTTCACCCCTGCAAACGCCAAGCAGGCCCTGCTGGCGTTCAAGGGCGACGTGTACACCGGCCTGAATGCACAAACCTTCAGCGAAGCCGACTTCGATTACGCCCAGCAGCACTTGCGCATGCTCTCCGGCCTGTACGGCTTGCTGCGCCCTCTGGACCTGATGCAGCCCTATCGGCTGGAGATGGGCACCAAGCTGGCCAATGCCCGCGGCAAGGACCTGTATGCCTTCTGGGGCACGCGGATCAGCGAATGGCTGAACGAAGCGCTGGCCGATCAAGGCGACGATGTGCTGCTGAACCTGGCCTCCAACGAATACTTCTCGGCGGTCAAACGCAGCGCCTTGAACGCGCGCATCATCAATACCGAGTTCAAGGACTTGAAGAACGGCCAGTACAAAATCATCAGTTTCTACGCGAAAAAGGCCCGCGGGATGATGAGCCGCTTCGTCATCGAAGAACGCATCAATGACCCGGCCGCCCTCAAGCAGTTCGATGTTCAGGGTTATCGCTACAGCAGCGAACAGTCTAAACCGGACAATCTGGTGTTCCTGCGCGATCACGCACCGGAGTAACCAGACCCGCACTCAATCAGCGCACGACATGGACAACTTTGTCGTGCGCCATCCCTTCGATCCTCGAACAATCCCCCACCTTTTCGCCGGCTTATTGGCGCCAAAAAACAAGCACTCCATTTTCTAACTTTTGTTTCACTCGACTTTGCTGATTTTTTTCAGTAGTGGCACTGAAAATTTTTGTGGGTAGTGGCAAAAAAATATCCAAGGCAATAATCACCCTATATATAAAGGGCGAAACGGCAAGTGCTATCAATATGAGAGCAGTGCCATCTTTTTCAATATTTCAAGAAATTTCAGAAATCGCGATGGGCGGACAGGAACTATGTCCAAATGCGCCGCTCATACCACCCGTAACGATTCTCTCGGCGAACGTACGAGATAACTTACACAGACAAGCGGTCCCGATAGCGAAGTTGTCACATCAACTTGAACTTATGGATCACTTATTTGGGCAACACATGAAGGACAGGAGATAACGCACCATTAATATCCCCTACAAGGCCACGGCAGCGCCCCTATAAACGTGCTCACCCGAGCACCCAACCGCTTGATTTACGGGCTTCTGGCCTGGCATTGAGCGCGCAAGACCTTTGCACGAACGTCCTCTGATTAGAGGGTCGGCTGCATAACAGGGCACGTCATAACAATAAGGCCTGGTTGCGCACATCTTGAGTGCACTTATTTAGACACTCGGAACTTAGTATGCCTGCACCCGGCATTGTGACGCCTTTAAGGCCGCACTTGCGAGTGCACTATGACCGCTGAACACCATTAACTCCGGCCATGTAATGGCTTGTTGAACACAGTCTTGATTAACTGAGAGGTAAATGCGATGCGCATCAGCATATTTGGTTTGGGTTACGTCGGTGCAGTCTGTGCCGGTTGCCTGTCTGCACGGGGCCATGACGTCGTTGGCGTCGATGTTGCCAAAGACAAGATCGATATGATCAACGCCGGTCGTTCGCCGATCGTTGAACCCGGTCTGGGCGAACTTCTGAAACAGGGCATCGAGACTGGCCGTCTGCGCGGCACGACCAACTTCGCCGAGGCGATTCGCGACACCGACCTGTCGATGATCTGCGTCGGCACGCCGAGCAAGAAGAACGGCGACCTGGAACTGAACTACATCGAGGCCGTGTGCCGCGAGATCGGTTTTGTTCTGCGTGACAAAACCACCCGCCACACCATCGTCGTGCGCAGCACCGTGTTGCCGGGCACCGTGGCAAACGTGGTAATCCCGATTCTCGAAGACTGCTCCGGCAAGAAAGCCGGTGTCGACTTCGGTGTTGCCGTGAACCCTGAGTTCCTGCGTGAAAGCACCGCGATCGCCGACTACGACCAGCCGCCAATGACCGTCATCGGCGAATTCGACAAGGCTTCGGGCGACGTTCTGCAATCGCTGTACGAAGAACTCGACGCACCGATCATCCGCAAGGACATCGCCGTCGCCGAGATGATCAAGTACACCTGCAACGTGTGGCACGCCACCAAGGTGACTTTCGCCAACGAGATCGGCAACATTGCCAAGGCTGTCGGCGTCGATGGTCGTGAAGTGATGGAAGTGGTCTGCCAGGACAAGACGCTGAACCTGTCCCAGTACTACATGCGTCCTGGTTTCGCGTTCGGCGGCTCCTGCCTGCCGAAAGACGTCCGCGCCCTGACCTACCGCGCCGGCTCCCTGGACGTGGAAGCTCCGCTGCTCAACTCGCTGATGCGCAGTAACGAGTCCCAGGTGCAGAACGCTTTCGACATCGTCTCCAGCCACGACAAACGCAAAGTCGCCCTGCTGGGTCTGAGCTTCAAGGCCGGCACCGACGACCTGCGCGAAAGCCCGCTGGTCGACCTGGCGGAAATGCTGATCGGCAAGGGTTACGACCTGAGCATCTACGACAGCAACGTCGAGTACGCCCGTGTCCACGGTGCGAACAAGGATTACATCGAGTCGAAGATCCCTCACGTCTCGTCCTTGCTCAACTCGAACTTCGACGACGTGATCAACAACTCCGACGTGATCATCCTCGGTAACCGTGACGAGAAATTCCGCGCCCTGGCGCTGGAAGCACCGCACGGCAAGCAAGTGGTCGACCTGGTCGGCTTCATGTCCAAAGCCACCAGCGTGAGTGGCCGGACTGAAGGCATCTGCTGGTAACACACCACCCCCTGTAGGAGCCAGGCTTGCCGGCGAACCTGACAACGCGGTGTGTCAGGTACGCAACCTTCGCGGGCAAGCCTCGCTCCTACAGGTCCGATGAGATCGCCTTGGCTTTTACGCCTGCCTTAACCCAATCGGGCTCCGCCCGAGATCGAGACGGATGCAGATTATGCACAGGCTAAAGCACGGCCTACTTCAGGCCGCCGGTTGGCTGTTTTACCTAAGTTTATTGATGGGCATCGCCATTGCGTTGCCTGTGTCCACGTTCGACTCCGAGTCGAAGGACTTCATTTTCCTGATCGGTATCGTCGGTATCTGGCGCTACTCGATGGGTGCCACGCACTTTCTGCGCGGCATGCTGTTTCTGTACGTGGTCTACCCGTACCTGCGGCGCAAAGTGCGCAAGCTGGGCAAAGCGGCAGACCCCTCCCATGTGTTCCTGATGGTCACCAGCTTCCGTATCGACGCGCTGACCACCGCGCAGGTCTACAGCTCGGTAATCCGCGAGGCCATCGACTGCGGCCTGCCGACCACCGTGGTGTGCTCCATCGTCGAAATGTCCGATGAGCTGCTGGTCAAGAGCCTCTGGAAACGCATGAACCCACCCGCGAGCGTCAAGCTCGACTTCGTGCGCATTCCCGGCACCGGCAAGCGCGATGGCCTGGCCTACGGTTTCCGCGCCATCTCCCGCCACCTGCCGGACGACCGCGCCGTGGTTGCCGTGATCGATGGCGACACCGTGCTGGCCGAAGGCGTCGTGCTCAAGACCGTGCCGTGGTTCCAGCTGTTCGGCAATGTCGGCGGCCTGACCACCAACGAGTTCTGCGAAGTGCGCGGCGGCTACATCATGAGCGAATGGCACAAACTGCGATTCGCCCAGCGTCACATCAACATGTGCTCCATGGCCCTGTCCAAGCGCGTGTTGACCATGACCGGCCGGATGTCGGTGTTCCGCGCCACCGTGGTCACCAACCCGGACTTCATCGCCGATGTGGAAAGCGACTCGCTGCAACACTGGCGCCTGGGCCGCTTCAAGTTCCTGACCGGTGACGACAAGTCGAGCTGGTTCAGCCTGATGCGCCTGGGTTACGACACGTTCTACGTGCCCGACGCCGCGATCCATACCGTGGAACACCCGCCGGAAAAGAGCTTCATCAAGGCCAGTCGCAAACTGATGTTCCGCTGGTACGGCAACAACCTGCGGCAGAACTCCCGCGCCCTGGGCCTGGGGATGAAACGCCTCGGTCTGTTCACTTCGGTGGTGCTGTTCGATCAGCGTGTGTCGATGTGGACGTCCTTGCTGGGCCTGACCGTGGCGCTCATCGCCACCTTCAAGTACGGCACCGCGTTCATCCTGGTTTACCTGCTGTGGATCGGCATCACGCGCCTGATCCTGACCCTGCTGCTGTCCTGTTCCGGTCACCGGATCGGCCCGGCGTACCCGGCCATTCTCTATTACAACCAGATCGTCGGCGCGCTGGTGAAGATCTACGTGTTCTTCCGCCTCGACAAACAATCCTGGACTCGCCAGCCCACTTCTCTGACCCGTGATCTCGCCAGCTTTCAACGTTGGTTCAACACCTGGTCGTCTCGGACCATGACCTTCTCCGCCGGCAGCATCTTTGTCGCCGTGCTGCTGATGATGGTCTGACCGAACTCGCCTGAATTAACTAGGAAATCGCCCATATGAATACCGCCGTCAACAGCAACGTAGTGCACGAATCCGAAGCCCAGCGCCAACACGCCCGTGTGAAAATTCCGGCCAAGCTGCGTTTCTTCGGCCCTGACCGGACCCCGGTCGAAGCCCGGGTCATCGACCTTTCCGCAGGCGGCCTGGCGTTCAACGCCGGTCAGCTGCCGCTGAAGGTCGGCGATGTGCACAAGGCCCGTCTGCAATTCGTCATCGATAACCTTGGCCTGGCCATGGACGTGGAATTGCAGATCCGCTCCGTCGACCGCCAGACCGGTCGCACCGGTTGCCAGTTCCAGAACCTGGAACCGCGGGACATTTCCACCCTGCGCCACCTGATCACCTCGCACCTGGCCGGCGACATCGTCAGCATCGGTGAAGTGTTGGCAACCCTGCAGCGCGACAACTTCACCAAGGCGCGCAAGGTCAAGGACGGCGGCCACGGCATGACGCCTTTCGGCCGCCTGAAAGCGGTGACCTTCAGCGCCGGTATCTTCGTGGTCGGCCTGGTGGCGTTCGGTTTCATTTTCAAATCGGTGTACGGCATGTACTTCGTCAGCCACGCCCAGGCCGGTCTGGTCAGCGTGCAAGGCATGAACATCACCATGCCGCGCGACGGTACCGTGCAGAGCCTGATCAAGGCCGACGGCGTTGCCGCCAAAGGCGCACCGCTGGCGACCTTCAGCACCAGCATGCTCGACGTGCTCAAGGGCCATCTGGACGAAAACCAACTGCAACCGTCCAAGGTTGAAGAACTGTTCGGCAAGCAAATGACCGGCACCCTGACCTCCCCGTGCGATTGCACCGTGGCCCAGCAACTGGTGGCTAACGGTCAATACGCCAACAAAGGTGACGTGATCTTCCAACTGGTGCCGCGTAATACCGAAGCCAACGTTGAAGCACGCTTCTCCTATCGCCAGTTCGGCGACGTGCGCCCAGGTACCTCGGTCAGCTTCCAGATCGCCGGCGAAGACCAGACTCGTACCGGCAAGATCGTCAGCAGCACCAGCCTGAAAAGCGAAGACCTGTCATCCGATATCCGCGTGCAGATCAAACCTGACGAGCCGCTGGACAGCGCACTCGCCGGTCGCCCGGTGGAAGTGAACAGCACCCGTGGCCCGAACCTGAACTGGCTGATCAACAAAGCCATGGCCGCCGGTCTTTAAAAAGAGGACATGCCCGTGACGACTCCACAAATCCTCAGAACACCGCGCACCCACATAGGATCACTGTGTGCAGTTGCACTGGCCGTAAGCCTGGCCGGTTGCGCCGGCCTGCCCGACCAGCGCCTGGCCAATGAAGCCCTCAAGCGCGGTGATACCACGCTGGCGGCGCAGAACTATCAGCAACTGGCCGACCTGGGTTACAGCGAAGCCCAGGTTGGGCTGGCCGACATTCAGGTCGACAGCCGCGACCCGGCGCAGATCAAAAAAGCCGAGGCGACTTACCGCGCCGCGGCCAGCGTCTCGCCGCGGGCTCAGGCTCGCCTGGGTCGCCTGCTGGTGGCCAAACCTGGCGCCACTGAAGCCGAACACCACGAAGCCGAAGCACTGTTGAAGAAAGCCGCGACCAATGGCGAAGGCAACACCCTGATCCCGCTGGCGATGCTGTACCTGCAATTCCCGCACAGTTTCCCCAACGTCAACGCACAGCAGCAGATCAGCCAATGGCGCGCCGAAGGCAAACCGGAAGCAGGTCTGGCCCAGGTGCTGCTCTATCGCACCCAAGGCACTTACGACCAGCACCTGGATGACGTGGAAAAAATCTGCAAAGCGGCGTTGAACACCACCGACATCTGCTACGTCGAACTGGCCACGGTCTATCAGAAACGCGGCCAGCCCGAACAACAGGCCGAGTTGATCAAGCAGATGCAGGCCGCTCATAGCCGTGGCGCCGTCTCTGCGCAACGTATCGACAGCGTGGCCCGCGTGCTGGGCGATGCGAGCCTGGGCAAGACCGACGAAAAAACCGCTCAGTCGCTGCTCGAAGGCATCGCCCCTGGCTACCCGGCGTCCTGGGTCAGCCTGGCGCAATTGCTCTACGACTTCCCTGAACTGGGCGACGTCGACACGATGATGAAGTACCTGGACAACGGCCGCGCCGCCGACCAGCCGCGCGCCGAACTATTGCTGGGCAAGCTCTACTACGAAGGCAAGATGGTGCCCGCCGACGCCAAGGTCGCCGAAGAGCACTTCAAGAAAGCCGTCGGCCGGGAAGTCGCCGCCGATTACTACCTCGGCCAGATTTACCGTCGCGGTTACCTGGGCAAGGTCTATCCGCAGAAAGCCCTGGATCACCTGCTGACCGCTGCACGCAACGGCCAGAACAGCGCCGATTTCGCCATCGCCCAACTGTTCTCCCAAGGCAAGGGCACCCGGCCCGACCCGGTCAACGCTTACGTCTTCAGCCAATTGGCCAAGGCTCAAGACACCCCGCAAGCCACTGAGCTTGCGCAAACACTCGAAGCGCAACTGCCGCCTGAGCGGCTGGCCGAGGCCCAACGCCTGCTCAAACAAGAGCAAGCCATTCGTAGCACCGTGAGTCCGGACACGCTGGAACTGCACGCCCTGCAAGAAGAAGACGGCGAGGAATCCCTATGAAGCTCAATCCATTCGTGCAGGCCGGTATTGGCCTGACATTCGCCCTGCTGTGGTCGTGCCCGACCCTGGCGGCCCTGACCGAAGACAAGAACTTCGGTCTCGAAGTCAAAGTTACCGGCCAGTCCGAAGACGACAGTGACCTGGGCACCGCCGGTGGCGGCGACGTTAACGGCGTCGGCCTCGACCTGCGCCCATGGGTCTATGGCGAAAGCGGCGCGTGGAGCGCCTACGCGATGGGTCAGGCCGTGACGTCCACCGACATCATCGAAACCGACACCCTGCAGCAGTCCGACAACAGCGGCACCCAGACCACCGACAGCGGTGATCGCAAGACCAAGAAAAACTACCTGGCGATGCGCGAGTTCTGGGTCGGCTACAGCGGCCTCACGCCCTACCCTGGCGAGATCCTCAAGTTCGGTCGCCAACGCCTGCGCAACGACGACGGCCAATGGCGCGACACCAACATCGAAGCCCTGAACTGGACCTTCGACACCACCCTGTTGCGCGCCAACGTCGGTATCGCCGAACGCTTCAGCGAATACCGTACCGACCTGAAAGAACTGGCGCCCAAAGACAAGGATCGCCTGCACGCCTACGCCGATGCGGCGTATCAGTGGACACCCGGTAACTGGGTCGGCATTCGCGGTCATCACACCCACGATAACGGCAAGCTCGACTATCCGGAGCCGGGCGTGGCCGGCGATACCCTGGACAAGAAACAGAACGGCGACATCAGCTGGCTCGGCCTCACCGCCGACAGCGATGCCTACAACT
Organism: Pseudomonas sp. GW822-FHT02G04; assembly: GCF_058802085.1. Taxonomy (NCBI): domain Bacteria; kingdom Pseudomonadati; phylum Pseudomonadota; class Gammaproteobacteria; order Pseudomonadales; family Pseudomonadaceae; genus Pseudomonas; species Pseudomonas sp. GW822-FHT02G04. The sequence goes on from NZ_JBXANU010000016.1 coordinate 115,869, forward strand.
GGCGCAATACCAACACCGTCAATTACTGGGGCAGCATCACCGGCATGAGCGGCGACCGTGACACGGTCAACCCGCTGAATGCCGACGGCACTCGCCCGGCAGAAGCCAAGCGTGGTGAAGACCTGAACGGCTGGGCTACCGACGTGGGTGTGCGTCTGCGCCTCGATCCGCAGTGGCAAGTCGGTGCAGCCTATGCCCGCGCCAGCGCCGAGTACGAACAGAACGGCCTGGAAAGCAACCGCTCGAACTACACCGGTACGCGCTCGCGGGTTCACCGTTTCGGCGAAGCCTTCCGTGGCGAAATGAACAACATGCAGACCGCTACGTTGTTCGGCTCCTGGATGCTCAACGACGAATACGACGCCAGCCTGATCTACCACAAGTTCTGGCGTGTGGACGGCAACAAGCCGGTGGGCAACAACGGCATCAACGCTGTTGAAAACAACACCGACGACGCGACCGGCGCGATCCTCTCCAGCACTTCCCTGCCGCTGGAAGATGGCAACAAAGACCTCGGTCAGGAAATGGACCTGGTGGTCACCAAGTACTTCAAGCAAGGCCTGTTGCCGGCGGCGTTGAGCCAGTCGATCGATGAGCCTTCGGCCCTGGTGCGGTTCCGTGGCGGTGTGTTCAAGCCAGGCGATGCCTATGGCAAAGAAGTCGACTCGTACATGCACCGTGCGTTTATCGACGTGATCTGGCGCTTCTGATGCAAACCGCGAAGGGAGTGCCCGACATGAACAGCGCCAAGAAAGGCTCGATCAGCCTGCTGGCCGGCGCGCTGCTGCTGGCCAGCGCAGCCGCCTTCGCCACCGTCGAACCGGCCAAGTCTGTGCACCAGCCTGAACAGCAGAGCAAATCGACGACCGTGGCCAAGGGGCTGCAACAGGCCAAGACCTACACCGTCAGCAGCGCGCCAACCGCGCCGCTGGACCTGGCCAAGCCGAAACTGCCGGACACTTCTGGCTACACCGCCGAAGCCATTGCCGCGAAAATCGTGCGCACCAAGCCCGGCAAGATCAGCGTGCGCCGGATGATGCAGGAAGACGCCTTGAAGGACTTCATCGGCGGCGACAACAAGATGGCCGAGTGGGTGGTGCGTCAGCACGGCATCCCGCAGGCGATCTTCGTCGACGACGGCTACATGAACCTCAAGGATCTGACCAAGAAGCTGCCCAAGCAGTACCTCAGCGAAACGTCGCCAGGTGTGTTCCTGGCGAAGTTGCCGATCGTGGTGGGCAGACACGGCATTCTGGAAATCGACAAACAGACCCAGGAACTGCGCCTGTCCCAGGAGGCTGGATCGTTCCTGGTCAACGACGGTCAGCTGTTTGTGCGTGATACCAAGATCACCGGCTGGAGCGAAAAGGCCAACGGCCCGGCGGCCTTCTCGTCGCCCAAGGAATTCCGTCCGTTCCTGTTGTCCTGGGGCGGCACCGAGACCTACATCGCCAACAGCAAGATCGCCAGTTTCGGTTACGCCAACAGTAAGTCCTACGGCGTGAGTATTTCCCAGTACACGCCGAACATGGCCAAGGTGCTCAAGCGCCCTGAACCGACCGGCTGGATCGTCGGCTCCGAGTTCTCGGACATGTGGTACGGCTTCTACTGCTACGAAACCCGCGACTTCGTGGTCAAGGGCAACACCTACAAAGACAACATCGTCTACGGCATCGACCCCCATGACCGTTCCCACGGCCTGATCATCGCCGACAACACGGTTTACGGAACCAAGAAGAAGCACGGGATCATTATTTCCCGTGAGGTCAACGACAGCTTCATCTTCAACAACCGCAGCTATGACAACCACCTGTCGGGCCTGGTGATCGACCGTAACAGTGTTAACAACCTGATCGCCTACAACGAGATCTACAAGAACCACACCGACGGCATCACCCTCTACGAGAGTGCCGACAACCTGTTGTGGGGCAACCAGGTGATCAGCAACCGGCGCCACGGCATCCGTATTCGTAATAGCGTGAACATTCGCCTGTACGAAAACGTCTCGATGGCCAACGGCCTGACCGGTGTCTACGGGCACATCAAAGACCTGAGCGACACCGACCGGGACATCAAGCTCGACCCGTTCGACGCCCAGGTGTCGCTGATCGTGGTTGGTGGCGAACTGGCCGCCAACGGCAGCGGACCGCTGTCGATCGACTCGCCGCTGAGCGTGGAGTTGTATCGCGTGTCGATGCTCGCGCCGACCAAAACCAGCGGCATCAGCTTCTCGGGGATTCTCGGCGAGCGCCAGGATGAAATTCTCGACCTGCTGGTGCGCCAGCAGAAAGCCGTGCTGATCGACCCTGTCGAACGCCAGACCGAAATGCGGGACTGAGGATAATTTTATGCACCCACACTTGATCAAATTACTCAGCCTGTCGGCCCTGACTGCGGGCATTCTCGCGGCCAGCACTGGCGTGCGTGCCGAAGACGCCAAGGCACCGAGCTTCAGCGCCGAGCCGTGCTGCAGCCTGTGCCCGGCAGCCCACGACCCGAAGAACTACACCACCCGCTATCAGCAGAACTTCACCACACTGGTGCAGGCCCAGGGCGACTGGCTGTTCCGTACGCAAGAAGACTTGCGCACCGAATTCGACACCACGCCCGCCGGCTACAAACGCATGAAGCAACTGCACGATGCGTTCAAGAGCAAAGGCGTGGAACTGGTCATCGTTTACCAGCCGACCCGTGGCCTGGTGAACCGCAACAAGCTGAACCCGGCCGAAAAGGCGAGCTACGATTTCGACAAGGCACTGACCAACTACAAAACCATGCTCGGGCGTTTCGCGCAGATGGGTTACGTGGTGCCGGACCTGTCGCCGCTGACCAACGAATCGCTGCCCGATACCCTGCCGGCCCACGATTTCTATTTCCGCGGCGACCAGCACTGGACGCCGTATGGCGCCCAGCGTACCGCGAAGATCGTCGCCGAGAAGGTCAAGCAGTTGCCGGTCTTCGCCGACATTCCCAAGCGTGAATTCGAGACCCATAAGTCGGGTCGCATGGGCAAGACCGGAACGTTGCACAACATGGCGGGTCAACTCTGTGGCACCAGCTACGCGATCCAGTACATGGATCAGTTCACCACCGAGCCCAAGGGCGAAGCGGCGGATGGCGATCTGTTCGGCGAATCCGGCAACCCGCAAATCACCCTGGTCGGCACCAGTCACAGTGGCAAGAACTACAACTTCGCCGGTTTCCTCGAAGAGGCCATCGGCGCCGACATCCTCAACGTGGCATTCCCCGGCGGTGGCCTGGAAGGTTCGATGCTGCAGTACCTGGGCAGCGAAGAGTTCCAGACCAAGCCACCGAAGATTCTCATCTGGGAATTCTCGCCGCTTTATCGCCTCGACCAGGAAACCATCTACCGCCAGATGATGGCGTTGCTCGACAACGGTTGCGAAGGCAAGGATGCACAGATGAGCGGCAGCGCCTCGCTGAAGCCGGGCAAAAACGAATTGATGGTCAACAGCAAGAACCTGGACCTGCGCAACAGCGACCATCAGGTCGACATCCGCTTCGCCGATACGTCGGTGAAAACCTTGCATGCCACCCTCTGGTACATGAATGGGCGTCATGAGGACATCAAGATCGACAAGCCGGAAACCTCCGAGACCGACGGGCGTTTCGCTTTCGAGTTGCGCACGGACGAAGACTGGGCCTCGCAGAATCTGCTGGCCGTTGAAGTCCAGGGGCCTGAAACACCAGGCGCCGCGCCGCAGAAAGTCGAAGCGAAAATCTGCAAACGCAACGTGTTCTCCGGCACCGGGCAGCGTACTGCTCAAGCCGGGCAATGAGGCTACCTCTTATGAACTGTATGCAAACCCGAACTTTGAAACAGTTACTCGCGCCCTCCCTGCTGGCTCTGGCGATGTTCGCCGGCGCCACTCAAGCCGCCGCGCCACTGCGCCCGCCCCAGGGGTATTTTGCGCCTGTGGATAAATTCAAGACCGGCGACAAGAGCGAAGGCTGCGACGCAATGCCGACGCCCTACACCGGCGCCCTGCAGTTTCGCAGCAAATACGAAGGCTCCGACAAGGCCCGTTCGACCCTGAACGAGGAGTCGGAAAAGGCCTTCCGCGACACCACCGCCGACATCACCAAGATCGAGCGTGGCACCAGCAAGCGAGTGATGCAGTTCATGCGTGACGGTCGCCCGGAACAACTGGAATGCACCCTCGACTGGCTGACGGCCTGGGCCAAGGCCGATGCGTTGATGTCCAGGGACTTCAACCACACCGGCAAGTCCATGCGCAAATGGGCGCTGGGCAGCATGGCGTCGTCCTATATCCGCCTGAAATTCTCTGACTCGCATCCCCTGGCCACCCACCAGGAACAAGCGCAGGTGATTGAAGCCTGGTTCAGCAAAATGGCCGATCAGGTGGTCAGCGATTGGGACAACCTGCCACTCGAACAAACCAACAACCACTCGTATTGGGCCGCCTGGTCGGTGATGGCCACGTCGGTCGCCACCAACCGCCGCGACCTGTTCGATTGGGCCGTGAAGGAATTCAAGGTCGGCGCCAATCAGATCGATGCGCAAGGTTTCCTGCCAAACGAACTCAAGCGCCAGCAACGCGCCCTCGCCTACCACAACTACGCCCTGCCGCCGCTGGCGATGATCGCCAGTTTCGCCCAGGCCAACGGTGTGGATTTGCGTCAGGAAAACAACGGCGCCTTGAAACGCCTGGGTGATCGCGTACTCGCGGGTGTGCAAGACCCGGATCAATTCGAGAAGAAGAACGGCAAGGATCAGGACATGACCGATCTCAAGATCGACTCGAAATTCGCCTGGCTCGAACCGTTCTGCTCGCTCTACACCTGCGCGCCGAATGTGCTGGAACTCAAGCACAAGATGCAGCCGTTCAAGTCTTTCCGCCTCGGCGGGGATTTGACCAAGGTCTACGACCCGGCCAATGAAAAAGGCAAAGGTTCTTAAAGCTGACTGTATTCCCCTGTGGCGAGGGAGCTTGCTCCCGCTCGGCTGCGAAGCAGTCGTAACCCAGTGAACGCGGATTGATTGAGACACCGCGTCATCAGGTTTCAGGGGCGCTTCGCACCCCAGCGGGAGCAAGCTCCCTCGCCACAGGTAAGTGCGCAGCATGCAATACAACCACCCCGGATTTTCGTGGGGGGTTTGGGGGGGCCGTTGGCCCTTGACTGTTGGTTAAACATGGAGAGATCGGGATGGTATTTTCATCCAACGTGTTCCTGTTTCTGTTCTTGCCGATCTTTCTCGGCTTGTACTACTTGAGCGGGCAACGCTATCGCAACTTGCTGCTGCTGATCGCCAGCTACGTGTTCTACGCCTGGTGGCGTGTGGACTTCCTTGCGCTGTTCGCAGCCGTCACGCTGTGGAACTACTGGATCGGTCTGAAAGTTGGCGCCGCCGGGGTCAAGACCAAACCGGCCCAACGCTGGCTGCTGCTCGGCGTGGCGGTGGATCTGTGCATCCTCGGCTACTTCAAGTACGCCAACTTCGGCGTGGAGAGCATCAACGCGATGATGACCTCGGTCGGTCTGTCGCCGTTCATCCTGACCCACGTGCTGTTGCCGATCGGGATCTCGTTCTACATCTTCGAGTCCATCAGCTACATCATCGACGTCTACCGCGGCGATACCCCGGCCACCCGCAACCTGATCGACTTTGCTGCATTCGTGGCGATCTTCCCGCACTTGATCGCGGGCCCCGTGCTGCGTTTCCGCGACCTGGCCGACCAGTTCAACAACCGCACCCACACCCTCGACAAGTTCTCCGAAGGTGCCACGCGGTTCATGCAGGGCTTCATCAAGAAGGTGTTCATCGCCGACACCCTGGCGGTGGTCGCCGACCATTGCTTCGCCTTGCAGAACCCGACCACGGGCGACGCCTGGCTCGGCGCCCTGGCCTACACCGCGCAGCTGTACTTCGACTTCTCCGGCTACAGCGACATGGCGATTGGCCTGGGCATGATGATGGGTTTCCGCTTCATGGAAAACTTCAAACAGCCGTACATCAGCCAGTCGATCACCGAGTTCTGGCGCCGCTGGCACATCAGCCTCTCCACTTGGCTGCGTGACTATCTGTACATCACCCTCGGCGGTAACCGTAAAGGCACGCTGATGACCTATCGCAACCTGTTCCTGACCATGCTGCTTGGTGGTCTGTGGCACGGCGCGAACATCACCTACATCGTCTGGGGCGCCTGGCACGGCATGTGGCTGGCGATCGAAAAAGCCATCGGCCTGAACACTTCGCCGCGCAGCTTCAACCCGATCCGCTGGGCCCTGACCTTCCTGTTGGTAGTGATGGGCTGGGTGATCTTCCGCGCAGAGAACCTGCACGTCGCCGGTCGCATGTACGGCGCAATGTTCAGCTTCGGCGAATGGTCGCTGTCGGAACTCAACCAGGCCAGCCTCACCGGTCTGCAAGTGGCAACCCTGGTGGTGGCTTACGTGACCCTGGCGTTCTTCGGCCTGCGTGATTTCTACACCAATCAGCCGCCGGTCAAAACCAAACCTGCGGTGAACACCGAAACCGACGGCCCGGCCGCGGCGACACCTGGAATGATCAAAGCCGTACCGGGCGAGAACCCGGCCAACATCCACCAACCGGGTTACACCGTCGGCGTTGAAGCGACTGTGCAACCGGCCTACTGGACCACCGACTGGTCCCGTTACGTGATGCGCGCCCTGGTACTGCTGCTGTTCATCGCTTCGATTCTCAAACTCTCGGCGCAAAGCTTCTCGCCGTTCCTTTACTTCCAGTTCTGAGGGATCTGACCATGACCCGCTCATTACGCATCTTCTACATCGCCCTGTTCCTGGTGACCTTGCTGGTCCTGGGCGTGTGGTCGGTACGCAGCTTCTTCGGCTTCAGTACCAACGCCGATGCCACCGTGCTCAACGGGCGCTGGACCAAAGCCGTCGAGACGCACTACGACGACGAGTTCCCGATCAAGCGCCTGGGCACCAACCTTTGGGCCGCGCTGGATTTCAAACTGTTCAACGAAGGTCGTCCGGGCGTGGTGCTCGGTCGCGATCAGTGGCTCTACAGCGATGAAGAGTTCCACCCGATCGTCAACGAAGAGTTGAACCTGCAAGGCAACTACGCGCTGGTCGAAGGCGTGCGCCAGGAACTGAAAAAGCAAGGCGTGCAACTGGTGATGGCGATCGTGCCAGCCAAGACGCGGCTGTACCCGGAACACCTGGGTGAAGTGAAGCCGGCGAGTATCCACGCCAATCTGTACAAGGACTTCCACGCTCGTGTGGCGGCCGACAAGATCCTCGCCCCCGACCTGCTCGGCCCGTTGCAACAGGCCAAGCACAACGGTCAGCAAGTGTTCCTGCGCACCGACACTCACTGGACCCCGGAAGGCGCGCAAGTCGCCGCCCAGACCCTGGCCAAAACCATTGCCGACAAGGCTCCGCTCAGCGGCGAACCACAAAACTTCGTCACCGAACCTGCGGAGAAGGTGACGCACAAGGGCGACCTGCGGTTGTTCCTGCCGCTGGACCCGCTGTTCGAAAACCTGATGCCGGCGCCAGAACCTTTGCAGAAGCGCAACACCGTGGCGGCCCAGGATCAGTCTGCCGGTGATGACGCGCTGTTCGCCAACACTGAAGTGCCGGTGGCCCTGATCGGCACCAGCTACAGCGCCAATCCGAACTGGAACTTCGTCGGTGCGCTGAAAGAAGCGCTGCACAGCGACGTGGTCAGTTACGCCGAAGACGGCCATGGCCCGATTCTGCCGATGCTCAGCTACCTGAAAAGCGATGCCTTCAAGAACAGCCCGCCACAAGTGCTGATCTGGGAATTCCCTGAACGATATCTGCCTGTGAACAACGAAATCGGTGACGCCGACCCGCAGTGGGTCGCAGAGCTTAAACAAGCCGGCGCGCGCCAACAAAACGTAGCTGTAAACACTAAATCCGAGACGCCCGACCGGGCGCAAAACTGAAAGAGAGGTACTACCATGACTTTCACTACTACTCCTCGCCGTCTCGCCGCTCGCTCCTTAAAAGCAGTTGCCCTCGTCGCCGGCATGAGCGCGCTGTCGATGCAGGCTTTCGCCGCGGGTGACGCCGCCCTCTACGGCCCTGTCGCGCCAAAAGGCTCCAGCTTCGTGCGGGTCTACAACGCCGGTAACGCTGAAGTCAGCGCCACGGTCGGCACCACCAACCTGAACGAAGTCGCGCCGCTGTCCAGCACTGACTTCAGCTTCATGCCGGGCGGTGACTACAGCGCCAAAGTCGGCAGCCAGTCCCTGTCGGTGAAACTGGCCGGCGATCACTATTACACCCTGGTCAACAATGCCAGCGGCGCGCCGCAACTGATTGAAGAGCCGCCGTTCAAGAACAAACAGAAATCCCTGGTGCGCGTGCAGAACCTCAGCGACAAGGCCCTGACCCTGAAAACCGCCGACGGCAAGACCGATGTGGTGCCGAACGTGGCCGCCAAGGGCCGTGGCGAGCGTGAAATCAACCCGGTGAAAGTCAGCCTGGCGCTGTACGAAGGCGACAAGAAAGTCGGCGACGTGAAGCCGGTTGCCCTGGAGCGTGGTGAAGCAGCGGTGCTGTACGTCACCGGCAACGGCAGCAGCCTGTCGCCAGTCTGGGTCAAGCGCCCGGTGTCGACGCGCTAATAAATTTTCCGAACGGCTGACACCCCAATGGGGCCTTGAAACGGGCCCCTGCACAGGGAGAGTCAACCGTCCGGTACGGAACAAAAACAAGAGTGAAACGACAGAACGTTCGTGGCTCTAACCAATCGATTTTAAAGGAGTAACAACATGATTCCGGTGATCTTGTCAGGTGGTAGCGGCTCACGTCTTTGGCCGCTTTCCCGTAAGCAATTCCCCAAGCAATTCCTCGCCCTGACCGGCGAACACACGCTGTTCCAGCAAACCCTGGAACGCCTGGTGTTCGAAGGCATGGATACCCCGATCGTGGTCTGCAACAAGGATCACCGCTTCATCGTCAACGAGCAGCTAAGCGCCCGTAAACTGGAAACCCAGCGCATCCTGATGGAACCTTTCGGCCGTAACACCGCGCCGGCCGTGGCCCTGACCGCGATGATGCTGGTCAATGAAGGTCGCGACGAGTTGATGCTGGTGCTGCCGGCCGACCACGTACTGGAAGACCAGAAAGCCCTGCAACGCGCCCTGGCCCTGGCCACTGTGGCGGCTGAGCGTGGCGAGATGGTGCTGTTCGGCGTGCCGGCGACCAAACCGGAAACCGGTTATGGCTACATCAAATCCACCAACGATGCCCTGCTGCCGGAAGGCGTCAGCCGTGTCTCGCACTTCGTCGAAAAACCCGACGTGAAACGCGCCACCGAGTTCGTCCAGTCCGGCGGTTATTTCTGGAACAGCGGCATGTTCCTGTTCCGCGCCAGCCGCTTCCTCGAAGAGCTGAAAAAGCACGACCCGGACATCTACGACACCTGCGTACTGACCCTGGAACGTAGCGCGCAGGATGCCGACACCGTCGACATCGACCCCGCCACCTTCGCCTGCTGCCCGGACAATTCCATTGACTATTCGGTGATGGAAAAAACCCAGCGCGCCTGCGTCGTACCGCTGACCGCGGGCTGGAGCGATGTCGGTTGCTGGTCGTCGCTGTGGGAAGTGAATGAAAAAGACGCCAACGGCAACGTCACCAAAGGCGACGTGGTCATCCAGGACAGCAAAAACTGCATGATCCACGGCAACGGCAAACTGGTGTCGGTGATCGGCCTGGAAAACATCGTGGTGGTCGAAACCAAGGACGCCATGATGATCGTCCACAAGGACAAGGTCCAAGGCGTCAAACAGATGGTCAACACCCTCAACGAGCAGGGCCGCAGCGAAACCCAGAACCACTGCGAAGTCTATCGTCCGTGGGGTTCCTACGACTCGGTGGACATGGGCGGTCGTTTCCAGGTCAAGCACATCTCGGTCAAACCGGGCGCATGCCTGTCGCTGCAGATGCACCACCACCGCGCCGAACACTGGATCGTGGTCAGCGGCACCGCTGAAGTGACCTGCGACGAAAACGTGTTCCTGCTCACTGAAAACCAGTCGACCTATATCCCGATCGCCTCGGTACACCGCTTGCGCAACCCGGGCAAGATTCCACTCGAGATCATCGAAGTACAATCGGGCAGCTACCTGGGAGAAGACGATATCGAGCGGTTTGAAGATATCTACGGTCGCTCCACCCCGATCGAGCGCGGCGTGTCGGTGAAAACCATCGCGCAGTAACGAGAACGAGCAGTAAAACAAGAAGCCCCGTCCAGCCCGCTGCGTCCCCTGTCCGCAACGGGTTGGACCTTTTAAAAATCAGACTTTTACAGGTTTCTTAGAACTGTACTTCAGATCTTTCCATTTCAAATTGGAGGTAGGTACAAGAGAGCTATCCAACTCAATTGTTCGACCGAGCCTCGCCGCTGCAATCAAGCGGTGATGACCATCCTTCAGGGTGATAATTTTTGCATCACTGTCGTATGCGAAGGTCGCAGCTCCAAAGCCAACTTTAAGCGCTGCTGGATCTTTAGCTTTAATCAAAGCAACTGCACTTTCACGCTCTACGCCTTCCAGCATATGAAACTTTTCGTAGTCGTTGATCCCCTCTTCATTTACCCAATCCTGGCTCGGTTGCAATGCGTAACGATCCGGCCATTGAGGAAGACTTTTCCCTTCGACCAAATCGAATTTTTTGTGAAAAACCACGACCAGACGTTGCACGGTAACCTCCATCCGATTTCTTGAGATAGTTACGGTCTTGAAGCTCATCGAAACATCGCTGGTTGAAAATCCCCCCCCTCCACCTTCCGCACTCTCGACTTTTTTGTCTTTTGCAGAAATCTCACTTGCTGTGACTGGCACCTTCACCTGCCCAGACAAACGGTTACCAATCGGAGCCAATACCTGTAACTGCTTTCCAGAAGAAGGCAAGAGATTGACTTTCGGGTTTGTGACAGGGGCACGCTCGGTACGCTCAGGTACACCTCTTAGTGCGCCGAACAGGGAAGCTCTATCTTTTATAGACCTCTTATCTTCCGGCGCAGTGCCTCCGTTTTCTGATGTCCCTTTCGTACGCCCGTCTGTGTCCAGGAAAGTAGCTGGATTATTTCCCACCATCGCATAAACATTCAAACCATCCACATCCCCAGCCGGATCCGGATTCATCCAGCGCTGCAACCACGGGATATAAAAGCGATACCCGTAGTAATAAAGCCCTGTCGCATCCTTCTCCTTGCCCGAGTAACGGATCGTCTTGTAACTGACCTCGATCACATCATCCCCGGCCAGGCTGGCGGTCTCGCCAAAAGGGTAAAAGTTTTCCCGGCTGATGATTCGCCCATCATGGGCCAGCTCCAGGGTGCAGGAGTTCAGGTGATCGACGAGGTTGTAGCGGTATTGATCGTTGCTGATACCGGATGGTGAAACTGTTTCCCAGTGCAATACACGAACGCTGTTGAGTCCGGCCTGGGCGGTGATCACCTGTAGCACCTCCCCGGTGCCACTGTCGGTACGAAGTTCCAGGCCCGATAAGTAACGCACTTCAGCTCTCACGGTCCGGGCGTTGGTCTGCAACGAGCGAATTTTACGTGCCCGCTGGTCATCGCCATTGTAGAAATACAACTCCCGGTCATTACGCCCGGAAACGCGCTCCACCGGGCTGACCGATTGCAGTTGGTTACGCAGATCCCAGGTCAAAAACCGTCCCTGATCCAGCTCCAGCAAGTCGCCCTTGGCGTCGTATGCGGCGGCGATGTCCTCTTCAGTGGGCGGCACGCCGTTGCGCCAGGGCAGGCAGCGATTGCTGTAGCAGGCGGCTTTCAAATCGCGCCCATGGTTTTGCGCGCCGACGTGGGTCAGCTTCACCAGATTGCCGCCCGCGTCATAGCAGTAGGTCTGCCAGTAGTTGCTGACGGCCGCCGGATCAGTGCGCCCAACCGACTCGGGGCCTTGATTGGGACCGCCCGCCTCCCAGCCAAAGGCTTTGATCAACTGGCACAGGCTGTCGTAGCAAAAGCGACTGATCGGGTCGATGCGCTGGTTGGCGAAGTAGCGTACCGGCAGGGCCTTGTCCTCGATGCTCAACACGTTGCTCATCGGGTCATAGTCATAGAACAGATGCTGCACTACTCGCGCATTGGCGTCCTCGGCCCGACGCTCCATCAAACAACCGTCTTCGGGTCGATAGGCCAGCGTCGTCCGCACCCCGTTACCCGCGACCTCCTCTTCAACTTGCCCGTAGGCGTTGTAGCGGATCTCGCTGACCAACGTTTGCCCAACGGGTTGATCCTTCAATTGCAGTCGACTTTCGCGCAATCGGCCATCAAGGGTCAGACCGAAAGTCTGACGACTTCCCTTGGCGTCGGTCTGCTCAAGCACATCACCCCGTGGACCGAACCGCCATGCGGATGTCGCCCCCAAACCGGGTTCGAGCAGCCGTTGGCGATCATCAATCGATTCCGGCCAATCGGGGGTTACCGGATCAAGGGTGAAGTGGCGGGTGTTTTCGATGCCTTCGCCGCTGATCGCAAACAAGTCGAACAGCACACTGCCCGCCGGGTCGTCGTGGCGAATCAGTTGGCCGTACTGGTTACGATCCCGATTGCCCTGGCCCGGGTAGCCATACCCAAAACGCTCGACACAGCGACGCGGCCCCACTGCGCCCTGTTCGAACACCGCCACCGGGCGCAGCAAATCGTCATATTCAACCTCGCGACGCGTTTCGCGGCTGTCCCAGCCCAACAACACTTCGACGGCCAAGCCAGGCAAGTTGATCTGCGTTCCGGCATCGACGCTGTCCGTGCGCAACGCGTTCCCGGACAATGAGTACACCGTGGTCAGATTGGGAGGCGCCTGAGGATCGCCCGTTTGCAGCGCCCACAATCGCGGATCCCACTGTTTCACCGCACGTCCTGCACCATCGCGAACAGCGCGGTTGATGCGGGCCTCAGTGGGCAGGTTTTCGACGGCGCGCCAATAATCAACCGAACGGATCGACAAGCCACGCGGATCGACGACTGTCAGTGTGGGTGTCTTGTGGTGCATTTCCATCGCCACCGTCCATCGATTAACAGCCCTGTCGGCCAATGTCTTCTAACGTTTCAAGAGCATGGCTGGCTACTGTCAGAAATTACAGTGCCGACCAGCGGTACAATCCCTTGCTCACCGAATGTCCATTCCCGTGTCCCTTCGGTAGGATGGTAGTTATCCGTTCAAGGAGCGTTCAAACATGTTCATCGGCGTCCTGCTGGTCATCACCTGGCTGATCCTGCTGCTGCGCTACCCAGCCAAGGCCGTGCCGGTTTCCGTGGCGGCCGCTGTTGGATTGGGTCTGGTGGCAACGTGGGTGTTCTGGATGGACAATCGCGAGATCAAGCAACTGGCACGCCTTGAGCTGCGCATCACTTACGCACCCGGGCACTGTCCGGCAGACCGGCCGTTGAAGTTGACGATGAACAACGGCAACGACGTGCCACTGACCGAGTTGCGCTGGCGCATCGCGGCGTATGCGCCGGGCGATACGGTGAACCTGGCCGACAATCAATACGCCGCACCCCGTTATCGCGGCCCCGGCGAGTTGCAGGCCGGCGGCAATTGGGAAGACTGCTTGCCGCTACCGCCCTTGCGCCCCGGTTACCGCCCGCAAACCCTGGAGTTTCGCGCCGAACGGTTGCAGGGTAGTTTCTCCGACTGATCCCCCTTTTTCTTTTGCACAAGGACCGCGCCATGCCTGTTGCGTTGATTACCGGTTGTTCCAGCGGCATTGGCCGTGCCCTCGCCGATGCCTTCAAAAGCGCCGGTTACAAAGTCTGGGCCAGCGCCCGCAAGGCTGAAGACGTGGCGGCTCTGGCAGCCGCCGGTTTCACCGCCGTACAACTGGATGTCAACGATGGCCCGGCGCTCGAACAGTTGAGCGAACGGATCAATCAGCAGCATGGCGGCCTCGACGTGCTGATCAACAATGCCGGTTACGGCGCCATGGGGCCGCTGCTCGATGGCGGCGTGCCGGCCATGCAGCGCCAGTTCGAAACCAACGTGTTTGCGATTGTCGGCGTCACTCGCGCGATGTTCCCGGTACTACGTCGCGCCAAAGGCTTGGTGGTAAATATCGGTAGCGTTTCCGGGGTTCTGGTCACGCCGTTTGCCGGCGCCTACTGCGCCTCGAAAGCTGCCGTGCATGCCTTGAGCGATGCGCTGCGCATGGAGCTGGCACCGTTTGGCGTACGAGTCATGGAAGTCCAACCGGGCGCCATCGAATCCAGCTTCGCCAAGAATGCCGGGCATGAGGCTGAACAATTGATCACCGAACAATCGCCGTGGTTTCCACTGCGTGAAGGCATTCGTGCACGTGCCAAGGCCTCTCAAGACAAGCCGACACCGGCCAGCGAATTTGCCGCCGGCCTATTGAAGGCAGTACAGCAGAGCAAAACGCCGCGTCTGGTGCGCTTGGGCAATGGCAGCCGGGCGTTGCCGTTGATGGCGGGATTGCTGCCCAAGGGGTTACTGGAGTCGGGGTTGATGAAGCGATTCGGGTTGCGCGGGCAGCTCTGAGACCGCGTTATCGTTCTTCGCGGGCAAGCCTCGCTCCTACAAGTCATGCGCCAATTTTCGGATAGCGCTCATCCTGTAGGAGCGAGGCTTGCCCGCGAAGGCGTCAGAACAGACTTTTCAGACTTTCAGGAAACAGCATGACCGACTACACCGAATACTTTGACGAAGTGATCCAGGCCCACGTAGCCATCGAGCAATGGTTGGCCGAGGAGCGAGACGAGTCCGAGCTTGAGCAATTGCTGACGCGTTTTTCACCGCAGTTTTCCATGGTCTCGCCGTTGGGCCGAGTGCTGGATTTCGGGGCGTTGAATGAATTGTTTCTACTTGCGGGCGGGAAGAAGCTCGGGTTCAGGATTGAGCTCAGCGAGTTGCGAGGTGTCGCGCTGTATGACGGTGGCGCAGTGGTCAGTTACCGCGAGCAACAGACCGATGCGACGGGGCTGCATTCTGATCGGCGGTCCTCGGTGGTGTTTGAGAAACAGGCCGACGGCAAGGTGATCTGGCGGCATTTGCATGAGACGTTTTGCCAAGGCTGACACAGCCGCTTTTTGTGGCGAGGGGGCAAGCCCCCTCGCCACAGGTCATTCGCCAGCCGGGGAGTTCACCACGACGGTACAAGTAATCCCCGCCGCCAACAGCACACCCTCCGGCACTTCATCAATGTGAATCCTTACCGGCACCCGCTGCGCAAGCCGTACCCAGTTGAACGTCGGGTTCACGTCAGCGATCAGCTCACGGCTTTCCGGGTTGTCACGGTCGTAGATGCCACGAGAAATACTTTCCACATGGCCCTTCAGCACTTCGCCACTCATCAACTGCATGTCGGCTTTATCGCCCTCGCGAACATGCGGCAGTTTGGTTTCTTCGAAGAAGCCATAAACCCAGAACGAGTTCATGTCGACCACCGCCATTTTCGCTTCGCCGATGCGCGCATAGTCACCGCGATGGACGTTGAGGTTAGTGACATAGCCGTCCACCGCCGCCCGCACTTCGGTGCGTTGGAGGTTCAGTTCGGCGGCTTCCAGTTGCGCCTGGGCATGCTGGTAATCGGCCAGGGCCGAGTCGGCGATGTTGCTGGCGTCGTCGCGGTTTTCCCTGGAGATCACCAGGTTGTCGAGGTCGGCGCGGCGATGGGCGTTGACCTTGCGCATCTCCCACGTGGCCTTGCGCGAGGCCACCAGGCTCTGCGCCTGTTTCACCGCGAGGCGGTAGTGCTCGGGGTCGATGCGCATCAGCAGGTCGCCTTTCTTCACCAACTGGTTGTCGCGCACCGGCACCTCCACCACCTCACCGGTCACGTCGGCGGCGACGTTGATGATGTCGGCGCGCACCCGGCCGTCACGGGTCCAGGGTGTGTTAATGTAATGCACCCACAGGGTCCGGCCGATCCACAGGGCAAGGGCCAGCACCAGCAGGGTCGCGAGCAGGCTGAAAAGCTTTTTCATCGGGGCCTTCTTCAGTGATAGAGAGTCAACGGTAGACAGTCAGCGCCAGCGCGCCGAACAGACAGGTAAACAGGCTCAGGCGCAGCAGCGCCGGGTGCCAGAAGAAACGGTACAGATCGAACCCGGACAAGAACCGGTCCAGCGCCCAGGCCAACGCCGCTGCAATGAAGAACATCAGGGTCATGGTCGGCATGTACACGCCGTGGAAGGCGATTTCACGAGGCATGTTCAAGTCCTTGGGGCTTGGCAGTGGTGTATGAGGCCAGCGGCGATTGCGGGTCGAGCAACGAGGTGCGGATGAAGTGCAGGTAGCTCTTCACCCGGCGCAATGCAGAGGTATCGAAGTGCGGCGCGAAGGGTTCGTCGGTGGCCTGCACGCGGCCGATCGCGTGGTCGACGGCGACCAGCGCCCGCTCCAGATTGCTCTGGCCCGGTTGCAGAAACAGCCGCACCAGCGAACGGCCCATCACCCGGATGGACTGGCGCCATGGTTGGGATTCGGCATACGCCGGGTGCACCGGCAGAATCGCTTGCTCCTTACGCAGTTCGATAATCGCGTGGCCGACTTCCAGCACCACCAACATCCAGCGCAACAAGTCCCGCTGCACCAGCGGCTGCCCTGCGGCGAGGCCATAGGCCTGATGCAGCAAGTCCCGCGTGCGACTTTCAAAACTCGACGCCAGGCCTTTGAGTTTGCCGCTGATGGCGTACACCACTTGCCCGCGCAAATCCTGCTCCAGCCGCCGCCACAACCAGCGGCTGTTGGGCGGCAGAATGATTGCCCCGGCCGCCGCGCACACCAGCATGCCCATGACCATGGCGATGTAGTCGTTGATGAAAGCGTAAGGGTTGTAGATCGTGAGGTTGTCCGGCACGGAACCGGTGCTGAAGAAGATCAACAACCCCAGGCCAACCCCGGCGTATTGCGGCCGTGAAGTGAGGAACGATCCGAGCACAATCACCGGCGCGAGCATCACGCAAAGCAATGGAAAACCGTCGATCCAGGGGAAGATGAAAAACATCTCGACGAAGCCGATCAGTGCCCCAAGCAAAGTCCCGCAGGCCATCTGAAATGCCATGCGTTTGGGGTTCGGTGTCGCCGCTGAAAGGCCGACGGTGGCAGCGGCGATCAGGGTCATGGTCGCCCCGCTCGGCCACGCGGTGGCCACCCAGTAACTGCCGAGAACTACGAGGATGAACGCTGCGCGAATCCCCGACGCCGCCGAGGCCAGCCAGTTGGTTTGCGGAGTGAAGGGCTCGTCCCAGCGTTCACGTTCGTGGCTGTGATCGGCCAGGGACGCGTGGGTCTGTGCATAACTGTGCAGGTCGTCAACGAAGCGATAAAGCAGTTCGTAGGCAGTGTGAAAATCCAGTTGCTCGGCGTCGCTCGGATCATTCTCCTGGAAGCTCGCCCGCAGCTTGCGCACCCGCGCCGGCAAGTTGTCCTTGTAAGTCGCCAACGCGCTGGCCAAGCGAGCGGCATCAGGGCTGGTCAGCGCACGGCCGCTGAAACCGTCGAGCACTTCGGCCAAGTCCTGCAACCCAGGCTTGATCGCCGCGACAACATGATCGGCGCTGCTACTGCGCAGGCGCTCGAGCAACTGATGCAGGGCATTGAAGCGCGTGGTGACGCCCATGAATTCGCTGTTCAAGCGACTGAGCCGCCCGTTGCGTCGACGCATGTGCGGGTCTTCGAACACCGTGACGCTGCGCAGTCCTTCCAGGCCCACCGCCTCGGCAATGAAGCGCACGTTGCTGGCTTCGAAAGCGTCCCGTTTGCTGCAACCGCGCAAACCATCAGTGACGAACAACGCAAACACACCGAAGCGCTGATACAAGGCGTTGCGCATCGCCGCGCTGGCGGTTTGCGGCAGGATCGCGGCGCTGACCAACGTCGAGCAGAGAATCCCCAAGGAGATTTCCAGCACCCGCCAGACCGCTGCCATGAACGCGCCGTCCGGGTGAGCCAAAGCGGGCAGTCCAACCATCGCCGCCGTATAACCGGCGAGCACAAATCCATAGGCGCGGAAGTTGCGACAACGCGCTGCGCCAGCCGTGCACAGGCCGACCCAGATCGCCAGCGAGCCGAGGAACAGTTCGGTGTTCTGCGCGAACAAGGCAATCAGCGCGACCATCACCGCCGACCCGGCCAACGTGCCGAGGAAGCGATAGAAACTCTTGGCGAACACCTGGCCGCTTTGCGGTTGCATGACGATGAACACGGTGATCATCGCGGTGCGCGGTTGCGGCAATTCAAGACGCATGGCCAGCCACAGCGTGAGGAATGCGGCGAACAGCACCTTGAAAATGTAGACCCAGGTCACGCCGTCGCTGCGCGCCCAGTCGAAGAAACCCCGGCGCCATTCAAGGGAATACAGCCAGCGCAAAGGTGCGGGCAAGGGAGTCATGAAATTTTGCTCAATGGTCTAGGGCTTGAGGAACTGTGGCGAGGGGGCTTGCCCCCGTTGGGCTGCGCAGCAGCCCCAAAACCTGCCATCGCATTTTCTCAGACACACCGCATTCACAGACTTGGCGACTGCTGCGCAGCCGAACGGGGGCAAGCCCCCTCGCCACAGAGTTCCCTCGCCACAAATATGGGTGTGCCTGAAACGTCGCGCTCACTTCAAAAGGCTCGGGGTTTTCGGGGGCTGGGTTTTCTCGGCACTCGGGACGTCGTTGCCAGCGCCGAGGCCTCCGCCCAAAGCCGTCACCAGCTCAGCATGAGCACTCAACCGCGCCGCCTGAACCTGCTGCTGCACTTGCCGCTGCTTGAACAGCAAGGTCTGCGCATTGAGCACGTTGAGGTAATCGGTGAGCCCACGCTGATACGCAATCATCGCGATGTCGTAGGTCTTCTGCGCCGTGGCCACCGACTCGGCGGCGAAGGCCTGCTGCTTGTCCATCGACTCGCGGCGGATCAACTGGTCAGAGATGTTCTTCAGCGCGTTGACCAGCGTCTGGTTGTATTTGGCCACGGCGATGTCATATCCGGCCGAGGCTTCACCCAACTCCGCACGCAAGAGGCCGCCGTCGAAAATCGGCAGCGAGATCGCAGGTCCCACGCTGTAGTTGAGCTTCTTGCCGGTCAGGAACTCCAGCGCACCGCCACCAGTGGCCATGTAGCCGAGGCTGCCGACCAGATCGACGTTGGGGTAGAAGCCTGCATGAGCGACATCGATGCCCCGCGCCTGGGCCGCCACTTGCCAGCGACTGGCAACCACGTCCGGGCGTTGACCGAGCAATTGCGCCGGCAGCGACGACGGTAACTTCAGCGCCGCCCCCAACGACAGCGTCGGCCGTTGCAACTGCACGCCCTCCCCCGGCCCCTTACCGGCCAAGGCCGCGAGCTGGTTACGGCTGAGGGCGATTTCTTCGTCCAGCGCATCAAGTTGGCGATGGGTTTCCGGTAGCGGCGTTTCAGCTTGGCTGACTTCGAAATGCGTGCCGATGCCACCGTCCAGACGCTTTTGCGCCAGGTCGAGGATTTGCTGTTGTTGCTTCAAGGTCGCGGCAACGATGTCTCTCTGCGCGTAATGCAACGAGAGTTCGATGTAGGCGCGCACGATGTTGTTCTGCAGTTCGAGCTGGGCCTGCCGCGCCTCGGCGGCGCTCATGTGAGCCATGTCCACCGCTTGCTCGGTGACGTTGCTTTCGCGGCCCCAGAGGTCGAGGGCATAGCTGAAGCCCAGCGCGGCGTTGTTGTCCCAAGTGGTGGTGTTGGCCAACTCACCGGGTCCGTAGAACTGATCGGTGGGCCAGTTGTGGCGCTTGAGAGTCGATTGCCCATTAATCTGCAACGACTCGGCAGACTCGGCAATACCCGCCATGGACCGGGCCTGACGCACTCGCGCCGCGGCCATGGCCATGCTCGGGCTGCCTTGCAGGGCGAGGTCGACCCAACGGTTCAGTTGCGAGTCGCCGTAGGCTTGCCACCATTGGGCGGCGGGCCAGTGAGCGTCCCGGGCAGCGCTCTGGATGGCTTCGTCGGTGGCCAATGAATTGGCCTCCAGTGCCTTGCCTTGTGGGGCAATACCGCCGGTTCCGATGCAGCCGCTGATTGCCAGGGTTAAAGCCAAAACACTGAGCGTCTTGAGCGCTCTGTTGATGCGACGCGGCACTGCTGCGATTTCCTGAGGTGAGATAGATCCCCCGTAGGGTGGGCGCAATTCTAGGGGTGGGCCTTGTTGGCGATAAGCTGGGAATCTTGTGAATCTTTGTTACCGTTAACGAGATAATCCCTTGGTCGGGGTCTCAGTCCCTGAAACTTCGTGTCACAATTTGCCATTCGCCAAGAGAGCACCCCATGGACACTTTGCAAAACATGCGCGCCTTCAGTTACGTGGCCGAGGCCGGCAGCTTCACCGCTGCCGCCGTGCAACTCGACACCACCACGGCCAACGTCTCGCGCGCGGTCTCCAACCTGGAGGCCCACCTGCAAACCCGCCTGCTCAACCGCACCACCCGCCGCATCGCCCTGACCGAGGCCGGCAAGCGCTACTTGTTGCGCTGCGAGCAGATCCTGGCCTACGTCGAAGAAGCCGAAGCCGAGGCCAGCGACGCCCACGCGCGCCCGGCCGGGCAACTCAAGGTGCACACCATGACCGGCATCGGTCAGCACTTCGTGATCGACGCCATCGCTCGCTACCGCAAGACCCACCCCGACGTGACCTTTGACCTGACCATGGCCAACCGTGTGCCGGACTTGCTCGACGAAGGCTACGACGTGTCCATCGTGCTCGCCAGCGAATTGCCGGACTCGGGCTTCGTCTCCCAGCGCCTGGGCATCACCTACAGCATCGTTTGCGCATCGCCCGCCTATGTAAAAGCCAATGGCTGCGCGCAGAAGCCCAGCGATTTGCTCAACCACGCTTGCCTGCGCCTGGTAAGCCCGGTGATCCCACTGGAAAAGTGGGCTTTCGATGGCCCCGAAGGCCAGGAAATGGTCACCATCAACAGCTCACCGTTTTTGGTGAACTCGGCTGATGCGATGAAGACGGCGATCTCCAGTGGGATGGGGGTTGGCGTGTTGCCGGTGTATGCGGCGATTGAAGGGTTGCGCAACGGTACACTGGTGCGGGTGATGCCGAAGTACCGCTCGCAGGAGTTGAACCTGTATGCGATTTACCCGTCGCGGCAGTACCTGGACGCGAAGATCAAGACGTGGGTCGAGTACTTGCGCGGGTCGTTGCCGGAGATTCTGGCGGCGCATCAGGCGGAGTTGGCGGCGTATGAATTAAGTGGGAGTTTGGGTGGGGTTCGGTTGGCGAACTAAACCTCAAAGCGCCTACTGATGGAATGATTTAAATTCGACGGCATCTGGTAGATGCCTGCAAATGCCGTCAAAATGTGCATTATTGCTAAGAAGCCACCAGGCCAGAGAAACCGATAAAATCACCACTACAATTCAATTCACTGTTCTGTAGCTTTAATCCGAATGTTGCTGCAAACGTTCCTTTACTCCGATCGAACGTCAATGTAATTGTGCCGCTGTGAGAGACTGCCGGGTAGGGAGTGATTGTGGTACCGCCGTCAATCTTTCTGTGTTCAGCATAACCAAAAAGCAATATCTTCCCACCCTCCACATATTCGTGCTCCTCACCACTGGGAATATTGACGTCAAATGTGCAATTCAGGGTCATCCAGCGCGTCAAATCAATATCCTGACGGGCCTGTACATATACCGATAAACCGTCAGTAGAAAACCGGCTTGCCTCCCCTTTGAACTCTTCTGTTCCTATCAATGCCGTGGCGGAGCCTTTTATCGGCAATGTAGACTGATTGATATGTATCAAATTTGTCATATAAAGATCCCTTTTATAACATTAGGATGATAAATAGCGCAGCCACAGTGTCGGCACTTACGACACAGAAAACCACTGTCATAAATAATAGATTTAAAGACTGTTTTACGATCAATCACCTGAATGAAATCGCGAAAAGATCTAACTGTTTGTTGAATGCTGGCTCAACTCTGGGCGCGCAGTCTCTCGCACAACCTTAAGTAGAATGTTAGCTTGCTTGGCAATCTCCACGCCCGACGAGCCCCTCTCCAATGAAAAAAACCGTCCTCGCCTTCAGCCGCATCACCCCGCCCATGATCGAACGCCTGCAACAGGACTTCGACGTGATCGTGCCGAACCCGAAAAACGGCGACATCGCCGCCCAGTTCAACGAAGCCCTGCCCTACGCTCACGGCCTGATCGGCGTTGGCCGCAAACTCGGTCGCACACAACTGGAAAACGCCAGCAAACTGGAAGTGGTTTCCAGCGTCTCCGTCGGCTACGACAACTACGACCTCGCCTACTTCAACGAACGCGGGATCATGCTCACCAACACCCCCGACGTGCTCACCGAAAGCACCGCTGACCTGGCCTTCGCCTTGCTCATGAGCAGCGCCCGCCGCGTCGCCGAGCTGGACGCCTGGACCAAGGCTGGCCAATGGCAAGCCACCGTCGGCGCACCGTTGTTCGGTAGCGATGTGCATGGCAAAACCTTAGGTATCGTCGGCATGGGCAACATCGGCGCGGCCATCGCCCGTCGTGGTCGACTGGGCTTCAACATGCCGGTTATCTACAGCGGCAACAGCCGCAAGACCGAACTGGAACAAGAACTCGGTGCGCAGTTCCGCAGCCTGGATCAACTGCTGGCCGAAGCCGATTTCGTTTGCCTGGTGGTGCCCCTCAGCGAAAAAACCAGACACCTGATCAGCCACCGCGAACTGGCGTTGATGAAGCCAAGCGCCATTCTGGTGAACATCGCCCGCGGCCCGGTGGTGGACGAACCGGCGCTGATCGAAGCGCTGCAAAACAACCGGATTCGTGGCGCCGGGCTAGACGTTTACGAAAAAGAACCACTGGCTGAATCACCGCTGTTCCAACTGAAAAACGCAGTGACCTTGCCGCACATCGGCTCGGCCACGCACGAAACCCGTGAAGCCATGGCCAACCGTGCGTTGGCCAATTTGCGCAGTGCCTTGTTGGGTGAACGACCGCAGGATCTGGTGAACCCACAAGTGTGGAAAGGCTGAGCAAAACGGGCAGGTGTTTTAAACGCCTGCCCTTTTTATACATAATTTGCAATTCAGTCTGCCGCCGAAAAACAGATTCACACTATAGACTCTCCACTACTTAGCCGCTTACGGAGCCTACTTATGGAGAACCCTTATATTGAACCACCTGACAACCGACCAGATCATCAGATACAGCAAAGTAATATTGATGGCGTATATCAGTTTTTTTGGCCTGCTGGTGATGTATAGCAACTTCACTGACTACGCAACAAACTACGAATATGTCGCTCACGTCCTAAGCATGGACACGACCGAAAACAACGAAAGAACCCGCTATCGGGCAATCACCTCTCCCCTGCTTCACCACCGTATCTACTGGCTCATCATTACCCTCGAAGTGACGTATACCGTTTATTGCCTAATGGGTACATATCAGCTTTTTCGGAATGTTTACGCTTCAGCCAAAAAATTTCACGAGGCTAAAAAATTCTCCATTATCGGCTTATTGATCGGTTTGTTTATTTATTACGTCTGCCTGCAAGTCGTCGGTGTCGAGTGGTTCAACATGGACAAATCACAAACATGGAACGCCAAAGACTGGGCTCGGCATATTGTTGACTTTATGTTGCCACTATTAATGTATATGGCGCTGAAGATCGAGCGCTGAGACAGACCGCGCTCGACCATTATTCAGTTCAAGCCAACTTACCGTTCCCCTGCACCATCGGTGCCTTGGGCTTACGAAACACCAGCACATTGCCCAACATCACCAGCACCAACCCCATCAATGCCGGCGCCGTCCATTGATAACCCTCGGCAAACGCGGACACATTCAGCGCCACCACCGGGAACAACACGGTGCAATACGCCGCCCGCTCCGGCCCCATGCGGCCCACCAGCGTCAGGTAGGCGGTGAAGCCAATCACCGAGCCCGGTATCACCAGATACAGCAACGAGCCGATGTAACGGGCGTTCCATTCCATGTCGAACGGGATGCCTTTGACCAGGCACCACACCGACAACATCGCCGCGCCATAAGCCATGCCCCAGGCATTAGTGGTCAGGGGTTTCAGGCCGGCCCTCTGCTGCAGACTCGACAGCATGTTGCCCGCCGAGAAGCACAAGGTTCCGAGCAACGCCAGAGCCAACCCGAGCAAGGTTTGCGGGCTGGCGGTATGACCGGCCAGCTCCGGCCAGAACAACAGGCCAAGACCGAGCAAGCCCAACGCGCCGCCCATCAGCACATTGCGGGCGATTTTCTGGCCGAAGAACACCCGCGCATTGAAGGCGTTCCACAACGTTGCGGTGGAAAACACCACGGCGACCAGACCGCTGGGGATCCACTGGCTGGCGGTGAGGAAGCACATGAAATTGATACAGAACAGGCACAGCCCCTGCGCCAGGCAAATCAGATGCCCGCGACGGTTCATCACTTGCAGGCGCCGGCTAAGCAGCAACATCACAAACAGCACCAGCGCGGCGAGGCCAAAGCGATAGACGATCGACACCGGAATCGCCACCACGCCCAATTGCCATTTCAAGGCAATCCAGGTGGTGCCCCAGATCAACACGGTCAGCAGGTATAACGAGAGGTTCATGGCGACAGCTCCGGGATGGGCAATGCTGTTCACTTTGTGGCGAGCGAGCTTGCTCGTGCTGGGCTGCGTAGCGGCCCCAAATCCTGGCAAATTTCGCCAGTTCTGTGAGCGCTGCGCACTCAAGCGGGAGCAAGCTCCCTCGCCACAGTGCATTGCCTGATTAGGGATCCAGTGTGCTGCGCCAATCGTGGGCGTACTTGCATAAACTTGCGCTTTTGTCGGTCGGCAGGCTGGCAGGCCAGCGTCTACGGAGTAGGATGCAAGGCGTTGGAGAGAACCGATCATGGCCGCACTGGAAACGTTGCAAGTCTTTCAAGCCCTCAACCGCTCGCCCAATGCTCGCCTGGAGCACAGCGCCGAGCTCGGTGACGGCATGGCTGCGGCTTTGTGGAGCAACCACCATGACGCCCAGGACTACGAAGCGCCGAGCCATCACACTTTGTCGTGCTACATCGCCGGTGGCACCGGCACCTTTCGCCGCGACCAGCCTGGCACCAAGGGCGGCCCGGATAAGCTGTGCATTCTGCCGGCCGACCATCAGTCAGGTTGGGTGATCAACGGCGACATTCGCCTGGCCCACCTGTATTTCAGCCCCGAACAATTTGCCCTTGGCTGCGTCACGCTGCTGGATCGCGAGCCGCGGGAATTGCAGTTGCGCGAGCGCACGTTCCTCGAAGACCCGCAGCAGGCCCGGCACTTTCGGCAGTTAATCACCCTCAACTGGGACGAACCCGGCGAACGCCTGCTCACCAGCAGCCTTGCCCACGAGATGCTCAGCCATGCCTTGCTCAGTCAGGTTGGTTTACGTCAGGGCTTGCGCCTCAAGGGTGGATTGGCGGCGCATCAGCGACGGCAGTTGGTGGAGTTCATCGACAGTCAGTTGGCGGAGGCGATCAGCCTTGGGCAATTGGCGAGCTTGTGCGCGCTGTCGGAATATCACTTTGCGCGGATGTTTCGCGTGAGCTTCGGCTTGCCGCCGCATCAGTATGTGTTGGCGCGGCGTCTGAGCCGCGCGCGGGAGTTGTTGCGCGCATCGTCGCAGCCGTTGGGGGAGATTGCGCTGGCGTGCGGGTTTGCCAGTGCGAGCCATTTCACCAACCGGTTTCGACAGGCGTTGGGTGGGACGCCTGGGGAGTATCGGCAGGCGTTTTTGCGGTAAAGCAAGATCAAAAGATCGCAGCCTTCGACAGCTCCTACGTCTAACGCTGCGATCTTTTGCGGATTGACTCAGAACTCCAGGGTGCTGGACAACGAAATCTGCCGCGAATCCCCCATCGACACAAAGAACCGGCTCGCCGCCGAGGTGTAGTAGGTGCGGTCAAACAGGTTCTTCACGTTGAGCTGGAACTTGACCTTCTGCCCTTCGACCTTGGTGTCATAGGTGGCGAACGCGTCGGCCACGGTGTAGCTCGGCGGGTCGAAATCGTTCACCGCGTTACCCGCTCGCTCACCGACATAACGCGCCCCCGCGCCAACCCGCAACTGATCGCCACCAACGATGGTGCCGAAGTCGTAGACCGCCGACAGCGAGCCGGTGTTCCGGGCGACGTTTTGCAGGCGCTTGCCTTTGTAGTCCGGGTCTTCGGTGACTTCGGCATCGGTGTAGGCATAGCTGCCGATCATGCTCCAGCGGTCGCTGAGCTGCCCGGTCATGTCCACTTCCAGACCACGGGAACGCACTTCGCCGGCGGCACTGTAGATCGTGGTCGGGCCTTCAGAGTTGGCGACCAGTACGTTGCGCTTTTTGATGTCGAACAGTGCAACGTTGCCGGTGATACGACCCGGCATGTCGAGCTTGGCGCCGATCTCCCAGGACTTGGCTTCCTCCGGTGCCACGCTGCCATCAAGCACGGTGCTGCTACCGCTCAGCGGTGCGATGGTCGAGTTGGGTTTGAAGGATTCGGTGTAGCTGCCGTAGAACGACAGCGCGTCGGTGTAGCGGTACACCAGGCCGGCGCGCGGTACCCACTTCTGGCCGTTGCTGTCGGTGTTGGCCTTGAACGGCACGCCTTTGCCGGCGTACTGGTCGTATTCCTGGAAACGCCCGCCGGCCACCAGAATCCACTGGTCGTTGAGGTGGATCGAGTCCTGCAGGAATATCGAATCGCTGCGCAGCTCATCGGTCTGGGCGCTGTCGGGCGCGCTGACGGTGGTGCCCGCCACTTCGCGGCCATACACCGGGTTGACGTAGCTGAAGGTGGTCAGGCTTTTCTGGCGGATCAGGTCTTCGCGGTAGATCTTGCGGTACTCGTCATCGACGCCGAACACCAGGTCATGTTGCATGCCCAGCACATTGACCTTGCCTTCGAGGCTGGCGGTGGTGAAGCGGTCGGTGCTGATGGCGTTCTGCGTGCCGTCCATGCTGCGGGTCAACGTGCCTTTCTTGGTGTCGATGGCGGTGATGCGCACCTGGCTGGCGTCGTAGGTTTCGCGGTTCCAGCTGTAGCCGAAGTGGGCTTTCCAGTTGTCGTTGAGCTCGTGATCGGCCTCGAAGTGATACAGGTCCGAGCGGCCTTCCATGTTGTTGAACGGCTCGTCGAGACGCTCATTGCGCGAGATGTCCAACGGGTGGTTGGTGCGCGGATCGATCACGGTGCCACGGTCGAACGGGGTCAGGAATTCCCGGTGTTCATAGGAGAACAGCAGCTTGGTGCTTTCACCGAACCAGGCCAGCGACGGCGCTACCAGCGTCTCGCGATGGGTGCCGAAGTTGCGCCAGTAATCTTCGTCTTCGTGGTCCAGCACCATGCGGTACGCCAGCCCGGAATCGCCGAGGGCGCCGGTGCTGTCGAGGCTGCCGCCACTGCCGTTCTTGCCGTCGCCATAGGTCGAGCCGCGCAGGGTCAACGCGTTGTACTGCTCAAGCTCGGGCTTCTTGCTGACCATGTTGACCACGCCGCCCGGGTCCTGAATACCGTAGAGCAAGGATGCCGGGCCTTTGAGTACTTCGACCCGGTCGACCGTGGCATTCAGGCCACGGCCCTGGATCACCGGCATGCCGTCGCGCATGATCGAGCCGTTGCGGTTGTCGCCGAAACCGCGGGTCATCACCGAATCCTGGGTACTCGCCAGCGTGTTGCCCTGGGTGATGCCGCTGACGTTGGCCAGTGCATCATCCAGATTGCGCGGCGCCTGATCGCGAATGACCTGGGCCGGGATCACGTTGACGGTCTGCGGGATTTCCTGGAGCAAGGCCGACGAGCGCATCACCGAACTGGTGGGCGGCGGCTGATAACTCATGGGTTGTTGCGCCACCGAGGTGATGGTGGTGGCGCCCAGGTTCAATGTGCCTTCGCTAGGCACAGGCTCCAGAGCCAGGGTCTGGGCATCGGTGCGGCGGAAGGTGAAGCCCGAGCCGCTGAGCAAACGCTGCATCGCCTGTTCGGCGCTCATCTGCCCGCTGACCGCTGGAGCGGTAATGCCGTAAGGCGCTTCGTCGGTGTAGACCACGCTGATGCCGGTGATCCGGCTGAAGTCGCTCAGGGCCTGGGGCAGCGGTTTGGCGGCCATTGCAAAGCTGAACTGCGTGCGTTGCTGGGTACTGCTGGCTTCAGCCGCCCATGCCACGCTCAACGGCAGCAACGCCAACGCTGAAAAGCTTAATGCAGATACACCGAACCATTGTTTGACCGAACCCGATTTTGCCCTGGACTTCATTGCTCATGACCTGTGTAGAACGACTACGGATGCGAATGACTCGCAGTTTCAGTCACTACACGGATGGCGATCGGGTTTACCTCACTAGAAAGTTGAAAATATTTTCAGAAGCTCAAAAGATCGCAGCCTTCGGCGGCGCCCACAGGCGCGTAGGAGCTGCCGAAGGCTGCGATCTTTTGATCTTCATCTTTACCGCAAAATAATCAAATGCCCCAAAACATGGTGCTGCTCAAACCCCATCACCCCCTGCAACGAACTCAACACCGCCTGCGGATCCTGGCTCGGAAAGCTGCCACTGACCCGCCGCGCCGCCAGTTCCTCATTGAGCACTACAATGCGCCCGGGGTAATAACGCCGCAGGTCCTGCACCACATCGGCCAGTGTCGCTTTGTAGTAATTGAGCCAGCCCTGACGCCAGGCCAACTGCGCTTCGCTATCGACGGCATGGAGTTTGTCCGCCGAGCCGTCGCCATAAGCCACTTGCTGGCCGGCGCTCAGAATTTGCTGCGCGGCGTTCTTGTCGGCCGTCACTGCAACCCGTCCGGATAACACCGTGACCTGCGCGCCGTGGGGTTGCAGACGCACTTCAAACTGCGTGCCCAACACCCGCGCCTCGCCCTTTTCCGCCCCCACCACAAAGGGCTCGCCGGTGTGCGTCACGCTGAAAAATCCGGCACCGCGACGCAGCTGGACGTGCCGTTCACCGCGGTTGAAATCCACTGCGATTGCGCTGTCAGCATCCAGCGTCACTTGCGACTGATCCGCCAGCATCACGGTGCGAATTTCCCCCGGCGCCGACACATAGTCCGCGCCCAGATCATCGACCCAGCGCGACGGCTGCCAACCAGCACCGACGCCGATCATCAACACCAGACATGCCGCCATGGCCAACGCGCCAGACCACCGCCGGACGCGCCCCCCGCGCGCACGATTCATCACATTGAGGTAGCCCTGCAAGGCCAAAGCCTCTTCATCAGCCAGGGTCCGCGCCGGCACTTCGCTCAACTCCCACACCACTTGCGCCTGGGCATAGGCCTCGGCGTGGGCGGGATCGGCCTGCAACCAGCGACTGAACGTGAGCTGATCGCCGCTGCTGGGCTGGTCGTGCAACAGACTCAGCCAGGCGAAAGCGTCCCGCTCCTGAGCAGGTGTCGGCGTGATGCGTTCGTTGTGGTTCACGGTGCGTTCCCTGGCATGCGCGGTTCGGGTTCCCGCAGGCTGGCCTTGCAAGCCTCGAGGGCGCGCATCATATGTTTTTCCACCGCGCTTTGGGACAGGTCCATGGCCTTGGCGATTTCGGCATATTTGCGGCCATGGATGCGGTTGAGCAGAAAGATCTGCCGCGTGCGCTCGGGCAATGCGCGCAAGGCCGCTTCGACATGACGCAAATCGTTGCCCGCCTCCAGTGCCGCTTGTGGCTCACACCCCTGGCTGTCCGGCTGCTCCGGCATCCAGCCTTCGTTGACCCGCACCCGCGCGCCTTCACTGCGCAAATGGTCGATGGCGATGTTGCCGGCGCAACGCAGCAGATACGTGCTGAGCTCTTCGACCTGCACCAGCGGCCGACGCCAGAAACGCAGGAACAAATCCTGCACCAGATCCGCCGCCGTCGCCCGACAGCCGACACGACGGCTCACCAGCGCCTCCATTTGCGAACGCTGGGACAAAAACACCTGAAGGAAATGCGCACGGGCGCCGCGATGTTCATCGTGCTCGGCGTCATGGGTTTCGGGAGGGCGGGTGATCATCGGGTCAGAACAAACCGGGTACGGCCTCGTGAATGCCACAAGACCCACAAGCCGGCGATATTAATGATAAATATTCTCATACGCAAAGGAGACGATGAGATAACGGCCAAGCGCCGATTGCCGGATGCACGTCCGCGCCACTACAATGCGAACAATTCTTGTTCTCTAACGTATCAATATGCGTCCGGAGCGGTTTCGTTGTCGTCAGCCACTACCGTCGAAGTCCTTTATCACGCCCATCACAACTGGCTCACCGGTTGGCTGCGGCGCAAACTCGGCTGCCCTGACAGCGCCGCGGATCTGGCCCAAGACACGTTCATGCGAGTGCTGACGGCACAGGAAACACCGCAAATCATCGAACCACGGGCGTTCCTCACCACCATCGCCAAGCGCGTGCTGTTCAATCATTACCGCCGCCAGGACCTGGAGCGCGCCTACCTCGATGCGCTGGCGCAGATGCCGGAAATCGTCGCACCGTCGGAGGAAGACCGGGCGATCATCCTGCAAACCCTGTTGGAACTCGACCAGTTGCTCGACGGTTTGCCGCGCCTGGTCAAACGCGCCTTTTTGCTGGCTCAGATTGATGGTTTGACGTACCCGCAGATTGCCGTCGAACTGGGCATTTCCATCGCCACGGTCAAACGGCACCTGAACAAAGCGGCGATGCGCTGCTACTTCGCGCTATGAACAGCCCTGGGGATTTTTCCTCTCAAGTCGCCGAACAGGCCGTGTACTGGTTGATGGAAATCCAGCAAGGTCCGTTGAGCCCGCGCCAGCAAATCGCCTGGCAACAATGGCTCGACGCCCATGGCGAACATCGACGGGCCTGGGAACACATTCAGCGGGTCAATCAACGCTTGCGCGGTTTGTCTTCACCGCTGGCCCACGCCGCCATTAACGCACCGAAATCCGCCAGCCGTCGTCAGGCGTTGAAGCTGTTGCTGATTCTCGGCGCGGGGTCGGCGGTCACTTGGGGTCTGCGTGAGCACAATCCGTTGACGCCGTTGCTGGCCGACTTCCGCAGCCCCATTGGCCAGCGACGCAAAGTACCGCTCGGCGATGGCAGTCAATTGCAACTCAACACCGCCAGTGCTGCCGATGTGCGAGTCGAAGGCCAGCAACGGCTGATCCGTTTGCTCGAAGGCGAGATACTGCTGACCGCCACCCAGGCGTTTCAGATACAGACCGCGCAAGGCCTGTTGAAAACCCAGGGTGGGCGACTGAACGTGCGGCAGTTTGCCGATCGCACTCACGTGGCGGTGTTCGAAGGCAGTGTCGAATTGACGCCCGATCACGGCGCCCCACTACTGCTGCAAACCGCCCGGCAGTTGAGCTTCGGCGCACGCGGTATCGGCACACCCCTGCCACTGGACGCCAACAGCGGCGCTTGGGCCGATGGCATGCTGGTGGCCGCGCACATGTGCCTGGGGGACTTCCTCGACGAACTCGGCCGCTATCGCCGCGGGCAACTCAATTGCGCCGCAAATGTTGCCGATCTGCTGATCTCCGGGACTTATCCACTGGACGACAGCGAGCGGATTCTTGATCTGCTGGAAATCAGTCTGCCGGTGAAGGTGAAGCGGTTTACGCGGTATTGGGTGACGGTTGAGGCGAGGGTCTGAATCTTGATCAACATACATAACCTGTGGCGAGGGAGCTTGCTCCCGTTGGGTTGCAAAGCAGCCCCAAAATTTGCCACCGGAGTTTTCCAGAAAGAATGCCTGCTTAGTTTACAACTGCTTCGCAGCCGAGCGGGAGCAAGCTCCCTCGCCACAAAAAGCAAAACGGTAAATCTGTAAAAATATTCGCCCAACGTGAGCCGTTTTTCAGATCTGGCGTGACAGAGAAGGAAAGCCCCCTTGATTCAACCTTCTCAGGATCGTCCTCCATGCAACCCACCCGTCTCATTCCCCTGGCCCGCACCTTGCGCCAACTCCTGCTGGGCGCCAGCCTGGGCTTGGGCGCTCTGCCCCTGGTGCATGCCGCTGACGCCAAGCCGTACCACATCGCACCGTCTTCGCTGGAAAACGCACTCAACCAGTTTGGCCGTGAAGCCGGCGTGCTGATCTCCTTTGGCTCGCAAGTCACCAGCGGTGTGCAGAGTCGCGGCCTGGAAGGCAACTACACCGCCGAACAAGGCTTGAACGCCTTGCTCGAAGGCACCGGCCTGCAAGCCCGCGCCGAGGGCAACAATGCCTTCAGCCTGCAACCGGTGGGCGATGCGGCGCTGGAGCTGGACACCTCGAAAGTGGTCGGCGACTGGCTCGGCGATGCAGCGCAGACCAACGTCTTCGAACACCCCGGCGCTCGCGACGTGATCCGTCGCGAAGAGTTTGAACGCCAAGGCGCGACTCAAGCCCGGGACGTACTCAACCGTATCCCGGGGGTGAATGCGCCGGACAACAACGGCACCGGCAGCCATGACATGGCCCTGAACTTCGGCATTCGCGGGCTCAACCCACGACTGGCCTCCCGTTCGACGGTATTGATGGATGGCATTCCGGTGCCTTTCGCGCCTTATGGCCAGCCGCAGTTGTCGTTTGCGCCGATCAGCATGGGCAACATGGACGCAGTCGACGTGGTACGCGGCGGCGGTGCGGTGCGCTACGGCCCGCAAAACGTCGGCGGCGTGGTCAACTTCGTGACCCGCGCCATTCCCGATGAGGCGACGGTCAAGGGCGGTTTCCAGAGCGAAACCAGTCCGTCGTCCAGCCACGATGGCTTCAAGACCACCGGCAACCTGCTGGCCGGCGGCACTGCCGACAACGGCCTGGGCGGCGCGATTCTGTACTCGGGCACCCGCGGTGGCGACTGGCGCGAACACAGCGACACCGAAATCGACGACCTGATCCTCAAAGGCAAATACCAGCTCGATGAGGCCAACAGCTTCAACGCCATGGCCCAGTATTACGAAGGCAAGGCGGACATGCCCGGCGGGCTGAACGTTGCCGATTACGACGCCAACCCTTACCAGTCGACCCGCCCGAAAGACCAGTTCTGGGGTCGCCGCACAATGTTCAACTTCGGCTATCGCTATCAGGAAGATCGCCGCGAGTTCACCGCCAATACGTTCTTCACCAAAACCCTGCGTAGCGGTTATCTGGACCAGGGCACGTTTCTCTCGCTGTCGCCACGCGAGTACTGGGTGCGCGGCCTGGAAACCCGTTTCGCCCAAGGCTTCGATCTCGGCCAAACCAATCACGAAGTCGGCGTCGGCTATCGCTATATCAACGAGGCCGGCCACGAACTGCGCTACCGCACGCCGATCGCCAGCAACGAACTCCCGACCACCAACAGCCGCAACGACCGCGACACCCGGGGCGGTACCGAAGCCAATGCGTTCTTCGTCGACGACCGGATCGACATCGGCAAGTGGACGATCACACCGGGCATCCGCTACGAAATGATCGAGTCGCAGCAGACCAACAACCTGACCAACGTGAAATACAAGGGCGACTACAACACTGCCCTGCCCGCATTGAACGTGCTCTATCACCTGACCGACAGCTGGAACCTCTACGCCAACACCGAAGGTTCGTTCGGCAGCGTGCAATACAGCCAGATGCCCAACCGGGTGACCAGCGGTGAAGTCAAACCGGAGAAGGCCCGCACCTGGGAGCTGGGTACCCGTTACGACAACGGCGCGTTGCGTGCCGAGATTGGCGCGTTCCTGATCAACTTCGATAACCAGTATGAAAGCAATCAAACCAACGACTCGGTGATCGCCCGTGGCGAAACCCGTCATCAAGGTATCGAGACCAGCGTCAACTATGCCCTCGACGACTTGAGCCCGGCGCTGGCCGGTTTCGATGTGTACGCGACTTACGCCTATGTTGACGCGACCATCCGCGAAGACGGGCCGAACAAGGGCAATCGCGTGCCGTTCTCCTCGAAACACAAAGGCACGATCGGCGTCGGTTATACCGAAGGCGCCTGGAAACTGAACCTGGACAGCAGCTACCAGAGCGACCAGTTCGCCGACAACGCCAACACCTCGGCAGAGAGCGCTGATGGCAGCACCGGCAGGATTCCGGGTTACATGTTGTTCAGCAGCCGCGCGGCGTATGACTTCGGGCCGAAACTGTCGGATTTGAATGTGGCGGTGGGGGTGAAGAACATCTTCAATCACCAGTACTTCACCCGCTCGTTCGATGACAACAACAAGGGCAAGTACGTGGGAGAACCGCGGACGGTGTATGTGCAGACGTCGGTGGCGTTTTGATTACTGACCACGAGTCAGAGGTCGGACACTCTTGTGGTGAGGGGCAAGCCCTAGTGCCGATAAGTTAAGGGCAAATCAGACACGTAGGAGCCAGGGTTGGGGGGGGGGGGGGGGGGGGGGGGGGGGGGGGAGGGCGGGGGGGGGG